>CAVFPQ010000131.1:0-6150 GCA_963624415.1 Acutalibacteraceae bacterium | reverse complement strand
ACTTGTACTTGCTTGTCAAGTGCAAGTCAGTTATACGTAGTATAGCTGACGCGAGTTTTTATACAGAAAGACTCTATTTTGTTCCGTAAAGCTTTTGATTTTTCCCGGGAATTTTATTTCACAAATTAACGAAAAATCTGACTTATACAAAAAATATTTTCCCGTCAATATTAACCTCCGGCGCCTATGATTATTTCTTTTTTTCTTTTTTATCACCAACTTAACAGCCATCAAAGCACCAATATCGACACATTTTATTAAAATGTATGTTATCTGCCCGTAAAAATTTGCCGAAATTCTTGAAAAACATGATGCATAAGTGATAAAATATCTTTTGTTATTCAAATCACACAAATGTGAGAGTATTGGAGGAACGGTAATGCTCAGCATAAACGAAACCCTTTGCAAGGGGTGCGGATACTGCATCAAATACTGCCCCAAGAAAATTCTTGAAATGGGCAGTCAGAGAAACAAACGCGGATATTTCTACCCGCATATGACAGATGAAAACATATGCATTGCCTGTGCGATGTGTGCGACAATCTGTCCCGAGGGAGCAATTGAGCTTTCGGAAAAGGAGGCAAAGTAATGGCCAAGGTACTTATGAAAGGCAACGAAGCTATTGCCGAAGCGGCTGTCAGAGGCGGCTGCAGATTTTTTGCGGGCTACCCCATTACTCCTCAGAACGAAATCCCCGAATATCTTTCGTGGCGTCTGCCCGAAGTCGGCGGCACATTCGTACAGGGTGAGAGTGAGGTTGCGTCCGTCAATATGGTATACGGTGCGGCGGCTTCCGGCTGCAGAGCTATGACAAGCTCCTCGGGCCCCGGCATAAGCCTTAAAGCGGAAGGCATTTCTTATCTTGCCGGCACTCGCATTCCGGCGGTTATATGCAATATCAGCCGAGGAGGCCCCGGACTCGGTTCTATTCAGCCCGCACAGCAGGATTATCTTCAGGCGACCAAAGCATTAGGTCACGGCGGATTTAAGGTCATAGTTTTCGCCCCCGCCACATTGCAGGAGGCTGTTGACCTTACTTATACGGCATGGGACTATGCCGAGCGTGACAGAAACCCGGTTATGCTTCTTATGGACGGCTGTCTCGGTTCTATTATGGAGCAGGTTGAGCTGCCCGAAATGAAAGAGCCCGACAGAACTCCCACAAATTCATGGAGTCTTAACCGTCCGTCCGACAGTCCTCGTGATGACAGAATCCTGAGCGCGTATTTTACGGAACAGGTACTTGAAAATCAGAATATCGCACGTGCCGAAATGTATAAACGCTGGGCAGAGAATGATGTGCGTGTAGAGGAATTTATGATTGACGATGCCGAATATATTGTTGTCGCATACGGTATCGCTTCACGCAGTGCAAAGGAAGCTATAATAAATCTGCGTGCCGAGGGTTACAAAATCGGCATGATAAGACCGATTACCGTTAATCCGTTCCCCAAAAAGAGCTTCGAAAAGCTTGACTATACAAAAGTTAAGGGCTTTATTGATATTGAGCTTGCAATACCCGCTCAGATGCACGATGACATTGAGCTTCAGGTAAAAGGGCGAGCTCCCATTTATGAATGCTGTCATACGGGCGGCGTGCTGTTCGATGACGACGGAATTTATAACGGCATTAAAAAAATCTGTGACGGAGGTGCCGACTGATGGCTGTTTACAAAAGACCGGATTCAATAAGAAAAACACCCAGCGGCTTTTGCCCCGGATGCATGCACTCCCTCGCGACAAAGCTTATCGCCGAGGTAGTCGACGAAATGGGACAGCACGAAAACTGCGTGCATATTCTGCCTGTCGGCTGTGCGACACTTAATCTTATATATTGGCAGGGTGATATTCTCGGTGCCGCACACGGTCGAGCTCCGGCGGTTGCCACAGGCTTCAAGAGAGCCAACCCCGAAAGACTTGTTTTTGCCTATCAGGGCGACGGCGACTGTGCCGCAATAGGACTTGCCGAAATCATGAACGCCGCAAACAGAGGCGAGAATATAACCGTCATTTTCTTTAACAATCAGACCTACGGCATGACAGGCGGTCAGATGGCGCCCACAACGCTTATAGGGCAGAAGACCACAACAACACGCTACGGCAGAGATCCCGAAACTACCGGTTATCCGCTTAAAATGTGTGAGCTTCTTGCCACTCTCGAAGCACCGGCATTTGTCGCACGTTATGCGCTTAATACACCCAAGGGATGCCGTGACGCGAAAAAGGCCATTCGCAAGGGATTTGAAATTCAGATGGCTGAAAAGGGCTTTTCGTTTATCGAGCTTCTCGGCAACTGCCCCACAAACTGGGGGCTGACACCGCTTCAGACTCTTGATTACATGGAATCGAATACAATTCCGTATTTTGTTCCCGGTGTTTACAAAGATAAATTCAAGGACGGTGTGAAGTAAAATGAAAAAGACTCTTGTTATTTCAGGCTCCGGCGGACAGGGCGTTATGAGTGCCGGCATCATGATAGCACAGACTGCGGTTTCTGCCGGAAACTGTGCGACATACCTTCCGGAATACGGCCCCGAACAGCGTGGCGGCAGTGCGAAATGCACCGTTGTTGTAAATGAGGAGGAGATTATTTCACCCCTTGCCAGCAAGTGCGACACGCTTATTGTAATGAATGAGCAGGCATACGCAAAATACGCCCATGCGCTTCGTGAGGGCGGCATACTTGTTGCCAACACAAGCCGTATCGACTGCGATATAAATGCGGAAGGAATAACGGTCGTAAAAGTTCCCGCTGACGATCTTGCGGTTGAACTCGGCAATATAAAATGTGCTAATATAATTCTTATCGGTGCTTTGGTAGGATCGGGTGCCGGAATTATCACGGAAGAAGCAATTTCGGCAAGCCTTGACAAGAAATTCGCGTCAAAGAAAAAAGAAGTGCTTGAGCTCAATCACAAGGCACTTCAAAAAGGCATAGAATACGGCAAAAACGCTGTAAAATAAAGAAATATAAACACTCGGGGGCAGTCAGATTGCTTCCGGGTGTTTTTTTGATAAGTATTATATTTTGTGAAGCTTTATAATCCATAATGCTTCGGCGTTTTCATTCATTATTAGTTGTTAATTAAAAAGAGTGCCGCAGGGGAACATTCCGACTGCGGCTCTTGTTTTATTATTAAGTTTATCAGACCGTTTCGGAAGCGCCTTCGGTAACGGTTGTGCTGCGGCGTTCGGCAAGGTCCTTGTACATCTGTACACGCTTTTCTCTTGAGAGCGGCCACAGGAATTTGGGAATTATGGCGAAAATTCCGGTGACACAGGGAATGATACTTGCGAGTGCAAACATCCAGAACTTTGTGCGGGTGTCCTGTGTGCCTATCTGAAGTCCCTGAACATAACCTATCTTTTTAAGAATAATGCTCTTTACGGAGTTCATGATAGAAGACTGTATTTTAAGCACAAGATTCTTCGCAACTGATGTTGTGGCCTCCATTCGGTAGCCGTTTTTCCATTCGCAGTAGTCCATGGCTTCGTTCCACAGATCGGCATTGATAACCTTTCTGACACCGAAAGCAAATTTTGAGAAAAATTCACGCACACCCAAAGCGACAATCATCGGCATAAGCTTCATATAGTTGCGATCTACAAGTCCGAAAGTAAAGTATGCGACACTCAGAACCGTAGAATAAAGATGCTCGCCTACCCACAGTGCTTTTGAGGAGAAATGATGTCTTAAGGGAGCAACAAAAGCATAAGAGATACTGCCGTTTGCGGAGGACGGAATATTGGCAATATTTATCAGTGTGTTTGCCATGGCTTCCGAGCCGAAAACATCGATAAAGTAGTTTGACTCGCTGGTGCTTATCTTGAAGCCGCCGAGGAAGTCGGACAGACACATAAGAAGAACGGGATAGTTTGTAAATATGGCCTTGAGTCCTTCTTTTATGTTGGGGCGTTCGATTGACTGCGGAACTCTCTCTCTTGATACAATAAAGAACCAGAATGTGAGTGCGCATGAAATGAGTCCGGTTGAAATACCGAATGTCGCAAACGCAGTTGAAAGCTGCATTTTAATTTTGTTTGTGGTGATGAGGTCATATACAAGACCGAATATATATCTCGGCATATCTTCACCGAGGTAGCCGGACAGAAGCTCGGCAAGTGTAATCAGTCGCACTCGTTCGTTCGGGTTTGGCGTTATGGTTGACATATAGCCGCCCTTTGCGACGGATACGGCGGTGCTTGCGGTCTCTTTAATAACCGTAAAAGCAAAATAGACAATAAGCTTCGGGACATACGTTGCGGATGAACCCGGGAACATTATCGGCAACAGCCAGTACATTGCGCCCAAAAGAGTAAGCGGAATCTGCATTCCCAGAAGGTACGGTCTGAATTTGCCGAGGCGGGTACGTGTGTTGTCAACAATTGTGGCAAGCATGATATCGTTAATGATATCCCATGCAGATGTAAAAATATTGACAATTGCGTTTATCGTGAAATCAACCTTGACAACGTCCCATATAAAACGGTCGCTGAATGAATCAATGTTGAATGTATTCGAAACGTCATTAAGGACATATGCCGCGGATTCTTTTACGCCGACATAGTTAAAGTTTTCATACAGGTTAACCTGCTTTTCTTCGGCAGTCTGTGCGGAGGTGTTTTTATTTTCGTTTGCTTCTGACATATTACTTAACCTCCTTTAAATTAAATCCGATAAATGCACTTGACGATGCTGTTTTTGTTTCATCGTTTGTGACATATACAAGGCAGGAATCCGTATAGGTTTCACCGAGATATTTAAGCGTTACGGTAATTGTAACAGGCGTTTCGCTCTCTTTGACGGCTTCAACAGTGCCGTTCTCGTCAACCGTACATACCGACGGATCGGATGAAACAAACTCAACGGAGAACTCATCCTGTGCGGCGTTTTCGTCAACGTTGGCGGTGATTGCGAGATTATCATAACCGTTGTCGTGGATTGTTATAGTATCCTGCTCAATCTCGATTCCGGCGAAGGTAATGTTAAACGTTCCCGTTGCAGTAAGCTCAACTGTAAATGTCAGTCCGTCGTTACCCGTGTAGTTAATGACATATGTGCGAATTTTTGCGATTTCTTTGATTTTGCCTGTTACGGCATCGGCCTTGACTCTCATTTCAACACTCTTTTCGGATGTTGCAAATGATGAAGTATCGGCAGACAGGAACTTCGCACAGGCGGCAACCGTATCGGAAAGCATCTTGGCATCCTCAGCCACCATCAGACCGATGAAGGCTTCTTCGGGAATGTAAGTATAGATAAATTCGTCGTTATCGTTCTTTTCAAAAGCGATTTCCGTGTTGGCTTTCGGATAAATCGCATTTGTAAGAATTGTGTTGCGGCCGTATGTTGAAGAATATCTTTCGGAATCGAAAAACTCTCCGGAAATATTCGAGCCTGTTTTTCCGACCGCAAACGAGAGAAGATTTTTCTTGCTGTCGTCAAGCGAGCAATCGGCAAGAGAAGCGTTTACGGATGAACCGAACGAAAGCTTTACGTCATCTGCGTTAAGCACCGTGTCAATAAGCTCAATTACATCATTTTTGTCGACATCTTCGCCCTCAGCGGGTTCATCAAGAACATATTCGACGGTTTCGACAACCTCGGCGGTTGTGTCCTCTTCGAGATTTTTAGCCGTTATCGTAATCGCAATTGAGCAGATAAGAATAACAATCAGAGGCGAACCGACAAGAATGCCGACCATTGTTTTCATCGAAAGCTTGTTTTTATGTTCGACCGGGGTATTATTTTCACTCATCGACTTTTGCCTCCTTCTTCTTTTTCTTATCTTTCTTCTTTTTCTCACTGCCTGCCAAAGCATTTTCACGCTTGAGTTTTTCTTCTTCCGTCTCAAAAATCGGAACAGGCAGGTCATCATAAGTAATCTCGCCGTGTTTTATTTTCTTTTTGAGATCAATTCTCTTTTGGTCGACTTCGGAAATCGGAATAACGGGAAGATTCTTGTACATCTTAATATTGAGCCCGATATAAACCGCGAAAACCGCAAGCACGATAATAAGAGCCCACCAGTATTCGGATACCTCAACAACGGGCGAATCGGATTTGGCAAGCGATGCCGCAATAATCAGCCCTTCACTGCCGACGGCACAGACAGCCGCTATTATCGTGAGTATTGCCTGTGCAAGCGG
>CAVFPQ010000130.1:0-6163 GCA_963624415.1 Acutalibacteraceae bacterium | reverse complement strand
ATTATCACCGGACAAAAACAGTGGACAAACGGTGGACAAAACGCCATTTTCTTTACACCAAATTCCCCCGAAATCCTTATTTCATGCGTGTTAACAAGGCTACTGTTTCAACATGTGCCGTATGCGGGAACATATCCACCGGCTGAACTTTTTTGACGGTATAGCCGTTGCGGGTAAGGTATGTGACATCACGTGCCAGAGTGTCGGGGGAGCAGGAGACGTATACGATTTTTTTCGCTTTAGCCGATACTATGCTCTTAAGAAAAACCGGGGTACTGCCGGCTCTCGGCGGGTCCATTATGACAACATCGACATTTTCACCCTCCGATGCCATTCCTTCAAGAAATTCGGCGGCATCGGCACAATAGAATGATATATTTTTAATGCCGTTAACAGCGGCGTTTTTCTTTGCGTCTTTTACGGCATCTTTGTTCAGTTCAACCGAAATCACTTCGCCGGCTTTGTCTGAAGCGAGAATGCCAATCGTGCCGACACCCGAGTATGCGTCAACAACTCTCTCATTGCCTTTAAGATCCGCAAATTCAAGAGCTTTTGAATAGAGTGCCTGTGTGCCGACATAATTTATCTGATAGAAAGACCGTGCGGAAATTCTGAATTTTTTGCCGAGAAGCTCATCTGTGATATAACCGTTTCCGTAGAGTACATTTTCGGTATTTCCGAGAACAAGACTTGTAAAACGATCGTTTATACTCTGTACTACGGTTGTGATAACCGGAAATTTCTTAAGCAGAGTTTTTATGAAATCATTCTTTGACTTAAACGGTTCATTGCCCGTCACAAGCACAACCATAACTTCATTTGTGCCGAATGCACGCTTTACAAGAACATGCCGCAGAAAGCCTCTGCCGGTGTTTTCATTATATATACTAAGTTTGAATGACTTTGCAAGAGATCGTATAAAAACTATAATCTCGTCCGCAGTCTTGTCTTCAATCAGGCAGTCATCAACCTTTACAATTCGGTGAGAGCCGGACTGATATACGCCCGAAATAATCTGACCGCCTCGTGTCACGCCGAACGCCGCCTGTACTTTATTGCGGTAGTGATAGGGGTTATCCATACCGATAATTTCATCGACATGGCAAAAACGCCCCATAAGCTTTATTACCTTCGCCTGCTTAAAAGACAGCTGCTGAGGGTACGACATATTGGTAAGCTGACATCCGCCGCATTTTTTGGCGACAGGACAGCCGAAATCTTTATCAATCATTTTAACGAACTCCGTTTTATAAAATAATTTGTGGGCGAAGCCGCGACGAGGCGGCGAAAGCCGACGAGGAGCGGCAAGCCGACTCGGATAGCGAGGCGGCACACCTGCCGTCAGAAGCGTAAGCGGTATGACGGCAAAGGCCCGAGCGAGGCGAATTTATTCAGTCGCCGACCATCGGCGGCTTAATAAATGAAGGCGAGCGAGGGCCCCCGCCGGGAGGCGGTACCCGGCTGTCCGGAATAAAAGTCGGGATTTTTCAATAAAACTGACCGAACGGGCAGACGGGTGCCCCGACCGGCGGGTCAGCCCTGCCTACGGCAAAAGCCCGGCAGTACCCAAAAGCCCGCCTTCCGCGAAGCCAACAGTTCAAAACTCACGTCAACGTCTGAAAAAGCCCCATAATCTAATCTTTTGCGAAGCTATATAAATCAAACCCGCAGGACTTCCGAAATTGTTGATTGTTAATTATTAATTGTTAATTGCTTAGCGAAGCCATATAATCCAAGGCACACCGTGCTTCCCGAAATTATGAATTATGCATTATCAATTCAAAGACAAATCATCAACCTAATGTAAAAAAACAGTTATTCAGAATAAAAATGCACTGTTTGCTTTTGTTGAATTGTTGTTTTGAAATGCAAATCAGTTTCGCAGCCAAGAAAAAATTTTCATATCGAAGCCCGAAAATGCGGCAAGGCTTTCGGGCAAAGAGATGGGAGATTTTTCGGCGAGAAACCAATACTTCATTGTCAGTGCATGGCTTTATTTTACTCTATTTACTTTTCCGTGTCAAACGATTATTCGCCCTTCATTATAACCATATTTTTTTGAAGTCCGGCGTTAACAATGCCGTCTGATTTTTATTGTTGACAAAATTTTCGGAATAATATACTATAAAAAAGCCGAAGAGGCGTATCCCGAAAAACGGTAGCGGTTACATTCTCGCCCTCAGAGTTTTTATACGAGGGGGTGATGTTCATGCATCTTATGTCGATTGGCGAAATTACTTCGTTCATGCCGATTATTATTTGCATAGCAGAGCTTGTCTTGGCAGTCATAAAGCTTGTCATTGCGATTCTCGAACATAAAAAGAAATAACCGCCATACACGACCAAATGTACCGGTTATTTCTTTAGCCATATCATGAGGGCGTAACCGTCTATCACGGAAACGTCTCTTTGGCTTTATTATACTCTGAGAACGCGAATTTGTCAACACGGCAAAATCATTTTGTCAAAAGGCAAGTATAACCACTCCGGTCGCAAATTAAATCCGCAAGACTTCCGACATTGCCGATTGCCGATTGTTTTTGTGTGTCCGATAAAATTTATCCGTTCATACTTTATTTTTCCGTCACGGTATGTTAAAATATAAGTGATTTTCGTTCGGAGGTGAGTTCGGTTGAAGTTACCGAAAAAATTAAACAGAGCAGTCGGGATGATAGTAAACGGTGTCGCAAACAGTGTGGCGCAGACTTCCGTTAAAGGCAAGGGCGATTTTCTGCCGCCTGTCGAAGGCATAGGTGAAGCGTGCAGAGAGGCAGCCGCCGAAGGGTGTGTGCTTCTTAAAAACGACAATAATATTCTTCCCGTAAGCAAAGAAAACAATATAGCGTTGTTCGGCAGAACGGCATACGATACATTTTTTGTAGGCTACGGCTCGGGCGGCGATGTAAACGCCCATTATACCGTATCAATTGCGGACGGTCTTAAGGCGAACAAGAACATTACGATAAACAAAAAGCTTGATCTTGTTTATGAAGCGTGGCGTAAAAAGAACCCCGTTGACAACGGCTTCTGGGGCTTCTGGCCCATGAGCTACGATGAAATGCCCCTCTCGGAGGCTGTTGTAATCGAAGCGAAACACAAGTCCGACACGGCTTTTGTCGTTATCGGCAGAGCGGCGGGCGAAGACAGGGAGAACAAGCTCGAAAAGGGCAGCTTCTATCTTACCGACGAAGAGGAACACATGCTTTATCTTGTCACAAAGCATTTTGACAGAACGTGCGTTATTCTGAATATCGGCGGCGTGTTTGATTTTTCGTGGGTTGAGAGATACCGTATTCCCTCGGTTCTTGTCTGCTGGCAGGGCGGCATGGAAACCGGAAACGCCGTTGCCGATATAGTTTCGGGCGCAGTTACGCCTTCGGGCAAGCTTACCGATACGATAGCGAAAAGCTATGAAGACTACCCCTCGTCCGACAATTTCGGCGGCAAGAAGCAGAACACATATGTTGAGGACATTTTTGTCGGATACAGATATTTTGAAACGTTCTGCCCCGAAAAAGTGCTGTTCGAGTTCGGCAGAGGTCTGTCATATACGACATTCGATTATTCCGACATTACATTTAAATATAATGACGGCACACTAACGGTTGAAGCGGACATTACAAACACCGGAAGTTGTTCGGGCAAAGAAACCGTGCAGGTTTACTGTGCTTTCAGGGGTGTCAAGCTCCGGAATCCCGAAATGCGTCTGACAACCTTCAAAAAGACAAAGGAGCTTGCTCCCGGGGAGACCGAGCATATATCAATCCCCTTCACGGAGTATCTTATAGCTTCGTATGACGACAGCGGCATAACGGGGCATGAGTCGTGCTATGTTCTCGAAAAGGGCAGATACGACATAAGAATAGGCACGGATATTCGCCATACAATCAGTGCCGGCATACATGAAGAAGCGGATACGAGAGTGCTTGTAAAGCTGACGCAGACCTCGGCGCCGTCTTATGAGAATCGTTTTATGCGTCTGAGACCCCTCTATACCGACGGCAAGACACGAAAGACATTTGAGCCGACTCCGACAAGAAGCGTTGATCTCAAAGAGAAAATTCTGACTCATCTGCCGCCGTATCTTAAGCGTACCGACAAAAATATAACAATGGACGATGTGATAAAGGGTGAAGCGACAATCGCCGATCTCATTGCCACTCTGTCCGATGATGAGCTTGAGGCCATTTCAAGAGGCGACTATATCATGAACTCACCTTTGGGAGCGACGGGCAACGCGGGCGTTTTCGGCGGTGTCACACAGTCGCTTCGTGATAAGGGTATTCCTCCGATTACCTGCACGGACGGGCCTTCGGGTATTCGTCTTTGCGAGTCGTCCGCTCTGCTTCCGAACGGTGCGGCGCTGGCATCGACATGGAATATCGATACAGTTAAGAATGTATATTCCCTGCTGGGCAAAGAGATGCTCGAAAGAGGCTCGGATGTTCTGCTCGCTCCCGGAATGAACATTCACAGAAATCCCCTCTGCGGCAGAAACTTTGAGTATTATTCCGAAGATCCGGTTATATCCGGAGAAATTGCGGCGGCTGTTGTGGAAGGGCTTCAGAGCACGGGTGTATCCGCCTGTCCCAAGCATTTCTGCTGCAACAATCAGGAGACAAGGCGAACAAGAAACAATTCGATTGTGTCCGAGAGAGCATTGCGTGAAATATATCTCAAGGGATTTGAAATCTGCGTAAAGAAATCACACCCCAGAGCGATTATGACTTCATACAACAAGATAAACGACGTATGGGGACACTATAACTATGAGCTTGTAACATCAATTCTTCGCGGAGAATGGGGCTTCGGCGGAGTTGTAATGACCGACTGGTGGATGCAGTCGAGTGCGTCACCCGAATTCCCGGCTATGAAAAATCAGGCGTACAGAGTAAGAGCCGGTGTGGATGTTCTTATGCCGGGCGGCCCGAGAGCAGGCAAAAAAGTCCCGGACGGCACACTTCTTGAAACTCTCGGCAAGGAAGAGGGCATGACACTCGGCGAGCTTCAGATGACCGCCATGCACGTGATAAGATTTGCGGCGGAAAAAGCAGCGGCAAAAAAAGCGGAAATCAGCGGTTAACAATTAACAATGTCGGAAGTTCTGCGGACTTGGATTTATAAGCCGGCACTGCCTTTTATGCTTTTATTTATCGGCAATTCAATCGACTGCGAAGCTTATAATCCAAAACGCAAAAGCGTTTTCCTTCATTATGCATTATGCATTATATAAAGTATCCCGAATAATCTTGATTTCCCGATATAATCTATGCTAATATTATTATAACAAAAAAACAGGAGGCAATTATGGAACAGGTTGCAATTGTTCTTGCCGAAAATATGACTGCGGCGGCACAATGGATTAACAACACCTTCGCATCATTTGACACGGCAATACTCGAATTTTACTACAAGCTGCACTCAGGTGCGGCAGGCGGATTTTTCGACTTCTTCTTCAAGCATTTTACGCTTCTCGGTGAAGACGGATATTTCCTCATCGCACTTTCACTCATTCTTCTCATGTTCAAGAAAACACGCAAGGTCGGCGCAGGTATGCTCGGCGGCATCATTATCGGTGCGGTGTTCACAAATCTCACTATCAAGAACATCGTAGCCCGTCCCCGTCCGTATGCAACGACACAGCACTGGCAGGACTATTGGAGTGAAGTAAACGGCAGACTTGAGAGCGAATACTCATTCCCCTCGGGACACACGACTTCCGCAATGGCGGCAATGACACCGGTATTTCTGTTCTGCAAAAAGAATATAAGCTGGCTGGCGTTTGTGTTTGTAATTCTGATGGGTGCATCGAGAAACTATCTGTATGTTCACTTCCCCTCTGACATTTTGGGCGGCATAATCGTCGGCGGACTTGCGGGGCTTCTCGCCTATCTTATCGTAAAGTTCATTTACAACAAGATGAACGAAGAAAAGAAGCTCGGCAATTTTGTGCTGAATTTCGATATTCGCAATATCTTTAAGAAAAAAGCGTAAGATAATTAGCAATTAGCAATTAGCAGTTAGCAATTTCGGAAGTCCTGCGGACTTGATTTATATGCTTCGCGGAATGCCGGCGAAACGAAATACGCAAGAAAAGAGAGCTGAAGGAAAAGCCACGCACTGACAACGAAGTATTGGTTTCTCGCCGAAAAATCTCCCATAT
>CAVFPQ010000129.1:0-6190 GCA_963624415.1 Acutalibacteraceae bacterium | reverse complement strand
ACGCCCTCCTCGGCCCCTGCGGCTCGCTTCGCTCGCCGCCCATGCCTCGCTTCGCAACCTCCCCCCCATTGCTAATTCCCAATTTCTAATTGCTAATTGCCTGTCTCCCCTCATAACCCAAAAATCCCCCCGAACGCCTGTTTTTACATCGCGTCCGGGGGGATTTCATTTTATTATCGGTTTTTTCCGCCGCTATTACTTGTTAGTAAAAAGCTTTGCAATCTGACGGAAGAAGTATCTGATGGAGCAGAACAAACCTCTGTACTTAAACAGGCCTGTGCTTCTTGTGTGCTTGAGTCCGCAACGATCGCATTCTGTGTAGTCGGAGTCAGTTGCGGGTCTTGTTACGATTTCGCCGCACTCGGAGCATGTGCCGGAGCAGTTGCCGCCGTCTACTGTCCACTCTGTTACGTTGTGGCCCTTTGCGGGGATAGTCTCGGTAACTGTTCCGCCGCAGGTCTTGCACTTGAGAATCTTTATGCCTTCCTCTGTGCAGGTGGCTTCTTTTTCTACGCCTACTTCAACATAGCTGTGTACGCCTGTTGCCGCTGTGGGCAGAGCCTCGTAGGAATTGCCGCAGTATGTGCAGGTGTATGTTGTGTAGCCGTCCTGTGTGCATGTGGGAGCGGTTGTCACTGCTTCGTAGTTATGTTCGCCGAGTTCGCCGTATTCCTGACCGCAGGTATCACATATGCATCTCTGCTTGCATGTGGGAGCGGTGTCCGTATAGTGACCTGTGCTGTACTTTGTTATGCGGTTTTCGGTTGCATGGCAGGTATCGCAGGTGTAGACATCATAGGAATCATGCTCGCAGTCGCCTTCAACGGAGCTTGTTTTCACCCATTTGTGACCTGTTGCGGGTATCTTTTCGATGCCCTCAAATACCTTGTCGCAAACCTTGCACTTTACGCCTGCGGTAAGACCGTCGGCTGTGCATGTAGCGGGAATTTCAGCCACTTCAACTTTTACGTGACCCTTTGCTGCTATCGCAACATCTTCAACATCACCGCAGTTCTTGCAGACACGCTGTTTGCAGCCGGTGGTTTCACATGTGGGTTCATAGAGTGTTGCGTAACCGCTGTATGAGTGACCCTTCGGAAGGAGCGTCATTTTTTCTTGGGCACCGCACAGTGTGCATTCTCTTACCATTTTGCCGCCGCCGGTGCATGTTGCTTTATACTCTGTTTCCCATGAACCGTATGTGTGCTCAAGTCTTGCGACAACAGTGGATTTCTTGATTATAAGTCCGCACACGGAGCACTTTGTGCCTTCTGTCCAGCCGATAGTATTGCAGGTCGCGGCTATTGCTTCCTGGTATACATATACATTATGCTCGGCAGGATCTGTTCTTTCACAACCGGAGAGAACTTTACCGCATACGGAGCATTTTGTGCCGGCAGTGTAACCGGAACGTGTGCAGGTTGCTTTTACTTCGGCAACATATACTGCTGTATGATGTGCCGGTGTCGTGGAGATTGTTTCACCCTCTGCACCGCATACTGAGCAGACCTCGTAAACCTTGCCGTCTGTTGTGCAAGTGGCTTTGATTGTCTTTTCTTCCCATTTATGACCGGTTGCTTCGATTATTTCGCATCCGCTCAGAATATCTTCGCAGCGTATGCAGACAACGCCCGCCTTTTTGCCGTCTGTTGTGCATGTAGCCTCAACTTCGGCTGTTTCTTTGTAGTCATGACCGAGAGGATTGGTTTCAACAACTGTCGTTGCACCGCAGTTGCCGCAGCGTTTGAACTGCTTGCCGGGGCCTTCGCAGGTTGCTGCGATTTCGGTAACCGTGCCGTAGGAGTGACCGCTCTTATTAAGAACATTGCCGCCCTTTGTCGCACCGCAGATAGTGCACTTAAATGAAGTTGTCTTGCCGTCTGTTGTGCAGGTTGCGGGGTAGCCTTCCTCAACGACTTCCCACGTATGCTCAAGCTTTTCAATCTTTTCGGGAGCAACAATTATCTCGCCGCAGACAGAGCACTTCTTGCCCTCTGTGTAGCCGTAGGCGGAGCATGTAGCTTCAACCGCGGGGATTGTTTTTTCGGTGTGAGGAAGCTTAGGTATGACTTCTTCTTTAATTTCACCGCCGCCGCAGCGTTCGCATGAAATTATCTGAAGTCCTGTTTCGGAGCATGTAGCTGCTTTTGTTATTTCGGGTACGGTGTTATAAATATGACCCTGCTTTGTGACTATACCGTAGGTTGAGCCTTCGGGGACATAACCGCAAACGGAGCAGACTTCGCCCGATGTGTTGCCGTCCTCGGTGCAGGTAGCATTTTTAGCGGGAACGGTTACATAGTTGTGACCGGTTGCGGGGATAATCTTTGATTCTGAAATTACAAGTCCGCAGACAGAGCACTTTTTGCCCTCTGTGCAGCCGTCTTCTGTGCAGGTTGCTTCCTTTGCCTTGACTACATCCCACTTGTGGCCTTCGCAGATTATGGTCTTGGGCTGAACAAGAATAGCGCCGCAGATTTCGCATATAGCACCTTCGGTTGAACCGTTGGTGGTGCAGGAAACTTTAACCGCGGGAATAACCTTTGACTGATGAAGTGTTGAATCGGCTTTTTCCGTAATAACCTTTTCGGTATATGTGCAGCCGTCACGCTTACATTTATAGATCTTGTAACCGTCGGCTACGCAGTTATGTTTGAATACTTCGATGGGCTCATCGTTTACGAAATCGATATCGTGTCCGAGTGACGGAACAACCGTCTGCTTGATTTCTTTGCCGTATTTGTCTGTGTCATATATACTGCAGCGTGAGCACTGCTTCTGCACTGTGTAACCGTCTGTTGTGCAGGTGGGTGCCTTTGCGGGGGTTATAACCCATGAGTGACCGAGCTTTGCGATATCGGTTACGTTGAGTATGTTTTCTGTATAGCCCTCTAACAGGTGCAGACACTTTTTGCCGGTGTCTTTTCTGTCGTTTGAGCAGGTAAGATCCGCCTTGCCGTTTTCGGTACACGTGGGGGTGGTAATATTTGATTTTTCGTATGTGTGATCAACAACATCGTAGGTGGCGTTGATTGTCGTATTTTCAAGAATATTGTTAAGACCCTTGTCCCAACCGCTGTAATAATACTCGTGCAGACTGTCAAATGCTTTCTGAGGTCTTGCGAAACCGTCTTCACCCGTTGTGTTGGGTGCGGGGTTTTTCGCGTTCTTGTTTCTGGTTATGGTCTGCGAGTTATAAAGAACGCCTTCATTATAGAAGTTTACGTTGACCTTATAGATGGCATAGATGGTTGCGTCTTTCTTGAATGTCAGAGCGCTGTTTATAACATTTGTGTATTCTGCTGCGGAATTTGTTGACCAACCGACAAATGTTGTATTGGCGATTGAATCGGTCTTTGAGTTGATTTCTGCCGCTGTAAATGTTACATCTGACTTTGTTACGCCTGAATCACTGCCTGCGTTAAGATACTGAGTCTTGTACAGATGCTGCTTGTTGCTGCTGCCGTTGCCATCGAAGGTAAGGTCAAGCTGTCTTTCGTAAACGGCATAATAATTCTTTTCGCCACCATTTGTATAATCTGTGGTTTTGATCGTATAAATAGAATTGTCGGCTTTATCTTTGGCTTCGGTATCGGCTCTCCATCCGACAAAATTCCAGGTATAGCCGTCTTTTTTAATTTGAGAAGCGGGAGTGGGAATTTTATCGCTCGATATGGTATAGCTTGTATCGGTTGTCTTGAATGTTGTGCCTACATCGGCTGACTTAACAGCGTTGCCATTAGCGTCAAGATAATTAAAGTACGCACTGACCTTTTTGTTGTAGATTGCGTAGTAACTTGTGTCGGCGTATATTTTCGTTGTAAACGAAGTGTTGCCGGAAGACGCATTTTTATTTGTACTCCAGCCTTTGAACTCCCAGCCATCTAACTCGGGTGTACCGGGATTAAATGTCGTATTGTAATTGTAGTATGCCGGAATTTTTTCAAACTCAGTATTCCAGGTGCCGGCTGTACTGCAATTGTAGAATATTGCGTCATACTGGCAGTTTGTAATCGTTATCGCTACCCAGCCTGAGTATTTATAACCGTATTCAGCCTCTACATATATATCACGCTGATAACCTGTGCCGTTATTTGACACCCAGTCCTTGGCACTATTCGTAACAAAAACCTGAGCTTTGTCTATGTAGGTATTTTTGTTGTAGGTTATACCATTTGAAGAAAGATCGGTATAATCTCTTTCTTTTTTTTCTATATTGTAGTAGAAGTTATACGGCTCATGGTACATCTCTACACCATACTGATCATAAACTGCCGCGGACCCGGTTGAACCCGTTGCGGAACCGTCTTTCGGTACGGTGACGGAGCCGCCTGAAGAAATACCCAAAGAATATGCATAAGGCGTCTTGCTTGAAACATCGCCTGACTTTTTGCCGCTGTTAGTGCCCCAGTTATAAGAGTAACATTTCACAGACAACACCTGAACCCACGACCCTGTTCTGTTATCGTACACGTCAATATATAGTGTTGCATCCATTTTACGGTGAGATATACCGCCACCGAATGAATATTCATATTCAAGTTTGGTGGGGAACTGGGATGTAGTCTGATCGCCGGACCAGTTTTTGTCGGTTTCCTTCCAGTTGATATACATTCCTTCTTCCTCATAAATATTCACCTGATTGCCGGTACCATTGTTAGGCTTGCCGTAAACTCTCAGGATACCTTTATCCCAACCGCCGGTATTATTAGAGGATGTACCTCTGACACGCCACGTGTAACTACCTGCCGTTGCCGCCTCAGCAACCTCCACGTTCTCCTTAAACGGATTGAAGAAGCAGAATGTGCCGAGCACCAGCAGGAGGCTCAGCATGAGGCTCAAGGTTCTTTTAAAGTAACCTCGCTTATTATTCATAGTCATCATCCTTTCGATAGATTGATACAGTATAATTTTATCAAATAAATTGCCACTCGTAAAGGGGCAAAATAAGACGAATTTTAAATGTTTTTTTTGTGACAATAGACAAAAACGCCGCAATTATCGCAAAAATGAGATTTAAATATTAAATAAGTGTAAACAGTCAAAAATGAATTTGCTTTAATTGTGTTTTATTCGCATTTGACAATTTCTGCAAACGGCACAAGCATTTTTAATTCTTTTTTTGCGTTTTCAGCCTGTTCGAGCGTGTCAAAAAGTCCGAAATACGCCGAGCCGCTGCCGGACATTGAGGAATAAAAAGCTCCGTTGTTTTTCATGATTTCTTTTATTCTGCCGCCGGTTTTTACATCGGTAAGCTGTTCGAAAATATTTGATGCCGACAAAAAAGCGTTCTTATACTCGCCGTTCTGTGCGTAAAAAACAAAAGAAGTAATATCGGGGTGACAAAGATTTTTCGCCGTATCAAACCGTGCAAACGCCTCACGGGTTGACACGCCCTCATCGGGCTTTGCGATAACGGCATACGAAGAAAACGGTGTCAGAGGCGCAATAACCTCGCCTTTGTTCATGCAAAGCGCCGTGCCGCCGACAAAGCAGAACGGAACATCCGCACCGACTTTCAGACAGAGTGACAGAATTTCGGCGTTCGCAAGCACCCCGGGGTACATATTGTCAAGCGCCTTGAAAACAGCCGCCGCATCCGCACTGCCGCCGCCAAGCCCTGCCTCATGCGGAATATGCTTTTCTATATGGATTTTAATGCCGTCCGTAATTTTTGCGTGATCAAGAAAAAGCTCCGCCGCCCTGTATGCCGTGTTTTTTGAGTCGGTCGGGACAGTCGGATCTGAGCAGGTCAGAACAATACCGGGCGTGTCATTTTTTTCGACCGTGACAAAATCGCACAGAGACACCGTCTGCATAACGGTGCTTATGGCATGGTAGCCGTCGGGCAGAGTGCAGGTAAGGTCAAGAGTGAGGTTTATTTTTGCGGGAGCCGGAAGAAGCATGGGAAATCTCCTTTGGTGGGGGGGATATAATTAGCAATTAGCAGTCAGCAATGAGCAATTAGCATGAGTGGCTGAGAAAGACACTGTGCCTTGGATTTATAAAGCGTTTTCCGAAATTGCCGATAGATGATTTTATTCTATCACAGGTGCGATGGAATTGGTAGGGGTTTACAAAAAAATTTTAGGGTGGTAAAATGGTGGGGAGAGGGCGAGCGAAGCGAGCCCAAAGGGGCGAGTGAAACGAGCCAAAAGGGGCGAGTGAAACGAGCCCACAGGGGCGAGTG
>CAVFPQ010000128.1:0-6201 GCA_963624415.1 Acutalibacteraceae bacterium | reverse complement strand
AGAAAGGTTCTTGTGGTCTGCGATGTGCTCAGCGAATACAACGAATGCAACGGGAACATAAGCAACAGCAACTGTAATTATATACTGTGCATCAAGTTCTTTAACACCCTTTGCCGCTTCAAGGAAAGTAAAGTCGGGTACTGCAAAGAATTTAAGGTCATGGAAAACCGAGAAATCAATAACCATAAGTGCGGGATTGTCAGTTGCTGTGCCGATAACCGTAAAGATAACCGCTGCCGCATAGCCTGCAAGAATACCGATGATGAAGGGGATAAGCTTTGTCATCTTCTTGCCGTAAACAGAGCACAGAATAACCGTGAACAGAGTTATAAGACCGCAGATAAGGCATACAAAAACGCTTGCTGTGGAATTGCCCTCGGCGTCAAGGACTTTGCCTTTTACAAGGTCACCGACGGCACTGCCGGCAAGTGAAAGACCGATGATTGAAACCGTAGGTCCGATAACAACGGCAGGCATAAGCTTATCAATCCACTTGACACCCGAAACCTTAACGGCAATCGCTATTACCACATAAACAAGGCCTGCAAAAATCGCACCGAGAATAAGTCCGGCGTAACCTGCGGCATTTGAGATGGCACCGGCAAAAGCAGCCGACATGGAACCGATGAAAGCAAAGGATGAGCCAAGAAAAACGGGGCTTCTGAATTTAGTGAAAAGCAGATAAACGATTGTTCCGACGCCAGCGCCGAAAAGTGCGGCGGAAAGCGACATTCCGTTGCCGACAATTGTGGGTACGGCAATTGTAGCCGCAAGAATTGCGAGAAGCTGCTGAAGACCGAACAGAACAAGCTGGCCGAACTTGGGCTTGTCATTGATGTTGTAGATGAGTTTCATGTTTATTCCTCCGTTGTTATATTAAAGCCGAAGCTTTATTTACTGTAAATTGAGACCGCTGTGGGGCAGTTGTCATATTCGGGAAATGTCACCTTGACAACCTCCGACATGGATGTGGGAATATTTTTGCCGACATAATCCGCTTTTATGGGCAATTCACGGTGACCTCTGTCGATAAGTGCGGCGAACTGAATTATTCTCGGTCTGCCGAGCGCAAACAGCGCATCGATTGCGGCTCTTACCGTTCTGCCGGTAAAAATAACATCATCTGTAAGAATTACGATTTTGTCTGTTATGTCAAACGGAACATCGGTGCTGTTAATCGTGGGCATATCGTTCTGTTCCGAAAGGTCATCTCTGTAAAATGTGATATCAAGAACACCGACGGGCAAATCAACATTTTCATTGGCAAGAATGTTGTCGTGAATTATTTTGGCAACACAAGTGCCTCTGCGTTTTATTCCGATAATGCATATATCATCGGTGCCGTGATTTTTTTCACAGATTTCATATGAAATTCGCCTTAAGGCTCTGTTTACAGCTGCCTCATCAAGCAGATTTGCCTTAAAATCCATGTTAAGCACCTCCGATAAAAAAAATCTTGCTGCAGTTTTGGCCGCAACAAGATATGGTTTACAATATTAGACAGCATCACTGTTATTGTATCATCTTGTCGGCCTCTCTGTGCCGTTGTTAAAGATTTACTGTACAGATGATATCACTAAAACAACGTTTAGTAAAGTGTTTTTTTATGAAATGAGGGATTTTGTTTAAATGCACAAAATCCCTCGGTTTCATCACGTGGTTTTAAACTATTTTAAATCATATACACACCGGATGCCAGTGCAACAAATTCTTTTGAACCTACTTTAATATACTTATAAACAGGCTCGTCAAACTCTTTATATTCCTCTACGGAAAAATCATCAAGTCTGACACGCTTGATTTTGCACGAATCACGGTTGCATACATAAAGATAACCGTCATACTCCGAAACGGCAACGGGGTTAGAGAATGTGGTTGAGTTGTCTCCGCCTATTCTCATGACAACTCTGTTCTGAAGAAGTGAATACTTAATGATAAGATTTTTTGCGGGAACAACGCTCCATATATAATTGTTGTCGGTTGTTACGTCCCTAGCCGGTGCGTCACGGTAAGTCAGATCACCGGTACGCAGAAGTGTGCCGTTCTCGTCGAAAATTCCTATTTCACCGGACGAATATATAATAAATGTCTGTCCGTTCCACAGCTTTGCCACATCGCACGATACATAATCGCCCAGCTGTTTTGCAATCGACTCAAAGGAATTGCCGAACTTTGTCAATAAATAAGCGTTTTTTGTAACGGTAGCTATTGACTGCGTGGCGATATCGAAGCTGTAAAAAGAAACCTTAACGGCACCGTTGTCGGCATTTTCTTTCAGGACAAACTGAATACCGGACGGAAATCCAATCAAATCCACAATATCAAGACTGACTATTCTTATCATTATATTATCACCTGCCGTTATTTTTAATACTGTATGAAAGCTTCATAAGACTGTCACTCAAATGGACATTCTCAACTGTCGCCTCAGGATATTTTGAGTGTATATCATAGTGAGAAAAATTCCAGAAGCTGTTTATCCCGAGAGAAATAAGCGTATCAACAACTCCGGGGGTAGCTTCAAGAGGAATACACAGCACCGCCATATCGATTTTGTTCTTTGTGCAGAAAACTTCAAGATCGGCGGAATCCTTTACGGGCAAGCCGTTAAGCCGAAGCTTTGACAGTGTCGGATTTTTATCAAACACCGCCATAAGCTTAAAGCCCATCGTTTCAAATGACATCTGACTTGCGACGGCCTTTCCCATATTGCCGGCACCGATTATAATTGCGGATTTAAGGTTGTCAAGACCCATTATGCAAGACAATTCCTTTACAAGCTGGTCGATATTATAACCGTATCCCTGCTGACCGAAGCCGCCGAAGCAGTTGAAATCCTGTCTTATCTGCGATGCAGTCGAACCCATTATTTCCGCAAGCTCTTTTGATGAAATTCTGACTGTACCTTTTTTCTGAAGCTCACACAAAAAGCGGTAATATCTCGGAAGGCGTGTTATTACAGAGCTTGAGATTTCGTTTATGTCTTTCATTATTTGTTCTCTTTAGCCATGGAGGTAAGAGTATCCATGACATAATCACCGAACTCGGAGCATGTGCAGCCGTCGGAACGACCTGTGATTACATACTTTTTCTCGGTAAGCATGCAGACATCAAGCGCCTTGTCAAGCATTTCCGCCTTGTCGGTGTAGCCTATGTGAGAGAGAAGAAGAGCGGATGCTCTGAGCATACTGCAAGGATCGGCGTACTGTGCTCTGCCTTCTTTGACCATTCTGGGTGCGGAACCGTGAATAGCCTCAAACATAGCATATCTCTTGCCTATATTTGCACTTCCGGCTGTGCCTACACCGCCCTGGAATTCAGCGGCTTCATCGGTGATGATATCGCCGTAAAGGTTCGGAAGAACAAAAACCTTAAAATCTCTTCTGCGCTTTTGGTCAATAAGCTTTGCGGTAGTAATATCTATATACCATTCATCGGTTGTTATATCGGGATATTCCTTGCCTATTTCACGGCAGATATTAAGGAACTTGCCGTCTGTTGTCTTTATGACATTGGCCTTCTGAATGATTGAAACTCTGTCTTTTTTATTTGCTTTGGCATAGTTGTAAGCAAGACGGGCAATTCTCTCTGTGCCCTCTGTTGTGGTGACAACAAAGTCAAGAGCAAGCTCATCCGTTACATTTACGCCGCATGAGCCGACAGCGTACGCACCCTCTGTGTTTTCACGGAAGAATGTCCAGTCGATGCCTTCTTCGGGAATACGAACGGGACGAACGTTTGCGAAAAGGTCAAGAGCCTTGCGCATTGCAACATTTGCGCTTTCGATATTGGGCAGACCGTCACCCGCCTGAGGTGTGGTTGTAGGTCCTTTAAGAATAACGTGGCACTTTTTAAGCTCGGCGAGAACATCGTCGGGAATAGCCTGCATGTGCTCAATACGGTTTTCTATTGTAAGGCCGTCAATTGTTCTGAACTCAATTTTGCCGGATGCGACTTCATCCTTGAGCATGAACTCAAGAACTCTTGCTGACTCCGCTGTGATAACGGGGCCTATACCGTCGCCGCCGCAAACGCCGATAATGATTTTATCGAGCTTCTGATAATCCGTAAATTCCTTTGTTGCTTTAATTCTTTCGTTTCTTTCGAGCTGGTCATTAAGAAGCTTTTTGTACGCTTCAACGGCAGCATTGATTTTGTCTTCGTACATTGTAGTTAGTCCTTTCTCAGTTGGATTTTGCAGTGTAGTTAAGAAGTCCGCCGGCAAGAAGAATTTTTCTCGCTCTGTCGGAAAGTTCGGCATTAAGCGTGATTTCTTTGTTTTTTGTTATGTCTTTTACCGTAACGGTTGACGCACCGGCAACAGCCTTGTCAATGTCGACAAATGTAAGCTCATCGCCCTGCTCGATTACGTTGTAATCATCGGGATTTGCGAATGTAAGCGGAAGAATGCCGGAGTTTGTGAGGTTAGCCTTGTGCATTCTCGCAAATGAAATTGCAATAACGGCTCTTACACCAAGATAAAGGGGAGCGAGCGCGGCATGCTCACGTGATGAGCCCTGACCGTAGTTTGCACCGCCGACGATAATAGCCGTGCCTTCTTTTTTGCATCTTTCGGGGAATGTCTTATCACATACTCCGAAGCAGAACTGTGAAAGATAGGGTACGTTTGAACGGTAGGGAAGTATCTTTGCGCCTGCGGGCATAATATGGTCTGTTGTGATATTGTCGCCGACTTTAAGCAGAACCTTTGAAGTAACAGTATTTTCAAGTGCGTGTCCGAGAGGAACGGCTTTAATATTGGGGCCGTAAACAACTTCGGCGCTCTTTGCGGCCTCTGCGTCAAGGGGAAGCTCAACCATGTTATCGTTGATTTTGAACGATGAGGGCATATGAATTTCGGGCATCTCGCCGAGAGTTCTGGGATCTGTAAGCACACCTGCAATTGCGGAAGCCGCCGCCGTCTCGGGGCTTACAAGATATATTCCCGCATCCGCAGTGCCGGAACGACCTTCAAAGTTTCTGTTGAATGTACGCAGTGAAATACCCTTTGAATTGGGTGACTGACCCATGCCTATGCACGGACCGCACGCACTTTCGAGAATACGCGCGCCTGCCGCAATCATATCCGCAAGAGCACCGTTTTCGGCAAGCATGGTAAGAACCTGCTTTGAACCGGGCGCAATCGAAAGACTTACATTCGGAGCAACTGTTTTGCCTTTGAGAATTGCGGCAACCTTGAGCATATCAAAAAGTGAGGAGTTTGTGCATGAACCGATGCAGACCTGATCGATTTTGATATTGCCTATTTCTTCGACTGTCTTAACCTTGTCGGGCATATGAGGCATTGCCGCATTGGGAGCAAGCTTTGACAGATCTATTGTGATTTCTTCGTCATAAACGGCGTCTTCATCGGCTGAAAGGGGAGTGAAGTCCTTTTCTCTGTTCTGTGCCTTAAGGAATTCGCGTGTGATTTCATCGGAGGGGAATATGGATGTTGTCGCACCGAGCTCCGCACCCATGTTTGTTATGGTAGCTCTCTCGGGAACGGAAAGAGTTTTTACACCTTCGCCCGCATACTCTACGATTTTTCCGAGACCGCCCTTTACGGACATAATTCTCAGAACTTCAAGTATGATATCCTTTGCGGCTACCCAGGGGCTTAATTTGCCTGTAAGGTTAATTCTGACCATTTTGGGCATGGGAATATAGTATGTGCCGCCGCCCATCGCAACCGCGACATCAAGTCCGCCCGCACCCATTGCAAGCATGCCTATGCCGCCGCCTGTGGGTGTGTGGCTGTCGGAGCCGAGAAGCGTTTTTCCGGGGACACCGAATCGCTCAAGATGAACCTGATGGCAGATACCGTTGCCGGGACGGGAGAAACGAATGCCTCTTTTAGCGGCAACCGTCTGAATGAATCTGTGGTCATCGGCGTTTTCGAAGCCGTTCTGAAGAGTATTATGATCGATATAAGCGACGGACAGCTCCGTTTTAACACGCGGAACACCCATTGCTTCAAGCTGGAGATATGCCATTGTGCCTGTTGCGTCCTGTGTCAGTGTCTGGTCGATTTTAAGACCGATTTCACTCCCGGGAGTCATGTCACCGGATACAAGATGCGCTTTAATGATTTTCTGAGATAAAGTAAGACCCATATTGTCCTCCGTACAGTTTTTTATTTATCATCTTATTATAAAATCCCCGTCCGATTATGTCAATTGCTAAAAAAATATTTTTTCG
>CAVFPQ010000127.1:0-6423 GCA_963624415.1 Acutalibacteraceae bacterium | reverse complement strand
ACAATCATAAGTCCTTTTTGTCAATAAACCTGATTGGTAGGTTGATGAAATAATATAAAATGAGCGATGATGAAAAAGAAGGAACATAAAAGCCACGCACTGACAATGAAGTATTGATTTCTCGCCTGAAAATCTCCCATATTTTTGTCCGAAAGCCTCGCAAGGCGACTTTCCTTGCTTCATTTTTCTTCTTCGGCTTGCAGAACGCTTTGTTTCTGACATCAGACTTCCGATTTCTTTACCAATCACCGGCAACTATTTTATTTTAACCGCCATCTTTATATTGATTTTAGATGAAATTGATTGTATTATATCTGTAAGGATTGGAGGATTAATTATGCCCGATATAAAAAAAGAACTCAAAAAGCATCATCTTTGCCCTGTGTGCATTGCCAAGAAGGTTCTTTCCGCCAACAACATTCACGTTGACGGACACGACAGATTTTCAAACGGTGTCGCACTCACACCCCCTATGGGCTGGGCAAGCTGGAACTTATTCCGCAATCATATTGACGAAAAGCTTATAGAAGAAATTGCCGTTGCCATGAAAAACAGCGGTCTTGCCGACCTCGGTTATCAGTATGTAAATATCGATGACTGCTGGATGGCAAGCGTGCGTGATGAAAACGGCAGACTCAGTGCCGACCCCGCAACATTCCCGTCGGGTATTCCGGCACTTGTCAAAAAGGTTAACGCACTGGGGCTTAAGCTCGGTATATACAATTCAAACGGAACTCTTACATGCGAAGATTTGCCCGGTACTCTTTATCATGAACGCACCGATGCCGAGACATTTGCTCAGTGGGGAATAGAATACTTTAAGTACGATTTCTGCCATAATGTCGCAATTCCGACAACAGCACCCGAAATTACAAAGCTTATGTTTGCCGTGCCCGGTGAAAATGACAGCATATTTGTTCCTGCGTCCTCTGCGGAGCTGCGCGGAAACGCCGAAATTATCACCGATGAAAAGCTCCCCGAACCTCATGAATTCATAAGAGGCCTCGATTTTGCAGGCGGCTCGGCAGTTTTCTGCGATGTTGAAATTCCGGAGGAGGGTGACTATAACCTCACTCTCGGCATTCGCAAATACGGTCTTATGCGCAAATATGCCGAAGTTACGGTTAACGGCACCGATGTTTATACCGTTGACGTTCCCGGCACAAAGAGCCCCACGGCTGACGGCAGAGCGTTTGTCGGCCTTGTTCATCTTAAAAAGGGCAAGAACAGTCTTATCATAACAAACCCCGTCGCCTCTCGTTTTGATTCCGCCGCAAAGCAGTACCGTGCAATGGGCAAGGAGCTTAAACGTGCCACGGCTCTTGTCGCAGAGAAAACCGGCAATCCCGAAAAGCCGATTTGCTTCTCTATTTGCGAATGGGGCTTTAATCAGCCCTGGCGTTGGGGCATGACCGCCGGCAATCTGTGGAGAACAACTCCCGATATTATGGCAAACTGGCCGTCAATTGTCGGCATTTATGAGTGCAATGTTCGCAGATACGCGTCCGCAGGTGTCGGCAACTGGAATGATCCCGATATGCTTGAAGTCGGCAACGGTAATCTTACCGATTACGAAAACAGAGCGCATTTTTCACTCTGGTGCATGATGAGTGCGCCGCTTATCCTCGGCAACGATATACGCAAGTTTGTCAAAGAGGACGGCACACCCGATTATACAAGCGAAACATACAAGACGGTTACAAACAAAGCCGCTATTTCAATAGATCAGGACCCGCTCGGCATTCAGTGCCGCCGTGTAAAGACAAACGGTGTCGCCGATGTTCTTGTAAAGCCGCTTAAGGATAACAAAATCGCTGTGTGTCTGTTTAATAAGGTCAACTCCACGCAGATTATCTCGTTCAGCACAGACGAGCTGACACAGAAAGAATATGTATCCCTTCCGAAATGCGAGAAATATAATGTCTATGACGTTTGGGAGGATTACAATTTCACATCGCTCGGAGAAATAAGCGAAGCCGTGTCAAAGCACAGTGTAAAGCTCTATATTATCGAAGCGAAAAATGACTGAGGAGAAAAATAATGAATAATCACAAACTGTTTCTTCTGACTCCCGCGACAAAGTGGGATACTGCATTCCCCGTCGGCAACGGCAGCATGGGTGCAATGCTGTTCGGCGACCCTTATGAGGAGAAAATATATCTCAGCGAGGAGTCAATCTGGAACGGCGGCGTTCAGGATATCGACAATATCAATTTCAAAGAGAAAATACAGGAAATGCGCCGTATGTATTCAGAAGGTGTGCGTCGGTTTGACGATTGGGCAAAGGCCAATCTTAAAGAAGGCATTTTCCACGTAAAATCAAACGAATACGCAGGTCTGGTAAAAATTACTTTTGCCGACAAAGCACCTGCCGAAAACTATAAGCGTGAGCTTGACCTGGTTGACGGCTATTTTACGACAACATACAAAAAAGGGGAGTGCGAGGTCACCGAAACGGCGTTTTCTTCATACTCTTCCGAGGTTACTGCGGTCTGCATTGACTCAACCGAAAAAATCGCGTTTGCGCTTGAGTATACAAGAGAGAATGTCCGCAAAATCTCCTTTGACGGCGACACACTGAGTGTTCTTGCTACAACTCAGAACGGCGAGCATGATTTTGCCGTCGGAATAAAAATTCAGGGCGACTGCAAGGTGTCCTATATCGACAACAAAATTCTTGTATCCGAGAGCAAATCGGCGTTTATTGCAATTTCTGTTACAACACAGTACAGCATAGGCGATAATTTTGCCGATGTCTGCACGGATATACTTGAGGAAGCCGACGACCGTGAGGACCTGTTCGAACAGCATAAAAAGGACTTCTCCGCACTTGCCGGTGCTTCCGATGTTGTTTTCGAGTCAGCCGATGAGATTGAAGCAATGCCCGCAGACGAGCGTCTTCGCCGCCTTCGTGAGGATGAAAACGCAGACGATCCCGGACTTGCCGCACTCTATTTCGCTTTCGGCAAATATCTTATGATATCGTCGTCACGTGATGAGACTCTGCCCGCAAACCTTCAGGGCGTATGGGTAGAAAAGCTTGAAAATGCATGGAATGCCGACTATCATACAAATATAAATATACAGATGAACTACTGGCTGCCTGAGGTTGCAAATATCTCGGAATGCACCGCACCTTTGTTTGACTACATGAACAATAATCTTCTTGAGTCGGGCAAAAAGACAGCGGAGAAATATTACGGCTGCCGCGGTACAGTTACACATCACCTGTCCGATATATACGGCTACACAGCACCTGCGGACGGACTTTGGGGTGTCTGGCCGCTCGGAGGTGCATGGCTCGCAACTCATATGTGGGAGCATTGGCTCTTCACCGAGGATAAAGAATTTCTGTCAGATGTCGCTTATAACTATATGCGTGAAACCGCACTGTTCTTTATTGATTATATGTTTGAAGCGGAGGACGGCACACTGCGTTCGGGCCCGTCAATGAGCCCAGAGCTTGACTATTATGTCGATACACCCAATCATACAAAAACACAGTATATCGCATTCTCACCCACAATGGATGTTGAGATTATCACCGCCGTGCTTCGCAATTATATAGCATGCGAGGATATCCTTAAGCGTGACAAGCGTCTTAAAGAAAAGGCACAGGAGACACTTGACAAAATGCCGAAGCTTAAAGTCGGCAGATACGGCCGTCTTGCGGAGTGGCTTGAGGATTACGACGAAGCCGAGCCCGGTCACAGACACATTTCCCACGCTTTTGCGCTTTATCCCGATTGCCTTATAAACAAAGAGACACCGGAGCTTTTCAATGCCATAAAGACTACAATAGAGCGTCGTCTTTCAAGCGGCGGCGGTCACACCGGCTGGTCACGTGCATGGCTGATAAATCTCTATTCACGTCTCGGTGACGGCGAGAATGTAAAGAAGCATATCAGACTTCTGTTTACAAAGTCCACAATTGACAATCTGTTTGATACACATCCGCCGTTCCAGATAGACGGCAACTTCGGCGGCGCCGCAGGTATTGCCGAGATGCTTATTCAGAGCCATATGGATTATATTACGCTTCTTCCGGCTGTTACGGATGAACTCAGCGGTTCGTTTACAAAGCTTAAGGCAAGAGGAAATATTGAAGTATCCGCAGATTTCAAAAACGGCAAGGCACTTTCGGTTACTCTCTGTCCTGCAAAAAAACGTATAATCAAGCTTGAAGCGAACAACGGCATAAAGTCGCTTAAAACAGACGGCGGGGAAGTCATTTACCCTGTTGACGGCAAATTTGAGCTTGACTTTGCGGCAAATAAAGCACAGCATTTCGAGATTTGCTATTAAAATATCGATTGACAACACTTCAAAAAGGGTCTATAATTTATTTACGGAAATTCAGTTATTACTTGTTTGAGGAAGGCGATTGTTTATGATTACTGTCAGCACAATTGTTTTAGCGGTAAAGGTGCTTGTAAAGTTCATCAAGCTCGGAATTATCGGAATTAAAATCGGCACAAATCCGTTCTTCGGTTCGGTGCTTGAAGATCTGTATAATCAGTATATGGAGTCGACAACGGAAGAAGAAACCACAACCGAAGCAGTGTCGGAATAATTTCAGACAGTTAATTAATACTTTCCCAATCTACCGGACTATAGGATCGGCCTGAATCTGGGCGATTTGACTACATATCAAACCAATTTTAAGGCACCTGACTATAAGAATGCCCGGAAAACCGCTGTTTTGGCTTGATATCCCTCCTTGGAAGGCCAAAGATTTTTGTAAAACAGCACAAAAAAAGCTTTATTATATAGTCCTGCTATGATATAATAGGACTATGTAAAGGAGGTAATTCTTATGGCTGTTCCTGCAGAAATCCGGGCCGTCCCGAGGCCTGTTAATACCATCGTAGATGACAATGGTTCCAATAGTCCAAAGCGCTATGCTGTCCGCCGGCGCGGCACTACTCGTTATGTAGCGGGCGGAAACCCGCAACCTCATAACGGCAAAGTGATCGGCCACATCATTGATGGGAAATATGTTCCCATCGACGATGAGAAAAAGGCTGCTGCTTCTCCAGATATGCTCTCTTACGGAGCTTCTGCTTTGGTGAAGTCTGTTACGAATGACATCTTTCATGACCTCCTGGATGTATATGATCCATCCGATGTATACGCCATGATGTCGATTGCGACTCTTCGTGTAATCAAGCCTTCCATCGCTTCAAACCGGATGGCTACGCATTACAACCGCACTTTTGTATGCAGGGATTATCCTGGCGCGGCACTATCGAAGAATTCGATTACCACTCTTTTCCAGCGTATTGGCATGGATGGAAACAAGCGCAAACGCTTTTATCAGCTACGCCTTGAAAAAACAGCAGCAAACCATCACATAGCCATTGATGGAACGCTTAAGCAGGACAACAGCAAGGTAAATGATCTCTCCGCTTTCTCCCGGAAAGCCAGGGTTCGCGGATGCTGCGAAGTTTCTGTCCTGTACGCTTACGATATCGAACGGATGGAGCCGGTGTGTGCTCAGGTATTCCCGGGCAACAGCATTGATGCAAGCTCTTATCCTTCTTTTATCCGTGACAACGACATCCGTAAGGGAATCATTGTCGCAGACAAAGGCTTTCCTCCCAGCAAAATCAAGGAAGAACTGGCGGCGCGTCCAGAGCTTCACTTTCTTACTCCAATCAAGCGCAACGATGTGCGCATAGTGGACAACGACATGCTCTCCTTTGAAAGAGTGCTGGAAGGAATTGATGCAAAGGTTGTTTACAAGAAAAAGCAGATCAAGGGTGGCCGTTTCCTGTATTCTTTCAAGGATGCTAGAAAGGCCGCTAATGAAGAGGCTTCTTATCTTGCAAACGCAAAGAGAAAGAACACTTTCTCTCCGGAAAAATATGCTGCCAAGCAGAAAGTATTTGGTGTGATCGTTCTTGAATCAGACCTAGATCTTCCTCCTAAAACAGCGTATCAGTGTTATGAAGACAGATGGCTTCTTGAACTTGTATTTAACAGATACAAGAGCGACGAATGCCTCGATCACACAGATGTACAAGGAGATTTCTCTGTGATAGGAAGCGAATTCATTAACTTCCTGTCGACAGTGGCTACATGTCGGATTCTCAAAAAAGCTGAAGCGGCAGGCTTGTTGGACAACATGTCTTATGCAGAACTGATGGACGACCTGTCTTCTGCATGGAGACGTACCGATGCGCCAGTAGAACCGGCAACGGATGATGGCTGTTGGGTGCATACTCTTCAGACTGTTTTTAAAGAGTTGGAGGCGCTTGGTTTATCCAAGCCGATACCGAAGCCAGAGCCCAAAAAACGTGGTCGAAAGTCTAAGCCGAAGGATCCGGAAAATTTGAAGCCGAAACGTTCGCGCGGTCGTCCGCGGAAAAATACCAATCCCACCGCCGGACCGCTATAGTCCGGCATATTGGGAAACTATTA
>CAVFPQ010000126.1:0-6499 GCA_963624415.1 Acutalibacteraceae bacterium | reverse complement strand
CTTCCCTTGCAAAATCCCATATGTTAAACAAAAGTCCCCATCCGTAGTAAAGCGGATGGGGATTTTTTTTGCTTCTTCTGTATAATTATTTATGACATGCTGTAATCGGCACGGCGGATAAGCTCGAGCTGAAGGTCTTTATTAAGGGTTGTAAAGTAGGCGTTATAGCCGGAGATACGAACCATAAGATCACGATAAGCATCGGGATTTGCCATAGCCGCACGCATTGTGTCACTCGATACAACATTAAACTGCATCTGCATACCGCCGAGATTTGCGTAAGCGCGGGCATATGATGTAAGATGCTCGACCGTTTCGGCGTGGGTGTCATTCGGTGAGGGGTTAACCTTGACATTGAACGCAATATTGTTGTTCATGTTAATCGGATCAAGGCGGCTTACATCCTTAATGTTGTCAAGAAGGTTCGGTGAAGCGTTTGCTTCGGGGGTAAGTCCGGGAGTAAAAGGAAGCCCCGCAAGTCTGCCCGACGGCAGAGCACCGGCAAGAGTGCCGAATGCGACATGGTTTGACATACTCCACCAGCCGGTAGTATAGTGACCGCCGCGGAAGTTTGTATATCCCCAGAATATATCACGAGTTGCCTTTGTGATGCGATTTGCCATTGCGACAGCCTCTTCTCCGCCGCCGCCGAAGCGTTCAACCTCGGTAAGAATACGACTGCGCATTTCTTCACAGCCCTCGAAATTCTTCTTGATAGCTTCAAACATCTCGGGAAGAGTATAGACCTTCTTGTCAAATACAAGAGTTTTGATTGACATAAGGGAGTCGACAACATCGGCAAGACCTATGCAGGCAGTACCCGATGAATTATACTTGGCGCCGCCCTTTGTGCAGTCAAGACCCTTCTTTATGCATCCGTCAATCATTGCACTCATAAGAGGAGTGGGACGGATAACGGAGTGCGCTTCACCGAGATAATTGTTATATTCGCAGGCAAGTCCCGCCATAAATGAAAGCTGCTTTATATATGCGTCAAAGAACTCATCAAAGGTCTTGAATGAGTCTGCTTCACCTGTCTTGGGGCCTAAATTCCAGCGCATAAGCGGATGATAGCCGTTAAACATCGCCATTTCAAAAGGTGCAACCATGCTGAACATCATGCAGTTTGTGTGTCCTAAGTGTTTGCCGGAAATGGTAGGCTCAACACAACCGGTTGCGGACCAGTCGAGAAGGTCCTTTTCTTCGTAATGATGATCGGCAAGTGATGCCATAACAGCCGTGTCGTTATGAATTGACGGTGTGGAGGTCGTGTTGACGTTAACCTCACACAGACGGCGAAGATATGTAAGCGAGTTCTTGTCTTTGTTGTAACGTGCGTTTATGTTGGGGTCACGCATGCTGAGCATCTCGGTAACCTTCAAGAAAACGTACGTCATATCGTTAACGGCATCCTCACCATCGGGAGTAACACCGCCGAGTGTAATAGCCTGGTCGGAGGAGCTGCCGCCGAAAAGATAGTTGCCTATATCGGGAGTAAGGGGCAGATGATCCTGGCAGTTAATATAGAAGCATCCGATAAGCTCGATTGCGTGACGGATATACGCATTGCGTTCATCGGGCGTTTTGCATTTTGCCATATCGGCTTCAAAATAAGGCTCAAGCCACTGATCCATACGACCGAGTGAGAAACCGGCGTTTGTGCTCTCCATATGTACGGCTACCCAGTGAATCCAGATGGCGTTTATGGCTTCGTCAAGTGTGCGTGCCGGATATTCGGGTGAATGAGAAACAGCATCGGCTATTGTCTGAAGCTCCGCCTTACGAACGGGATCGCTTTCGATATCCGCTTCATGCTGTGCCTGCTCGGCAAGGTGACGCGCGTATGCGATAACACCCTCATAGCAGTCAATCATTGCATTAAGCTCGTCCTTTTTGGACTGAGGGGCATCTTTATCGTTTTTAAGCTCGTTGTTAATATCGTCGATTATACCGCGAAGACCGAGTTTAAGAAGCTTGGGATAGTCGAGAATTGTATGTGAAAGCGCAACGTTCTTCCAGAGGAAAACAGCCGCCCAGCGTTCGTCAAGCTTCTGACAGGTGGGCTCGTTGTATTTTTCACGGACATATTCACGCATATTTCTGTGAATCCAGAACGGGAAAATATCGTTATTGAGCTTTTTGATTTCCTCTTTTGAAAGCGGACCGTAAGCGTTAAGAAGTCTGTCCTGAACCGTAAGAAGCTCACCCCAGAAAATAAGGCCGATACAGTCGGGATATACGGGTACGCCTATTTCTTTTGTGGTGGTTGTGCCGGCTATAAGATTGCCCTTGCGTATGATAGGCTTGCGGTTTTCCATAAGATAACGGAATGCCTTGCCCTGACGAACCTCGGGGACCCACGGTGTGCCGTCTTTTTTCGTCTCGAAGCCGTTTGCACGGAAGAAATCAGTAAGAAGTCCGGCACGCTCTGTGCAGACCTGAGGAGTGCCTGTGTGATGAATTTTAAGATACTTCTGCAGACGGGGGAAGTCCTCGATTGCGTATGAAGTAAGATAAGGATCATCCTGAAGGCAGTGTACGCCTGTGTCAACCGAGTCACAGGGGATAAATTCCTTGCGGGGACGGGGACCTGTGGGAGCTTTTGCGTCGGACATTGTCTTGCCGAAATCGTCACGCTCCTTTTTCTGCTGCTGCATCTGCTTAATCTGCTTGTCTTTCATCATAACGGACAGAAGCAGATTGAAGAACTCAAGATATGCCATATTGCCGCTTGAGGACATTTTGTTTTTGAGCATAAGATTGAGCACTTCGTTGGGAGGCAGAGTAGCAAGCTGCACAAGAACGGATGTATTCTGGAGAACAAGCAGAGTGTCAACACCCTTTATGCTGCTCCTGACACTTCCCTTTCCGTCCTTAAAGCTGATGCTCTGAGCGACACTTCCGTCTTCGGTTGTAAGACCGATTGAGAAGTTCATCCAGCCGTCTGCGGTTTTAAGGTAAGCCTGTTTTGACTTGTCAACCGTAAACAGCTTTGCCATAAACTGCAAAACAACGTGTGTAAGCGAGTTTGCAATTTTGCCTGTTGTTTTTTCTGTCATATATTTTTGCTCCTTAGCAATTTATATTTCTGTTTCTGAAAATATTTTTGGCTTCTTCAAGAAATTCCTTTGATTGGAAGCCCTCGGCGTCCTTTAGTTCTTCGTTTAATGTAAGACCGAGCTTGAAGTTTTTAGAATACCATGTCGGATTGTACGCCAGAAGCGAAGTCCTTGTAACTCCCAGCTCCGACAGAAAATCGGCGATTGCCATAAGATTTTCTTTTGTATCCGTAATGCCCGGTATAAGAGGTGTGCGGGGCAAAAAAGAATAACCGAATTTTTCTCTGTCGTTCCACATTCGTTTAATATTCTCTAAAATGCGGTCGTTATATATACCGCAGTATTTTTTGTGCTTTTCTCTGTCAATTATCTTGACATCGCAATAAATATCGTTAATATACGGCAAAAGACACTCGGCGGCCTTGTCATAATCAAACTGACCGCAGGTTTCTATAAGAACATTCACACCATTGTCACGCAGCTTTTTTGCAAGCTCCCCTACCCACTCGACACACATTGTGGCTTCGCCGCCCGATAACGTAACACCGCCGCCCGAAACGTCATAAAACGGCTTATCGGACAAAAGCTTTTTGACAAGCTCATCCTGTGTCATATGCTTGCCGACACGTGTAATAGCCTTTGCGGGGCATACCTCGGTGCATCTGAAGCAGAGCTTGCATTTTGTTCGGTCAACATAAAAGGGGTTGTTTTTGTCAAGCGCATTGTCGGGGCACACTTTACGGCAGTTTCCGCAGTCGATACATGACGAACCGTCAAATGACAGCTCGGCATCAAGATGCTTGCTCTCGGGATTATGACACCATATACAGCTAAGCGGACAGCCCTTGAAAAACACGGCGGAACGAATACCGGGACCGTCATCAAGTGAATTGCCCTTTATATCAAGAATAAGCGGTTCTCGCATTTTATCCTCCGCAATTCCTAAGAAAATTTCATCGGAAATATTCTAACATTTATAAAATTATTGTCAAGGCAAAACACAAAGTTTTGTTATTTTTTTCACAATTGTAATTTTTTGTACATACAAAAAAGCGACCCCGGAATTAAATCCGAAGCCGCAGTTCTGTCAGTTAAAATTTTATCAGTTCTCGCTCTTTATAACGATATTGTAGCCGTGCTTCAGAAGGAAGGGCTTGATACGCTGAGCGTGGTTGAGAAGGTCACTGATGGACATATCGTGGTTGAGAGCATCAATAAGAAGAGAAATGTACTTTGAAAGGTCAACTTCGCAATACCACTCTTTTGTTTTAAGCTCGTCCATGCGATAAATAAGGTTTGTCGTGAAAACTTTGTCAATATAGCCGTTTTTGTAGGCTTCGTCGAAGTTATCGAGACCGTTGCAGAAAAGACCGAATGCACAGCAGACGAAAATTCTTTTTGCACCCATGGCTTTAAGCTTTTTGGATACGTCAATCATCGAGTCGCCGGAGGAAATCATATCGTCAACAACGATAACATCCTTGCCTTCAACATTTGAACCGAGGAATTCGTGAGCGATAATCGGGTTTCTGCCCTTTACGACTCTTGAATAGTCACGGCGTTTATAGAACATACCGAGGTCAAGTCCAAGAACCGAAGAATAGTAAACGGCTCTGTTGACACCGCCCTCATCGGGGGAGATTATCATAAGATTATCTTTGTCGATTTTGAGGTCATCAATGTTGTTTACGAACGCCTTTATCATCTGATATGTTGTGTAGACATTCTCGAAGCCCTTGAGGGGGATGGCATTCATAACTCTGGGGTCATGTGCGTCAAAAGTGATGATATTGTCAACACCCATCTGGAAGCTGAGCTCCTGAAGTGCTATGGCGCAGTCAAGAGACTCACGGGATGTGCGCTTATGCTGACGGCCCTCATAGAGCATGGGCATTATAACGGTAATTCTGCGTGCCTTGCCGGCGGTTGCGGCGATGGCTCTTTTGAGGTTTGCGTAGTGTTCATCGGGAGAATACGGATATTTCTTTCCGTACATTTCATATGAAATTCCGTGATTAAAGCAGTCACAGAGAATAAAAAGATCATAGCCTCTGACGGATTCCTTAAGAGTACATTTGCCCTCACCCGTACCGAAACGCGGGAAGATGGCTTTAAGAATGTAGCTGTCTCTTTCGTAGCCCCAGAAGGCTATGGTCTCTTTGTGTTCACTTTCTTTCTTGCGTCTCCATTCGACAAGATAGCTGTCGATTTTGGAAGCAAGCTCTTCTGTTCCGGGCAGGGAGATAATTCCCAGAGTGCCGTAAGGAATACTGTCAATTGTGTCGGTGTAAGCAGGCATCAAATCACTCCTGATTATAAAAAATTTGTCAATCGCGTCGGGAATCGGCCGACGTTCCCTACACTTAATATTTTACACAAATTTTTGCGCTTTTCAATAACAAAAGCCAAGAAATACGAAAATAATTATTGCCTGATTTTGTTGAATGATACAAAAATGTTATTTGTACATTATTTGTTCATATTCATTAGGTATAATGGGCAAGTACACTGTGCAAAAAACGGGTATATTTTATGATTAAATATTTTAATAAGAAATCCAACACAAAAATTGAAAGCTACGGCGAGCTTATAAACGGTCAGGGCCTGGGCTATGTCGCAAAAATGCGTTACGGACTGTTTCCGATGTCATATAACGGCTGTGAGATGATTGCGATATATAATCTGATGCTCCTTGAAGGGCGTAAGGGTCACACACTGACGGATATATGCAGCAAAATGTATGATACGTCCTGCGTATTCTGCGGACTGCTCGGATCTAATGTGTATGTTCTCGACAAGTACTTTCTGCGGCTCGGAATGCCGGTTGACAAGATTTTTGACAGAGATGGATTTTTCAGAAGACTTACTGCCGGCGGATACGGAATAATATCTTTCTGGAACACAAACTCCCCTTTTGACGGCGTACATACGGTTTGCATCGAACAAACGCAGGACGGGTACAGAATATATAACAGAAGCAACAAAAAAAGCACCCCTGCGGAATATAAGACAGCGGACGAGGTTGTTTCTGAACGCAGATTCATGGTTGGATATTGTCTGTATAAACCAAACGGAGAAAAATGATTTTTGAAGACTGAAAAGCAAAATTTTCCGATATTTTAAGATAATTTGAAAAAAGTTCTTGACAACGGCGTTTATATCTGCTAAACTATTAACCGTTGTCAGTCACGTGCTGACAGAAATAAATATCCGGGTGTGGCGCAGTTGGGAGCGCGCTTGACTGGGGGTCAAGAGGCCGTGAGTTCAAGTCTCGCCACTCGGACCATATCGAGTATTCATAAGGGATTTGACTTTATGAATACTCGATTTTTCTATATGATACGGTTTTCTTTATGAGCAGGTGCAAGACCTGCTCCTTTGTTTTATGATGCTTTCGGCTCGGTGAGGTATTCCACGGCGACGCCTTGGCGGGTATCGGC
>CAVFPQ010000125.1:4867-6531 GCA_963624415.1 Acutalibacteraceae bacterium | reverse complement strand
GGGATTATGAGACAGAATAAGGAGGCGGAAAGATAATGAATATCGCAATTTATCAGATTAACACAAGCCGTGACGATAACAACGCGGCATTTCTGAGCCTTGACGGTCTGGAGCACGTTCAGGGCTCAAGCAATATTAACAGTGAGATTTACGACAGAGTTTTCGAGGGTGATGTAGACTGCAATGACCTTGAAGATGTGTATCGAATGTTTAATGTCAACAAGCCGGACGGCTACAGGGGCAGATCTCTGTCTGTGTCGGATGTTGTCGAAATCATCAAAGACGATGAAAACTCCGAATTTCACTTTTGCGACTCAATCGGATTCAAGGAGATTGAGTTTGACCGTTATCTGACGGAGGAGCTCAAGGAAGATAAGATCAAGGTCGTTTTGTGTGAGCCCGGAAAGACGGCAAGAATCACGGAAATCGGCAACAGCCTTGAAGAGCTGCAAGCGGTAGTCAAGGGAGACATCGAGGCATATTATCCCTTCTGCGAGGAGGTCTGCATTGTATGCAATGACGAGGGCAAGTTTAACGGCAACGCTCCAAACCGTGCAGTTTACGGCGAAGATAAGCAGATGCTCGATATCATTTTCGGCACATTCTTCATCTGTGACTGCAAGGGCGAGAACTTCGGCTCTCTCAACAAGGAGCAACAGGAACGCTACAAAAAGCAGTTTGAAAATCCGGAGCATTTCTTCCGTGTCGGCGGCGAAATTAAGGCGGTGCCGTATAAGCCCATACAGGATAAAGAACGCTGACGGAGGTGAAAAAGTGAAGATTATCAACAATGAATTTATCATCGGAATTGACAGCGGCTACGGCAATATCAAGACCGCGAATTGCTGCTTTCCCGCTTGTGTCGCAAGTTATGACACTGAGCCGGTATTCAAGGAAAATTTGCTCATCTTTGACGGCAGGTATTACCTCATCGGTGAGGGCCATAAAGAATTCCTCGCGGATAAAACGAAGGACATTGACTACTATGTTCTCGCTCTTGCGGCCATTGCCCGTGAGATGAATATCCGCAAGATAACAAGCGGCAAGGTACGAATCGCGGCAGGTCTCCCCCTCACATGGGTCAGCGGTCAAAGAAGCGGCTTTCGGGAATATCTCATGCAGAACAAGACTGTTGATTACAGCTTTCGAGGAGTTACCTACCATATTGAGATTGTCGGCGTGGATATTTTCCCTCAGGGCTTTGCGGCAGTGGCAGACAGGCTTTCCGAATTTACCGGAGTGAATATGCTTTGCGATATCGGTAACGGCACAATGAATATCATGTTCATCAACGATAAAAAGCCGGTGTCCGGCAATATGTTCACCGAGAAATACGGCACTCATCAATGCCTTTTGGCGGTGCGTGAGAATGTCATGCGGATTCATCATACGGCGGTGGATGAGGCGATCATCAATCGGGTGTTCCGCTTCGGTACGGCGGATATCAACGAGAAGTATCTGAAAACCATTACGGACACGGCAAAGGAATATGTCGCCGGTATCTTTCAGCGGCTTCGTGAGCATGAGTACAATCCCGAACTTATGCGGCTTTATGTGCTCGGCGGCGGCAGCTGTCTGATTCGCAACTTCGGTGTCTACGACAAGGCCAAGGTCACAATCAACGATGATATCTGCGCGACGGCAAAGGGATATGAGTATCTGGC
>CAVFPQ010000125.1:0-4491 GCA_963624415.1 Acutalibacteraceae bacterium | reverse complement strand
CGAAGGGAGGTGAAACAGCATGGAAAATGAAAAGCGAGCATTGTCATGGCAGGAGTTTGTCGATTCCGGCTTTGACGGCAGAGACTATGAGTTCCCCGATTTTGAAGGAACCTTTGAAGCGACTATTGCTTGCAAGCGGTGGAACAAAAGCAAAAATCTTTTAGTTTATCTTGATCTCGACAACGGAATGAAGGTTATCACGGCAACATGGAATAGGGATAACTTTTTCGGGCTTGCAGATATGCCCATCGGAACAAAGGTCATCGTAAGATTTAAGACCGCCGCTTCTTCAGGTAAAACCTATCTTAATTACGCAGAACAGAAATAAGCAGGGGTTGGTGGCATTGTCTTAGCAAGCAACGAATCTGTCCGTACAGATTCAGCTTGTCAGTGGGCAATGCCCCTGAAACCCCTTGCACAGAAAGGATGATTGAATTTTGAGAAAAAGAAATTGCAGAGTAGAAGTCTGTTTTAATAAGGATGAAATGTCCGCACTTGCCAAGAAAGCGAAAAAGTGCGGAATGTCTATCGGCGGATTTATCCGTCACAGCGTAGCGGATAAGCAGGTCAAGGAAGCCCCTCCCGCAGATGTTCCGATGCTGCTTCGTGCCATGCGGCAGGCCGGATATAACCTGGATCAGACGCTGAAGCGTTTTAATGCCACCAATGTTCCGGATATGCCGCAGTTCAGAAAGGGGCTGGAGGAAATCAGAGCCGCCACCAAGCTGGTCAGTGACGCCTACACCTCCGATACGGAATAATGGCAGTCACTTCAATATGGCCGATAAAGGGGCGTGTGGATACCGTTATCAATTACGCGAGAAATCCCGAGAAAACAAGAGAAGAATCAAAGAAAGGCTTATCCGCGCTTCACGAGATTGAGGGCGTAATCGAATATGCCGCAGACGAAATGAAAACCGAGACCAGAGCCTATGTTACCTGTCTTAACCTGCAGAGTGAGGAAACGGCGGCAAAGGAATTCATGGAGACAAAGCGGCTGATGCAAAACGAGGGCGGCAGAGTATGCTATCACGGGTATCAGTCCTTTAAGGCGGATGAGGTTGACGCGGCGACTGCCCACCAAATCGGTGTAAGGCTTGCCGAAGAGCTATGGGGCGACCGCTTTCAGGTCGTGGTTGCGACTCATTGCAACACGGGCCATTATCATAACCACTTCGTCATAAATTCCGTATCGGATGTGGACGGCAAGAAGTTCTACAACTCTCCCGCCGATTATAGGCATATGCGAGAGGTATCGGACAGGCTCTGCCGTGAGGCACGCATTTCCGTAATAGATAATCCCATGGGACGCAAGGTAAATTACGGCGAGTGGTCCGCCGAGAAAAACGGCAAGCCCACAATGCGCGGCAGAATCAGAGCTGATATTGACCGTGCGATCTTAGCCTCCACTACACAGCGGGATTTTGTTCGAGTTATGAAAGAGATGGGCTATGAGATTATCACCAAAACACCGAAGGGCTCACCCCGTATTCATCCGATTGTAAGAATCGTGGACGGCGACAAGCATTTTCGCTTAGACAAACTCGGCGAATATTATGAGCTTGATTCCATAAAACAGCGAATACAGAACAACTACCGCAAAAAGCAGCCGTTCGAGGAAAATCGGGAGGACAAAACCGCACCGTATTATCACTTTAAGGAGGATGCAGAAAAGGCCACCGGTCTTTACGCCCTCTATCTTTACTACTGCTACGAGCTTCATATCATCGTCCACAAGCCGGCATCCGTAAAAAAGGTGTCGGCTTTTTTGCGTGAGGATGTAACGAAGCTCGATAAATATATTGCTCAGGCTGATTTCTTAAGAAAGACGGGTATTAAAACGGTTTCGGAGCTTGACGGATATAAAGCCGGCAAGGAAAAAGAAATCGTCACTCTGACCGAAAGCCGCACGGAATTGAAAAACGAACTCAAACGGCACAAGCGCAAAGGCGATGATAAAAGTGCCGATGAGACAAAGAGCCGTATAGCGGAGCTTTCAAAAGAGATACGCACCTGCCGAAAGGAAATCACGCTTTGCACGGATATAGCAGAAAGGTCCGTGCAGGTACAGCGAAACCTTGAGCAGATCAAGGAAAACGAGAGAAAGGAGACAAACGAACATGAGCTATTCATCGGGAGAAGCAGCCGAACAGGTCGTGAGAATGACACTGAACGGAGTTGAGGTTGCCGCAAAGCTGGCGGGCAAAGGTGCTGAGCGTCTTGCCGTTCTGCTCTATGCGGTACTCAAGGATCAGAAAAAGACACGCGGCAAAACAAGGCTTACCAATATGCTCAGAAGCGGAAAAGAGCTTAAGGTCTTTTCGATTGATGATAAGGACCTATCGAGATTCTGCTTTGAAGCAAAGAAATACGGTGTTCTCTACTGCGTGCTCAAAGACAAAACCGTAGAGGACGGTCACACCGATGTTTTTGTAAGAGCGGAGGACGCGAGCAAGCTCAACCGCATTTTCGAGCGTTTCGGTATCGCCACCGCCGATATCGGCACGGCAAGAACCGAGATTGTCAAGGCAAAGGAGGAGCAGTCAAATACGGATATTCCCGTACCCGACAGAAGCACCACCGAAAAGGACAAGGACGAGGCATTCCTCGATGCACTGCTTTCTCCGACACCCAACAAGGAGGAGGCACAGAAGCAAAACCCCACGCAAGGCCCGGAGATAAAATCCCCTCAGTCCGAGCCTACATTAAAGCGGCAAAGGAGAACCGACAGGGGTATCTCTGATTCGACGGACGCCCGTCCCTCTGTCAGAGAGCAGATGAAGGAGATCCGCGAGGAGCAGAGACAGCGTGCGGAGAAAGCGGCGGCAAAGAGTCGCGATACACTGCCTCGGGAAACACAGCACATTGATGTGCCGAAAAAAACAAAGGAGAGATAACAAATGGAAAACTACGACGATATTTTCAACGCAAGCAAATCGAGCGAAAGCAAGGGCAAGAGCTTTACCTCGTTCAATAAGGACGATTGGGCTGCTCAGAAAAAGCAGGAGCGTGACAACGCCTTCAAGATGATTGACGATACCGCCCTGCGTATGGCCGGCGACAGTAAGCTGTTTCAGGACTATCTTGATGTTCAGGCTTTCTTTGACCGATATTCCGTCGGCAACGCACTGCTCATCACGGCGCAGAAGCCCGATGCCAAGCAGCTTGCCGATTTCAAGGGCTGGAAGGACAACAATGTTTTCATCAAAAAGGGCGAAAGCGGCATTGTTCTTCTTGAACCCGGAGAGGAATACACCAAAGAGGACGGCACGGTCGGTGTGAGCTACAACACGAAAAAGGTGTTTGATATCACGCAGACCAATGCTGCCGCAAAGGAACGACCGGGCGTAAACTACGATAACCGCTTGCTTCTGAAGGCGATTATCAATAACGCGCCCTGCGTAATGGAGATAAGTCACAATCTGCCGGACGGCATTAACGCCTTTTATCGCCCTGAGGACAAGAAGCTTCTCGTAAGAGCGGGGCTTGACGCAGCGGCTATCTTCAGAGGTATTTCTCAGGAGCTTGCCCATGCTCATCTTGATAAAGGCGACTACGACAGACACGATCACGCATTCACCGGCTACTGCGTATCGTATGTACTTTGCAGTCGATACAATGTCGCGAAGGACAGCTTCAGCTTTGAAAGACTTTCCGAAGCACTGTCCGGTATGGACGCAAAGGGCGTCCGTGCGGAGCTAACCAAAATCAGAGATACGGCAAATGAGATTTCAAGCGACATGGCAAAAGTCCTCGACAGAAACAAAAAGCCGAAGGACCGCAGCGATGAAGCACGATAAGGAGGAAACGAAATGGCGGAAGAAAAGAAAATCGTAACGCTTGATGACTTTGAGCAGCGGCTTATGGTCAGCGGCCTTATGGATTTCAGAAACGATCTTCTGAGGGACGAAAAGCCCACAGAGGATATTAACGACCTTATCCTAAAGGTCATCGATGCCCCGACTAAGAAAGAAAAGCGGAGAGCGGATCGTGAAGCACGATAAGCTCTCAAAGCAGAATATAATTCTCTACTCTTTAGGCGTAATACCCGTTGTGTGGCTTGCGCTCTTAATTGCACCGTGTATGGCAGACGGACTGCCGGGACTAATCACGCAGTTCGGCACCGTAATGCAAAACCCGTTCAAAATACAGCTTTGTGAGGACAGCCTGAAAACTGTCCTCATTTTGCTTTTAATCTACGGTCTTGCAATCGGTATCTATCTTTCAACGGAGAGCAATTACAGACGGCGCGAGGAGCACGGCTCGGCAAAATGGGGCACGCCGGGCTCGGTAAATAAGAAATACGCCGACAAAGAGACAGAGAAAAACAAGCTCTTAACGCAGAATGTCTCAATCGGCTTAAACGGCAGAAAGCACCGACGAAATCTCAATGTACTTGTGTGCGGCGGCTCGGGCGCCGGCAAAACTCGCTTTTTCGCAAAGCCCAATATCATGAATGCCAATACAAGCTTCGTTGTGCTTGATCCGAAA
>CAVFPQ010000124.1:0-6543 GCA_963624415.1 Acutalibacteraceae bacterium | reverse complement strand
CGAGTTAAAATATTATTGAAAAGTCAGAAAAGATTATCTGAAAATATATTGAAAAGTTGGTTTTTTATGTTATACAGAAAGATTGAAAAGTATATTGAAGATTATTTTAACACCGCAGGCAACAAAATTTTGCTTATAGAAGGTGCCCGACAAATCGGGAAAAGCTATATAATCAGATATGTTTCTCAAAAGCTCTTTAAAAACTACATAGAGTTGAATTTCGTTGAGGATTCAATCGGAGAAAGGCTTTTTGCCAATGTTAATACAATTGAGGATTTTTATCTGCAATTGAGTATGGTTGCAGGGGATAAAATGGGCAATAAAGAAAATACGGTTGTGTTTCTCGATGAAATCCAGGAATATCCCCATTTTTTAACTCTGCTCAAGTTTTTAAGTCAGGATAACAAATTCACATACATAGCAAGCGGTTCATTGTTGGGTATTACTCTGAAAAAAACAACATCAATTCCTATCGGCAGCATTACCGTAAAACAAATGTATCCTCTTGATTTTGAAGAATTTTTAATAGCAAACGGAGTTAACCGATTTGCAATTGACTCCCTGCAGTCAAAATTTGAGAATCTTAACTCTTTAGATGAAGCAACCCACAATAAAATTATGGATTTATTTAAGAAATATCTGCTTGTCGGCGGACTTCCGGATGCAGTCAATGAATATTTAAGTACCAAAAACATAGTGAATGTAAGAAAAATTCAGTCGGAAATCCATGAATATTACGGAGATGATGCGGCAAAGTACGACACGGAGAACAAATTAAAAATCAAACGAATTTTTGAAATGATTCCGTCAAACATGGAAAACAAGAAAAAAAGGATCGTCGCCCGGGATATAGAAAACAAAAAAGGAAAATGTTTTTCGGATTATGAAGATGAGTTTGATTATTTAATCAGTTCCGGCATCGCTCTCGAAGTCAAGGCAATTCCGACACCTGTTTTTCCTCTTATTCAGTCAAGTGAAAAAAATTTGCTCAAGTTATACCAGAATGATATCGGAATTCTGACCGGTTTACTTTATTCAACAAATATCAGAGCAATTTTAGATGATGTCAAAAGTATAAACCTCGGCTCTGTCTATGAAACAGTTGTCGCGCAAGAGTTAAAAGCACATGGTTATAATCTGTACTATTACGACAACAGAACTAAAGGTGAGGTCGATTTTCTTGTTGATGATTTTGAGACACTGACAACTGTTCCGATAGAAGTAAAATCCGGCAAGGATTATACAGTTCACAGTGCGTTAAGCTCATTTGTCTCAAATGCGGACTACAACGTAAAAAAAGCATTTGTTCTTTCAAATAACAGAGAAGTGTACACAAAAAACGGTATAACATACCTGCCCATATACTACATTATGTTTTTTAAACCGAGCGAAGGTCAAGCTATATTGCAATAAAATTCAGACGAATACTTAAAAAGCCCTGCCCACACCGGACAAGGCTTTTTTAAATGGTATCCGTTCCTGCGGAACGGGTGATATATCTGTGAAATGATATCGCACTTCGTGCGGTGATACAAGCCTCAGGCAAATGATCGGAACGGATATTATTGAAAAGTCAGAAAAAATCGGCGAAATTTCTATTGAAAAGTCAGAAAAATCGCCGGAAAATTATATTGAAAAGTCAGCTTTTATGTTTGTTCAAGCCGAACGAAGGTCAATTGCTCACTTCGTGCTCATAATTCCATCAAGCAGGTTAAACACAAAATCTTTGATAAGCTCAAAAAGCTTCAATATGGCGTTGAGAAATTTGTTTGTGAGATATTCGACGCTTTCGCCCTTGTTGCCCTTCCATGTTTTTTCCTCGGATGTCTCGCAGTTGTCGGCTGTCAGAATTTCAAGAGCGCCTGAGTCACTGTTATAGAGCAGCAACTTAGTTCTGACAGCGGTCCGCATTTTTGATGAGTTCGGCGTATTTTTCACGTTCAGAACCGAAAGTGAACTCAATCGCCCTCTCATAGTCGGCATTGTCAACCATGCTCCGGCAGCTTACATATGTCGCACAGCTCTCTTTGAGCATTTAGGGAACGACATTCTCGTAAATTCTCTCATAGAAATCCATAACATCATCTATGCCCCGGTCGAGCATAAGGCAACCTGAACTATGGATTTGATAAGCTTCTGTGTCTCGTTGCTGTCATTTGTGAGAGTCGCATTCAGATATCTCTCGAGAGCGTCGGCATCAATCTGCATATCACCCGTAAACAGAGCAAAAAACACAGGTAAAGCCGTCAAACCCGGCAGTGTAGAGGATGACCTTGTTAAGTGATTTGCTGCCGTATTTCGCTACATAAGCGAGAGTTTCGTTAACGCCGAGGCAGCGACAGACTGTTTACCTTATCACTGTGCGTCGTCTCTTTTGCGGCTTCTATGTACTCATTGAGATGCTCAGCCGTTTCAAACGGATCTACACGCCGGTCATATTCAAACTGATATGCGTGCATTGCACATGTGCCGTCACCGAATGCATCGAGATTTTTTGAAGGCGAATCGTTTTCATCCTCAAAAATCACCGAGCCCGCACCGCACAGTTACACAATCGGAACATTCGTCCCTGCGGCACTCGCGCCGAGCGTGCCTGCGACAATACCGGTCAGCATGACACACATAACAAGCACAAAACAGATACCTTTTCTGAAAATTCTTTTCTTTCAAAATCTCTCCCATCTCACAAGTTTAATATATTCAATCTTTAGCGAAGCCGTATAATCTGAGTTTGCAGAAACAACGCCGCTGTCAATTGCCGATTTTTATATGAAGCTTCACTGCTCCGCTCTCACTTTATTCGGAAAGTTCAATCGAATAAAGATACTCACACTTCATATCATCGGGGGATATCGCCGGGAACGACAGGCGGACTTTTCCGTTATCGTCGGACACCTTTACGGGGGCATCGCATGCAAACAGTCTTGCCTTTAATTCGGGTGAGTACGGCACTTCGGTAAGTGTAACATCACCGAAGGGATATTTTGACAGTGTGGCATAAATCTTTTTGCCGTCCTTTGATTTTGTATAATAGACACCCGGTGTTTCCTTCTTTGTATAAACACGTGTGGCGTAAATCGCTTCACCGTTAACGGAGAGCCATTTGCCTATCTGACGCAGACGTTCCTCCATTATAACGGGGATTGTGCCGTCCGCCGCAGGACCTATGTTCAGAAGGAAGTTGCCGCCCTTTGACACAAGGCTGCACAGAAGCTCTATAAGCTCCTTTGCGGACATATAGTCGTCAACGCCCTCAATTCTGTTAAAGCCGAAGCTCTTGCCTATACCGCGGCACTCTTCAAACGGTCTGTCAAGTTCTACGTCATCTATGCTCGAACCCTCTGCAAACAGCAGTCCGTATTCGGTCGTAAAATTGCCGCCGAGACGTCCTCTTGTCCCCTTGCCCCAACGGTCATTGGGAACTATATAATCCTTTACGGGGCTTTCGTTATAAAGCCATGACAGGAACTCCGTTGAGTGCCATGTTTCATATGTCTGATCCCACTCACCGTCAGTAAACAGTGTCGAAGGCTCATATTTTGTCATAATTTCTTTAAGCATGGGATGCAGATGCTCCAACGCGTACTGCTCGGGATTTTTAAGATACAACGGATTATACCATTCATAAAGAGAGTGATAGACACCGAATCTTACATCTGTTTTGGCAAGGGACTTTTTAAGCTCCCCAAGAAAATCTATGTGCGGACCGATGTCGACACTGTTCCAGTTCCATGCGTAATCGGTTTTCCAGAGGCAATAGCCGTCATGGTGCTTTGAAGTGATATTCATATATCTCGCACCGGATGCCTGCATAATTTCAGCCCATTTATCGGGATCGAAAAGCTCACACTTGAATTTTCCGACAAAATCCTCATAGCTGAAGTTTTCGCCGTAGGTACGCCTGTGAAAATCAACAACCTCAGGCGATTTGTCGTGAAGCAGCTGCCACATATACCATTCGGCATAGTTTCCGTTCTTTGTGAACGCCGGGACTGAATAAAGCCCGAAATGAATGAATATACCGAACTTTGCATCGGCAAACCACTCGGGAACGGGACGGGAGTTGAGTGACTCCCAGTTGTTTTCGTAAATCATATCTTTTCCTCTCTTCTTAATAGCTTTGCTTTCGTCTTTCATATTAACATATATCTCCCGATTTTTCAACAAAAACAGATTTGCGTCAGAATGTATAGCAAACTACCCAAAGTTTTTTGAGAAAATTTGTGAACAATTATTGAACGAAAGCGAAAAATGTTATATAATGTTTTCGAAAGCAACAATTGAGGTGACTGCATATGTTAAGCTCATACATTAATGCACTGATAAAGTACGCAATCGATAATTCCCTTATCGAAGAATGCGACACCGTATGGTGCAGAAATTCACTTATCAGGCTCTTAAACGAGGACGAGGTTGATGCCGACGCCGAGCCTTTTGACGGAACTTTGTCCGAAATTCTCAAAGGACTCTGTGACAAAGCCGTCGAAAATAAAATAATCGAAGATTCAATCACCTATCGTGATCTGTTCGACACTGCCCTTATGGGTGTTCTGACGCCCCGTCCGTCATGGGTTATAAACAAGTTTAATGAGATAAAGGCACAGGACAAAATAAAGGCTACCGATTGGTATTATTCCTTCAGCCGTTCAACAAACTATATAAGAGTTGACAGAGTATCAAAGGACTTAAAGTGGGTTTACCCCGGCAAATACGGCAATCTTGATATTACGATAAATCTGTCAAAGCCCGAAAAAGATCCCAAGGCCATAGCCGCCGCAAAAAACGCCGTGCAGAGCGGCTATCCGAAATGCCAGCTTTGCAGAGAGAGCGAAGGCTATGCCGGCAGAGTGAACTACCCCGCGCGTGAAAATCACAGAATTATCCCGGTAAAAATCTGCGGTGAGGACTTCTTCTTCCAGTACTCCCCATATGTCTATTACAATGAGCACTGCATAGTATTCAACTCAAAACATACACCGATGAAGATCGACCGTTCGGCTTTCGCAAAGCTTTTGGGCTTCGTGAATGAATTTCCGCACTATTTTGTCGGTTCAAATGCCGACCTGCCCATTGTCGGCGGTTCGATTCTGAGTCACGAGCATTTTCAGGGCGGACACTATGAGTTCCCGATGGAGAGAGCCGGTATAGAAACTCCCCTGTGCTTTGACGGCTTTGAGGATGTTAAAGCGGGAATTGTGGCGTGGCCCATGTCAACAATAAGAATCGCAAGTGAAAACAAAGAGCGGCTTGTGGATCTTGCTGACAGAATTCTTGCTTCGTGGAGAGGCTACACCGACAAGGACGCATTTATATTTGCCGAAACCGACGGAGAGCCGCACAACACGATAACGCCCATCGCAAGACGAAGAGGCGACAAATTCGAGCTTGATCTGGTACTCAGAAACAATATCACAACCGAGGAACATCCCTTAGGTGTCTATCATCCGCACGCCGAGCTTCATCATATCAAAAAAGAAAATATCGGTCTTATTGAGGTTATGGGACTTGCCGTTCTGCCCGCAAGGCTTTCGGGCGAGTTAAAGGCTGTCGCCGATGGTCTTGTAAGCGGTGCGGACCTGAGAGCGGACGAAAAAACAGCAAAGCACGCCGACTGGGCAGATGAAATCAAAAAGAACTACCCGGACATAAACGAAAACAACGCCGATGAAATCGTAAAAAAGGAAACCGGCGCAGTATTCGAAAAGGTGCTTGAGCATGCGGGCGTTTTCAAACGCACAGATGAAGGAAAAGCCGCATTCATGAAATTTATTAAGTCTGTACACCTTGACTGATTTATTCTTTTGTGATAAAATAAAACTGTAAAAATTGTTCCAACCAACGGAGGCGTTGATATGAAAAAAATTATTTCCGTTATATTATGCGTTTGCATGCTCTTTACAGGTCTGTCTCTTTTCGCTTTTGCGGAGGACGCCGCTTGCGAGCATGAATACACGACTACGGTTGTAGCCCCCACCTGTGCCGAAAAAGGTTATACGCTTCACACCTGCGGCAAGTGCGGCAACTGGTACAAAGACAACGAAAAACCCGCTTTGGGCCACTCCTATGGCGCGTGGGAAACCGTAAAGGAAGCCACCTGCACCGAAGAAGGTCTTATGCAGCGTTCATGCACTCGCTGCAGTGCTTTCGACACAAAAACCGTTTCTATCCTCTCACACGTTGACAAGGACGAAAACGGCAAGTGCGACAAGTGCGGTGCCGATGTGGAAGTTGAGACAATCTTCTCCCCCTTCGACTGGTTCAAAAAGCTTATTCAGGCAATAAAAGAGTGGTTCGCCTATATCTTCAAGTGATTTTTCCGTCATTTCATAACTCCTTAAAAGGCCCTGTCCGAGAGCGTATCCCGGGCAAGGGCTTTTTTTAATTAGCAATCAGCAATGAGCAATTAGCAATGTCGCAGACAAAAATCATCCGGTGAATGATTTTCGGCGTAGCGACTAATGAGGACCGGCGGCAGCGGTCCGGCAAATCAAAGCAAAGAAGATCTGCGGACTGGATTTATATAGCTTCGCTAAACAATTAGCA
>CAVFPQ010000123.1:0-6575 GCA_963624415.1 Acutalibacteraceae bacterium | reverse complement strand
GTGGTCGGTGGTCGGTGGTCGGTGGTCGGTGGTCAGTAGTCAGTGGTCAGTGGTCAGTGGTCGGTGGTCGGTGGTCAGTGGTCAGTGGTCAGTGGTCAGTGGTCGGTGGTCGGTGGGCAGTTAACGGTTGTCGGGTAAGGCTCAAATAGATTCTTATATAATCAAGTCCGCAGGACTTCCGAAATTATGCATTATGCATTCTGCATTCTACATTATAGCAGACATTGCTAATTGTTAACTGCTAATTGTTCTGCGGAACTATATAATCCAAGACACGCAGTGTCTTCCGACATTATGCATTATGCATTCTGCATTCTACATTATAACAGACATTGCCAATTGTTTTGTTCGCTCGTCTGCTTGCCTTGAGATTACTCAACCCGCAGACTGTTTTTAATCTGTTTGTCCATTTTTGAAATTCTGTAAAATTTAGTGCAATATGCTTGATTTAGGCGTAAATTTATGTTAATATGATACTAAATTCTCGCGAAAAACAACAGGAGGCATACGGATGATACATAAATTCAGACTGATTTCTGTTTTGTGCCTGTTGATGGCACTTATTTTGTGTATGACATCCTGTGTCTCGGACTCCGATTCGGTCAGGTCACTTGTTATAAAAAAATCAGACATAATTACCGGTTCGGGCAGTGCCTCGTTTCACATGACCGACAACAGCGAAAAGGAAGTTATAGGCACATACGGCAATCTGACTCTCGCTTTTGACTCAGCAAAAGCCGCACCCGTTGTAACCGACAGCGAAAACGGCAATATATGGTGCTGTCTGCCGTCATTTGACAACGGCTCGGCTTGTGTTTTTGATATTGTCCTGCGCAAGTCCGACGGAATATATTATCTCAATTCTCAGGATAACAGTGTGCAGTACGGCACATATAAATACGAAAAAACCGATACCGGCGTAAAGGTTCAATATCTTGTCGCCGACACACGAGAGAATGCGGTTGACCCCTTGTCTTCGGTCACGGGCGGCGCGGCGGCAAAGCTTACCGTTGAATTTACTTTAACGGACGGCGATTTGTGTGTTTCGGTTGACTGCTCCGCTGTTGAGCTGTCCCCCGATACCGTGTTGGAGAGCATTACGCTTATGCCGTATTTCGGTGCTTACAGAAAAAATGAAAACGCCGAAAACTCCGATTTTATTCTTGTCCCCGACGGATGCGGCGCTGTTATGTATACCGATAAAGTCGATTCTTTAACCGCCGATCTTTCATTTGATATTTACGGCTCCGACGAAAACCGAGCTGTTATTCCCGCATTCGGATTAAAGCATAACAAGGGTGCTTTTGTTGCGGTAATTGAAGGCGGTGCTTCACTTTGTACCGTAAAAGCGAAACGCCCCGAAAGTGATCCTTACTCTGCGGCGGTTGTGTATCCGACTTTTTGTGTGACCGAGAACAAAACGGACGGCTCAAAATACTGTTATTCGAATGCTTATAACGGAAAAATAAGCGTGTGTTACAGATTTCTGACCGGCGATGATGTCACATATACCGACATGGCGCTGTCGTGCCGTGAAAGGCTTATAAGAAACGGCACACTGTCCTCGGAGACCGTTAAAGACGATTATTATCCGCTTGTTATAAATACCGTTGCAAGTGTTGACGGTTCGTCAAAAAACGCGGTGTCCGATTTTGAGCAGACTGAGGATTTGTTAAGTCTCCTGAAAGCCAAAAACGTTAATGATATAGAGCTTGTCGTCAGCGGCGCTTTTTCGGGCGGTCTTGTCGGAAACGGAAATAATTCTCTGAATACGGCACACGGTGTCGGAAGTGCAAAAGCTCTTTATAATCTCTGTGATTACGCCAAAACGCAGAATTTCAATATCTATATGGGTGTAAATCTGTTCGGAATAAAGAACGCTTCATCAAAAAGCACTGCGGCGGATGTGTCCGGAAAAAAGCAGACTGCGACCGTTAAAAATCCTCTTGCGGGGCAGGTCGGCGCCGAAAGCTATACCGTAAATCCGCTGACTGCTAACGCAATTGAAAAACGGCTTATAAGCATAATGAATGATGCAGAGAAAACAGATATACCGGGCTTTGCCGTTATGGATGCGGGACTTGAAAACATATGCGATATTTCATCCGGTATGTCGAAAGAGGATATTCACAACGCCAAAAGCAGTGCGATTTCGTCATTTGCCACACGCCAAAACATAGCACTGTGTTCGCCCGATATAGGCGAAATAAAATCCGCGTCACTCATAACGGATATTCCGCTCTATACAACCGTTGAAGAGACGGATGCTTATGTCGGTGTGCCGTTTGTTCAGGCTGTAATTCATTCGAGCGTGACATATACGGGCAGTGCGGCAAATGCGGCTTCCATTCAGAAGCTTGAGCTTCTTAAGGCTGTTGAGTACGGTGCCCTGCCTTATTATCTGTGGGTGTTTGACGAAAGCTCAGTCTATTGCTATACAAACACATACAGCGATGCCGTTGATTTTGTGACCGAGGCGGCGGAAAATCTGTCGGACCTTTCGTCAAGCAGAATTATAAGTCACTCAAAAATCGAAAGCGGCGTATATTGCACTGGCTACGACAACGGCGCTTTTGTCTATGTAAACTACAATAACTATTCGGTAAATATCGGCGATATATCCGTATTGCCGTATAATTATATTCGTGTAAACTAATCTATTCAATCGGAGAGCAAAGACCAAAATGCAGCAGGAATACGATGCTTTTACTCAGGGTGTAAGCCTTGGGGGACTCAGAACCAGATACGATATAAAGGTTCTGTTATGTTATGTTTTATCGGGACTTGACCGACCCATTTCAAAGAGCGGTCTTAACGCGGCGCTTCAGATAACGGAGCTTGCGAACTTTTTTGAGGTGAATGCCGCTCTCGGTGAAATAACCGAAAACGGACTCGCAAAATGCGAAAAGCGTGAAGATGACGAGTATTATTCGCTTCTTCCTAAGGGCAGGGATGCCGCACAGCATCTTGAAACCGATATTCCGCACCGTGTGCGTGATATGGCTCTTAAAGCGGCAATGGAGGTTGCGGCTAAAGAGAGAAAACGCTGCGGAGTTGAGGCGATTACCGAAAAGCGTGACGACGGCTATTATGCGGTTCTCTCCATAAAAGACGGCGACTGCCTGATGCTTAAAACTTCGCTCTATTGTGCGGATTCTTTGCAGGCCGATGTCGTATGCAGAACATTTTTAGACGAGCCCGAAAAGCTCTATTCCGCCGTAATCGATTCCATAACACACTGAGGAAGTAAATAAATGTACGAATATACTCTTAACTTTGACCGTATGGAGCAGGCAATAAGCCTATTCGGAAATTTTGACGAAAACATAAAGCTTATCGAAAACGAGTACGGCGTAAATGTCGTGTGTCGGGGCGACTCCATGAAAATATGCGGCGACCCCGAAAAGGTATCACTTGCCGCAAAAGCCGCCGAGGGGCTTATAATGCTCTTAAACAAGGGCGAGGCACTCACCGAGCAGAATGTCAGATATTGCATTTCTCTTGTGAATGAGGGTTCCGATGACAAAATTCAGTCAATAGCCTCCGACTGTATCTGTATTACAATGTCCGGCAAACCCGTCAAGCCCAAAACACTCGGACAGAAAAAATATATTGATATGATAAATTCCAACACCATTGTTTTCGGTGTCGGTCCTGCGGGTACGGGCAAAACGTATTTAGCCGTAGCAATGGCGGTAAAGGCATTCAGAGCAAAGGAAGTGTCAAGAATTATTCTGACACGCCCGGCGGTTGAAGCCGGTGAAAAGCTCGGATTTCTTCCCGGAGATCTTCAGCAGAAGGTTGATCCGTATTTAAGACCGCTCTATGATGCGCTGTTTGATATGCTCGGAGCGGATAATTTTCAGAAATGCCAGGAAAAGGGGAGTATAGAAGTCGCGCCTCTTGCGTATATGCGAGGCAGAACGCTTGATGACAGCTTTATAATTCTCGATGAAGCACAGAACACAACGCCCGAACAGATGAAAATGTTTCTGACACGTCTCGGCTTTAATTCAAAGATTGTGGTAACCGGAGACGTTACGCAGATTGACCTGCCCGACGGCAAAAAATCCGGACTCAAAGAGGCTGTCAAAATTCTGAAGGATATTCCCGATATAGCAACGGTTCGTTTTACCGAAAAGGATGTTGTTCGTCACCGTCTTGTGCAGGATATCATAAAAGCGTACGAAAAATATAATGAAAAAACAAACGATAAAAAAGACAAAGCCAAAATTGACGGAAAGAGGTAATTTACAATGGCTGACAAAGTAAAGGTAATAATCACAAACGACCAGAATACGGTTAAAGTGCCGTCCGGGACAAGACTTCTAATCAGAAGATGCTGTCATGCCGTGCTTCAGCTCGAAAAATTTGAGGGTTCGGCTGAAATAAGTGTTCGCTTTGTTGACAACGAGGGCATAAAACAGCTTAATGCCGAATACCGCAACATAGACAGAGAAACGGATGTTCTCTCGTTCCCGCTCGGTGAAAACGGCGTATACGACAAAAATCCCGACACGGGCGCATATGTACTCGGCGATATTGTAATTTCCGTTCAGAAGGCAATGGAGCAGGCTGATGAATACGGCCATTCGCTTGAGCGTGAAATCGCTTTCCTTACCGTTCACTCAATGCTTCATCTTTTGGGCTATGACCACGTAAACGGCGGACTCGAAGCCGTAAGAATGAGAGAAAAAGAAGAGACGGTTTTAACACAGCTGGGGCTTAAAAGAAACGGCAGCTACTATATGGACGAAGAGTAATTCAATCAGCAGTCAGCAGTTGGCAATGTCGGAAATTATGCGGTTTTTAATTATAAGGCTTCGCATATTTTTAATCTGATTTTCTTTAATGAACTAACCGTTTGCGAAGCTGTATAATCCAAGACGCACAGTGTATTCCCCCGACCCCTTATTTATTGCAGAAAGGTTACAAAAATGCAGAAAACTACCGAAAAAACAGCGTTTATAGCGATTGTCGGCTGCCCCAATGTCGGCAAAAGCTCTTTGCTTAACAGATTTTTGGGCGAAAAAGTCGCCATTGTCTCCCCGAAACCGCAGACAACACGCACACGCATTATGGGCGTATTGACCGACGGTGCGACACAGCTTGTGTTTACCGATACTCCCGGTTATCATAAACCGAAAAACAAGCTCGGAGAAAATATGATTCGTGCGGTCGGACAGGGGATAAACGATGTCGATGCCTGTCTGCTTGTAATTGAGCCGTCCGGTGAAATTCGTGATGCCGAAAAGACTATCCTCAAAAAAATCGAAAAGCTTGAGCTGCCCACGGTGCTTGCGATAAATAAAATAGATACAGTTGAAAATAAAGAGGAGCTTCTTACAAGAATAGCCGAATTTTCTTCGCTTTATAGCTTCAAGGCGATTGTCCCGGTGTCCGCGCGTGACGGCAACGGCTTAAATGAGCTTCTCGACGAGCTTAAAGGTCTTGCCTTCCCTGGGGAGCATCTGTTCCCCGATGATACCCTCACAGACCAGCCCGAAAAGGTTATCGCCGCAGAGTATATCCGTGAAAAAATTCTCCGCTATATAGATAAAGAAATTCCGCACGGTGTGGCAGTTGCCATTGAACGCTTTAAGGAGCGTGACGACGGTCTGCTTGATATTGAAGCTACGATTTACTGCGAAAAAGAGAGCCATAAGGGTATAATCATCGGCAAGGGCGGCGATATGCTCAAACGCATTTCGACTTCCGCACGAAAAGAGCTGGAACGCTTTTTTGACTGCCGTGTCAACCTCAAATGCTGGGTAAAGGTAAAAGAGGACTGGCGTAACCGTGAAGGGCTTATTCATAATTTCGGGCTTGACTGATGGAACGCTTTTCCGTTGACGGTATCGTCATAAAAACAAGCGTTACGGGCGAGAGTGACGCGATACTTCATATACTTACCCGTGAACGAGGACTTGTACGAGCATTCGCAAAGGGTGCTCGCTCAGCCAAAAGCAAGCTCCATTCCGCTGCGTCTCAGTTCTGCTACGGCACATGGACATTTTTCGAGAATAAGGGCGTATATACTGTCAGTGAGGCATCGATTTCTGAAGTTTTTTTCGCGTTAAGAAATGATCTTACAAAATTATCTCTTGCACAGTATTTCTGTGAAGTGTCGCTAAAATGCGTCGGTGAAAATATTGACAGTGTCGATTATCTTCGGCTGATTCTCAACTGCCTCAGTTTTCTTTGCAGCGGCAAAAAGCCCGATTTGCTTATAAAAGTCGTATTCGAACTGCGTTTTGCCTGTATTTCTGGCTATGCCCCGAATCTTGTCGCCTGTGATGAATGCGGCAAATTCGAGTCTGATATTATGTATTTTGATTGTCTAAACGGCAATCTGTATTGCGATGACTGCGGCAAAAACCGTGCCTGCCCGGCACTTTCGCTCTCCGCCGTCACAGTGATGAGGCACATAGTATTTTCGGAGTTTCGCAATATTTTTTCATTCACAGCCGATGACGAAACCCTTAAATCCGCATCAAAACTCACCGCCCTCTACCTCAAAAACTGCACTCAGCAGAATTTTAAGACCTTGCAATATCTGTTATCAATAGAATAAT
>CAVFPQ010000122.1:0-6575 GCA_963624415.1 Acutalibacteraceae bacterium | reverse complement strand
AAAAAAAACACTTGCAAAAATCGTATGTATATAGTACAATATATCAAGCCGTTTGAGTCGATCGATTTTCGGCGTAAAAAAACAAGAATAAAACAGCGAATTTTGCTTCTGTCATGCGGCGTGTTGGTCCTGTGCGACGGAGCGCCGCGAACCATGTCAGGCGGGGAACCGAGCAGCATTAAGCGGTATGCCCGTGCGACACAGTTCGCCTGCACGCCGTATGACAGAGGCAAAATTTTTTTGTGAGGTGAAGATATGTACAGAGTTCTATACCGCAAGTGGCGGCCGCAGGTCTTTGATGACGTTATCGGTCAGCCGCATGTCACAAAAACTCTTGTGTCACAGCTAAAAGAAAACAGGCTGTCGCACGCATATCTTTTTTCGGGCTCAAGAGGCACCGGCAAAACCACCTGCGCAAAAATTTTTTCAAAAGCCGTAAACTGCTTAAATCCCATAAACGGCAACCCGTGCAACGAGTGCGAAATGTGCAGAATGATCGACTCGGGTGCCGCCGTTGACATTGTAGAAATGGACGCCGCCTCAAACCGAGGCATTGACGATATTCGCACATTAAGGGATGAGGCAAGCTTTACTCCCACCCGTGCGAAATACCGTGTATACATTATCGACGAAGTTCATATGCTTACAACGGAAGCCGCAAACGCGCTTCTTAAAACGCTTGAAGAGCCGCCGCAGCATGTGCTGTTTATTATGGCGACAACCGAGCCGCAAAAGCTGCTGCCGACAATTCTGTCACGCTGTCAGCGTTTTGATTTCAAACGTATTGAGCCTCGTGAAATTGCCGACAGACTTCTTAAAATTGCCGATGCCGAGGGCGTAACCCTCACCGATGACGGTGCCTTGCTGATAGCGAGAATTGCGGACGGCGGCATGCGAGACGCTCTGTCACTTCTCGATTCCGCAATAAGCGTGTCCGAAAATGTGACCGCCGAGGTCGTGGTAAAAAGTGCCGGGCTTACCGGAAAAGACCGTATATATTCGCTTATGCGTGCCGTGTCAGAAAAGAATATTTCCGAGTGTCTTACGATACTTGACAGTCTGCATAACGATTCATGCGACACCGAGCGGCTTATAAACGAGATGATAAGTCAGTTCAGAAACTTTCTTCTTGTAAAAACCGTGTCCGACCCGTCGTCGCTTATTGTGTCGACAGCGGATGAACTCAAAACAATAAAAGATATTGCCGACGGCTTTACGTCCGAGCAGATTTTATACTCACTCAGAATTCTGTCCGAGACTGCCGCCGCCGTCAAGAGAACCTTAAACCGCAGAGTTGAAGCGGAAATGGCACTTGTACGCCTTTGTTCCCCCGAAGCGGACGCCGATGTTGACGCACTGTGCGCTCGTATTTCGGCACTTGAAAAAGAAATCGCAGAGCTGAAGCAGAACGGTATCGTCATAAAAAATGCGGTGTCAAAACCCGAAGCCGCAACAAAGAGCGAATATCAAAAACCGGTTGATAATACGCCTGCCGTTGACGAAGCTCCGCCGTTTGATGAAGCTCCGCCGTTTGATGAAGCTCCGCCGTTTGACGATGCCCCGCCATTTGATGATGCTCCGCCGTTTGATGAAGCTCCGTCATTCGGCGATGAAACGCCGGTTGATACCGTACCCGAATTTGAAGGATTTGCTTCAGATAAAACGGCATCTTCTTTTGCGGACAAATTTGCCGCCGAGGATGATGAGGACGACGAGCCGTTCGACTTTGATTCTTTTATGGAAGAATACGGCCACGAAAATTCCGATGATACCGAAGATAAAGACGAAAACGGTGAACAGAAGGCGGATGTACTTGCACCGTCCTCCGACTCCGCAGAGAAACCCGGCAAGATAGAAAACCGTGAGTGGGTAAGAATAATACTTGCCGCAGAACAGAATTTTAAGCCGCTTATAGGGCAGTTTACAAATTCAAGCGGATATATTCTGGGTGAAACGGTGTTTGTGTGCCCGGCAAACAAAAATATAAAGAAATTTGTACCCGAGAGCGTTCTGGACAGGTATTTCGCACCTGCCGTAAGGAGCGTTTTGGGTAAGGATTATAAAGTAAAATACGAAAACGAATAGAGGATTATAAAATGAAAGCAAGAATACCCAATCAGTCAGGTTCAAGAAATGAAATGATGCAGCGTCTGCAGAAAATGCAGGAGGATATGAATACCGCACAGGAGGAAGTCGAAAACAGTGAGTTTTCCGCATCCGCAGGCGGCGGCGCCGTTGAAGTAAAGGTCAGCGGCAAGCATGAGGTTCTTTCAATAGAAATCAAGCCTGAGGTTGTCGATCCCGAGGATGTCGAGATGCTTGAAGACCTGCTTAAGGCTTCTCTGAATGAAGCTATCCGCAAGGCAAACGACACAATGGATTCAAAAATGAATTCCATCACGGGCGGCATGAACATTCCCGGTCTCTCCGGCTTGGGACTTTAATCTATGGAATATTCCGCACTGCCTTTACAGCAGTTGGTCGAGCAGTTTCGGCGTATGCCCGGTGTAGGCGCAAAAACAGCTCAGAGAATGGCGTTCTATGTTCTGGGCCTTTCAAAAGAGGAAGCAAAGGAATTTGCCGACACCGTTCTTTGTGCGTCCGAAAAAATACACCGCTGCCCCAAATGCTGTAATCTGACCGACAAGGAGCTGTGCCCCGTGTGTGCCGATCCCAAAAGGAACAACGGCACGGTATGCGTCGTCGAAAATGTCGAGTCACTTATGGCAATTGAGGACACAAACGAGTACCACGGCACTTATCATGTTCTGCACGGAGTAATATCTCCGCTTGACGACATAGGCCCCGACGACATAACGGTAAAAGAGCTGCTTGACAGAGTCAATACCGACGATATAAAAGAAGTAATCATGGCAACGGGCTCCGATGTAGAGGGCGAGCTGACAGCCATGTATATATCAAAGCTTCTAAAGCCGCTCGGCATAAAGGTGTCACGCCTTGCGTACGGGCTTCCCGTCGGCAGTGATCTTCAGTATGCGGATGCGGTTACACTGTCGAGGGCGATTGAGGGAAGAAGACAGCTGTGATGTGCAGTATTCAGTGGCAGATAATCGGCGACCGGTAAACTGCATTCTTGAATTATTCGGTAATTAGCAGTTATCAATCGGCAATCAGCAATGTCGGAAGGCACGATGTGCCTTGGATTTTATATGGCTTCGCAAAATATAAATCAATTTGCTTGAGAATAGCTTATATAGATCGGGACCGCCGGATTTTGATACTGCTCCCCGCAGACTGCTCTTTGTTTCAGCGAAAATTAATTATTGTTTACAATATTCTTGGGAGGAATTAACTTGAAATACGCAATAACATTTGACATTGGCACAACGGGCGTAAAAACCTGCGTTTTTGAAATCTCCGATACAATAAAGCTTATCGGAAGCGCGTCAAAGGGATATAATCTCTATGTTCTGCCAAACGGCGGAGCGGAGCAGGATCCCGAGGAATGGTGGGAGGCTATGTGTGTTACCGCCAAGGCCGCTGTAAAGGACGCAAATGTCAAGCCCGAGCAAATTGAGGGTATTTCATTCTGTTCACAGATGCAGGGACTTGTTCTTGTTGACAAAGAGTTAAAGCCCATCCGCAGAGCGTTCAGTTATATGGATCAGCGTGCGCGTGAAGAACTCAAAAAAGGTATCGCTCACGGCGTTCAGGTTGCAGGTGCAAGCATTCCGATTCTTCTTAAATCGCTTATGATTACGGGTGCGGCGGCTATTTCCGTTAAAGACCCCGTATGGAAATATAACTGGGTTAAGAACAATGAACCCGAAAATTTCAAAAAGATATACAAGTGGCTTGATGTCAAGGATTATCTTATCGCCCGCATGACAGGCAGAGCCACAATGACCGAGGATTCCGCCTTCGGTGCGCTTCTTTATGACCTTCGTGACGGTCATAAGTGCTGGAGTGCTTCGCTGTGCAAGACTCTCGGTGTTAATGTTGACCATATGCCCGAGATTATAAAGTCAACCGATATAGTCGGCGGCCTTCGTGAAAAGGAAGCCAATGAGCTCGGACTTAACCCCGGCACAGCGGTATTCGGCGGCGGCGGAGATGCTTCTCTTATAGGTGTCGGCGCAGGTTCTGTTGATGTCGGAGACACACATGTTTATACAGGCACATCGGGCTGGGTATCAACCGTTGTCGATAAGAGCATGGTTGACGCTTCTTCAGGTATTGCGGCTGTTATCGGTGCAGACCCCGGCAAGTTCAACTATTTCGGCGAGCTTGAAACTGCCGGCAAATGCCTTGAGTGGGTTAAAGACCACCTTGCACTTGATGAGATTAATATATATGTAAAGAAACAGCACGTTGCTGACGGCTACGAAAGACAGTATACAAGTCTTTATGACTATATGACAGAGGTTATTTCTCAGGTTCCGGCTGGCTCGGGCGGAGTTATATTCACTCCCTGGCTTCACGGCAACCGCTGCCCGTTTGAGGATCCCAACTCCCGTGCGATGTTCTTTAACATAAGCCTTGAGACAGGCAAAAAAGAGCTTATCAGAAGTGTTGTTGAGGGTGTCTGCTATCACCTTCGCTGGTTTGCGGAAACAGAAGAAAAGAAGCTTAAGACTTCCGATCCCATCCGTTTTGTAGGCGGCGGTGCTTTGTCGTATGCGACTTGCCAGATTCTGGCCGATGTTCTTAACAAGCGTGTTGAGACTGTCGACAATCCGCAGAATGTCGGTGCGGTCGGTGCGGCTGTTGTTATAGCCGTCGGTCTCGGTGAGATAAAATCTTTCAGCGAAGCTAAAAAGCTTATACCTGCCGTTAAGACATATGAGCCCAATCCCGCAAACCGTGAGGTTTACGACAAAATGTACGAAACATTCAAAAAGCTTTACAAATCAAATAAACAGAATTTTGCCGCCCTTAACGGCTGAGTTCGAAAGGAAACTAACATATGCTTGAACAGAAAGTAATGATGGAAACACTCTGCGCCGGCATTACTCCCACGCTTGAAAAGTGCGGTTTTACAGCCGAAAGACAGCCCGGAGTCGGTGCGAAGGAATCCCCCGTTTATGCCCGCGGAGCTTCATCTGTTATAGATTATAAGGGTAATGATATCCGTATCCGCTTTGTTTATAACGATAACCGTGTGCATTATCTTACAGCCGCACCTGACGCAAACCTGTCCGATGACTCGGCATTCAAGATTGACACAACATATCTTATGATGCTCGAAGAGTACGATGACAGAGATGTAAAGTCGCTTATAAATGAAATTAATGAATATCTGACCGAGAGCTATGTCGGCGAAAATAAAAAGACAAGCAAAAAAGCCCCTGCGACAGTCAGCAGATCTGCCGCAAAGAGCGGTGCTTTGTGCTATGATCCCGTTACACTCGCAACAAAAATCGCAGGTATTTATCCCGAGCTTAAAAATGAGATAAGCAAAAATATCGACACATACGGCGAATTTCTGTGTGAGGATTTCTTCGTAAATTACGGTACGCCGCTTATTCTGAAGGCGATAAAAGCAAACGACACCCAGAAGCTCAAACGCATATTCAACGTTCTGTGTGAAGTATACGAGGACGGAACAAATGAAGTGCAGAGTCTTATCTGCGTAACGATTCTGGGGCCTGTTCAGGATGATCCGGAGCTTATACAGAGAATTATGCCGTATCTTTCTGATACGATGCTCGAACCCGTTCTGAGTGTATCGGAACGACTTAAAAAGAGTAAATCGGCAAGACTTCGTCTCGAAAATCCGCCGGAGTATAAGCCCAAAAAACAGAAAAAGCCCGGGCTTATGCAGCAGATGATGAGCGGAGGGCTAAACAATTAGCAATCAGCAGTTAGCAATTAGCAATGAATGACAGTGGGCAGTGGTTAAGGAAGACACTGTGTGTCTTGGATTACATTTTTAATGCATAATGCATAATGCAGAATGTCGGAAGTCCTGCGGACTTGATTTATATAGCTCCGCTAAACAATTAGCAATCAGCAGTCAGCAATTATCAATTAGCAGTTAGCAATTAGCAATGTTGTTATAATGTATAATGTAGAATGCATAATGCATAATTTCGGAAGTCCTGCGGACTTGGACTTATACAATTAGGAATTAGCAGTTAGCAATTAGCAATGTTGTTATAATGTATAATGTAGAATGTAGAATGCATAATGCATAATTTCGGAAGTCCTGAGGACTTGGATTATATGGTTCCATTATATACCGCAGGTATATCACCGCACGAAGTGCGATATCATTTCACAGATATATAATCTGTTTCACAGGAACGGATATCATTGAAAAAACCGAGTCGTAAGACCGGTTTTTTCAGGCCGCTCTGCGGTGCACCTGTCTGCCCGGTAGGTTATCTGCCCGGAATATGTTAACTTTAATACCGGCCCGACAGGTGCCACCTTGAGCGGCCGCCTACGGCTTCGCTCCCGTCAGTGCATTGCTTGCCGTAATACGCTTACGCTTCTTACGGCCGGGGCGCCGGCTCGCTATCCTCGCCGGCGTGTCGCTCGTCGCGGGCTTACGCCGCTCCTCGCGGCTGTGCCCTCGCCTTCGGCTCGGGCACTTCGCTCGCTTCGCTCGC
>CAVFPQ010000121.1:0-6613 GCA_963624415.1 Acutalibacteraceae bacterium | reverse complement strand
ATTTATCCCTGTTGAGTATTTTATCGTAAATTTCTTTATAGGAATATTTAATATCATGCTCTTTAAGCACGGGAATTGCCGCTCGGCTGAATTTTTCGGCATAGATTTCTTTTATTCCGGCAAGCGAAAACAGAAGCGCCGCAGCCTTTCCGACTGTTTTGTCAGCCGCTGAAAATCCGCTGAGATTTATGTTTTCGGAGATAAAGCCTATCATCGGAGCAATGCCCTTTTTGTCGGAAATAAACACATCGTCACCCTTTACAAGAACAATCGAAGCGTTATTTTCTGTCAGAAGATTTTTTGCTCTTTGCAGATCGTCCATGACCTATCCCCTTAATTTTTTTCTTTTCGTTCGCAAAATCAACGGTAAACACGGTGCCGTTCTTTTTGTCGCTTTCAACATTTATTACGGCATTGTGCATCTCGACAAGATTTTTGCAGATCGCAAGCCCCAGACCGTAGCCGTTGCCCGCCGTGTGAGCCTTATCGGAACGGTAAAAACGCTCGAACAGATGCGGAATATCATCCTCGGGAATAATTACACCGGGGTTTCTCGTTTCAAGACGGCAGCCGCCCGATATGTGCTTGAGAGAGAAAAACACTTCTCCGCTTTCTCCGGCGTATTTAACGGAATTATCTATAAGAATGTGAATTATCTGATTAAGCGAAGTCTGATCGCCGTACACATAAACATCCTTGTCTATGTCTGAATTGAGGATTGCTCCTTTTTCGAATGCCACAGGTTCAAACTGAAGACAAAGACGGGTTGCAAGCTCCGACATATCAACGGTTGAAAACATATTATCGGGCCGCATATTGTCGGACTTCGCGAGAAGAAGCATCTTGTCGACAAGCTCCTTCATGTGAGTTGCCTCTTCCTGTGTGCTTTCGAGCCATTTATACTCTTCTTCTATGGTTGAGTTTCGGTGAAGTTCAAGAATATTTGTATTGGCGAGAATAACCGTAAGCGGTGTTTTAAGCTCATGCGAAGCGTCCGCTATAAAATTCTGCTGCTGCTCCCACGCCTTCTCAACCGGGCTTATAAAAATTTTTGACATAAAGCGGCTGACTATGTAAATTATTGCCATTGCCATAACACACATAAGCGCGCCTCTGAACAGAATCTGCCCCAGATATTTGGCATATTGCGAGGCATTCGCAAAGGCTATTCTTGTGCCGTTCAGTGTCGGATTTTTATAATAGAACATCATCTGTTCAGATATAAGTCCGAATGTCGTGTCGTCGTCATTCACTCGTTTTACAACTGTATCAAGAACATCATCCTGCACACGGGCACGACCTATATCAAGCTTTTCGTAGCTGCCGTCAATTCTGACATTGACAACACAAACGCCGTCTGCGTACAGCGGAAACACAATAGAATTTTCTATTTCTTCATCTGACGATATATCGGCATACTGCGCAACATAGTCATCGGACGTAAATTCATGAAGAGACGCACGCATATTTACCGTTATCGTTATCATGAGAATACAGACAACAATAAAGTAAAACGAAACAAGAATTGCGCCGATAATGAGCATTAAAAGCGTTGTAAAACGGCGGCGTAGTCTTTTAAGCATTTATTTATCCTCAAGTCGGTAACCGATTTTGCGAAGTGACACAATCTGAGTTGAAGAAGCGATAAAATCAAGCTTTTTGCGAAGGAATGAGATATATACTTCAACATTATTGTCAACGGCATTGGAGTCATAGCCCCATACTTTTACGATTAAATCATCTTTGGTTGTGACCTTGCCGGGGTTGGACATAAGAATACGCATGATTTCAAATTCCTTGAAATTGAGATGCACGCTTTTGTCGGCACAGGTCAGATCACACGTTGAAAGGTTAAGGTCAAGATCGTGAAATGTGAGCTTATCGATAATAACCTCGCCCTGACGCCTTGTAAGCGCACGGATACGAGCAAGAAGCTCCACAGGAGAAAACGGCTTAGTCATATAGTCATCCGCACCTGCGTCAAGCCCCGCGACCTTGTCGGTAATCTGATCTTTAGCGGTGAGCATAAGCACGGGAGTATCGATTTTTTCTTTGCGAAGCTCGGACACAACCTGAAGTCCGTTCATTTTGGGAAGCATGACATCAAGCACAATAACGTCATAAACGCCGCTTAACGCCATGGCAAGACCGTCCTGCCCGTCATAGGCAAGATCTACCATATATTTTTTCTCGCTGAGAATTTGCTGAAGAGCCTCCGCAAGACGTTTTTCATCTTCTACTACCAAAATCTGCATAAGCTGTCCTCCGATACCGTAATTATTTTACAACATAAAAGGGAGTGTTGCAAGAGTAATATTGTGATTTGTTCTCAATGCGATTTTACAGGAGTAAACCTAAAAAATATTGAAAATATGAAGTGTATATGAGATAAAAATATAAAAATTTTGTCGGGCAAATTTTATTATCCCGATAAACCTTTAATTGCATTTCAAATCAAAAAAAGCCCTTTCAAATCGAAAGAGCCTGTTAAAAAAATTAAGTTATTTACAGCTTACATGTAAGGCATACCCAACCGCCTTCGGTGCGGCGTTTTGTGATTGTGAAGCCGTTTGCTTCAAGCACCGGAATGACATCGTTTTCACGGGTGTCGATTATGCCCGAGACAATATAGACGGCATCGGACTTTAAGAACGGTTTAATTGCCGGGGTAAGCTTAATTATTGCATCGGCGACAATATTAGCCGTGACGATATCGTATTTTCCGCTTATCTTATCGGTAAGATCACCGTGAATCATATTGTATTCGGGTGCGACAAAGCCGTTCATTCTGCCGTTTTCGACAGCTACCTTTACGGCGAGGCGGTCAATGTCAACACCTGTTACGCTCTTTACACCGAGGAGCATTCCGGCGACACTTAAAATTCCGCTGCCGCAGCCGACATCGAGCATTTCACAGCCGGGGGTTACGCATTCTTCGAGCGATTCCATGCAAAGGCGAGTTGTCTCGTGTGTACCCGTGCCGAAAGCGACACCCGGTTCAAGCGTCAGAACCGCCCTGCCGTCAGCATCGTAATCATCAATCCAAGCGGGACGGATAAGAAGCTTTTTGCCGACCTTGATGGGCTTGAAATACTGCTTCCAGTTATTTTCCCAGTCTTCTCTCGCACAGTTGAGCAGCTCGGTTTTGTATTCGATACCGTCCGCTCTCAGACGCTCCTCGATAAAGGACACTGCCTCCTGCGGATTTTCTTCGGGAGAAATATAGATATGAACTATTCCCTTTGTTCTGTCTTTTTTAAGAAGATCTTCATCGATTAAATCAATCTTGGCAATTTCTTTTGCCTCTTCCTCAAGATTGCGGTAATCTTCAATATAGATGCCGTATGGCACGGTCATTGTGGCAATGTCGCCGGCTTCGTCAACTCTGTCGGCATCAACCGTAATTTTAATTTCCGTCCAGTTTTCCATATTCTTACATTCCTCCGATTACAGATTTACATCCGTTGATACGTCTTTTCTGCCGTGGTTATAGAATTTTCTGTCATCAAGCGCCCACATTCTGTTTGTAAACTCACCGGAATTTACATCCTTTACGGCATTTGTAATTTCATAGATATTTGCATCGAAATTGTCAAGCTCCGACAGAATTTCAGCTTCAAGAAACAGCGGTCTTACGGCGGCACCGAACTCGGGGATACCGTGATGAGAAATGAGCATATGCTCGATAAGCATAAGTGTATCGGGGTCAATGTCGTTCTTTTTGCCTATCTCGTCGATTATCATAGCGCCCTTTACAAGGTGACCGATAAGAGTACCCTGCACGGTGTAGCCGTCAACAAGCCCTGTGGGAGCTACGCTGAATTCTTCGGATTTTGCTATATCGTGAAGAATTGCGCCTGCCAAAAGCAAGTCACGGTCAATTGAAGGATATACATCAGCCGCCGCACAAGCCATACGGCAAATGCCCAAAGTATGCATAAGCAAACCGCCTCTTACGGCGTGGTGAAGCTTGAAAGCACCGGGGAGAGTTATTATTCTGTCTTTATATTCATCGAGTACGGCAAAAACGAGCTTTTTGAGCATTTCATCCTCAAAGCTGTTTACAATGTCAATTATATTGTCGTACATATATTCCGGTGTGCGGGATGCGCCCGGTACAAAGTCGGCAAGATTGACACCGTCATCGGGTGTTGACTGACGAAAGCGGTCAATTCTGAACTGCTGCTGATTGTTGAATGTATTGAGCATTCCGCGAACACGGATTATGCTGTTAACAACAGGCTGACTTTCGGTCGAGCCCTTAAAATCCCACATTTTGGCTATAATTTCGCCGTCGGCATCCGCAAGAATCAAATCAAGATAAACAGAGCCGTTTTTGGCGTTCTTGCGTTCACAGCTTTTTACTAGCATAAAGCCCTGAAGTGTGCCGTTGTTATCAATAGCGGTAAGTTTCATGGTATATAAAAATCCCTTCTTAAAGCTAAAGAGCCGAGGGGCAAAGTTTCGTCACTCGGCTTTCATCTGAATATTTTACCACGGTACGCAAAAAAGTGCAACATTGAATTAGCGTTTCATTTCGTCAAGCGACAAAAATTCGTATCCCATTTCTCTTGCGTCATCGATTATGTCCGAAAGCGCACCGGCGTTATCGGGCGACACGGCATGAAGCAGAATAACCGCACCGGGATGAAGACGGGACACAACGGTCTTGCGGGCATACTCCGCACCCTTCTGATTATCCAAATCCCAGTCTTCATACGCCAGTGACCAGAAAACGGCACGATAGCCCATTGAATTTATAAGATCAATGCTCGACTCGCTGTATTTTCCGTGCGGATATCTGAAATAGAGAGATGAATAGCCGAAATGCTCACGCAGATAATCATCAAGCCCCTTTATTTCATCGTACATTTTACTGCGTGAAATATCCGCAAAAACAGGATGTGTCACAGAGTGATTGCCGACAACATGGCCGTCGTTAATCATGCGAGCGATAAGCTCCGGTGTGGCTTTAACCTGATCGAGCGTGCAGAAAAAAGCCGCCTTCACATTCTTTTCTTTGAGTATGTCGAGAATTTTTTCGGTATACCCGTTCTCGTAGCCGCAGTCGAATGTAAGATAAAGCACCTTTTGTTCTGTCTTTGTGTCAAGGCAGACGGCATCATAACCGCCGTCATCGAAGAATTTCTGATTATTTACACTCAGCAAATTCGGCTTTTCGTCTTTTGCGACACCGAAGCCGTGACTGATTAAATCGGAAGGCAGATTTTTGTCGTTTTCTATTCGTGCGTCATTAAATTCATTAAGCGGCAAGGGCTTGCGGCAGGTATATGTGTCCGCAGAGTCGTCTTTTATGCCGTAAAAAGAACGGTCGGTGCTTATTGCATCAAATGTATCATCAGGCACAGCTTCTTCGGTTGTAGGCACTGCGGGCTTAGTAAATACAACGGCGGGGTCTGTCGGGTCGTTGTCGGAAGAACACGAAAACAGCGATAATATCACCGCACAGCACAGAATGAAACATGTAATTTTAATGATATTCTTCATATAAATCACCGCCTGAATATATGTCTGTATAGTAGCATAATTTTTCTGTTGTGTAAATATAACACTTGCTGTTTTGAGGCAGTTTAATGAAAAATTAATATGTTTACTTTTGCCTCTTTATATGGTAGAATATACGAATTAAAATATAAATCGGAAGAAGATTTGCCGTATATGCATGAACTGAACATTGTTCTTATTGAGCCGGAAATTCCGCAGAACACCGGCAATATAGCCCGAACCTGTGCCGCAACGGGCGCAAAGCTTCACCTTGTGGGGCCAATGGGTTTTAATATAGATGACAGAAAGCTTAAACGCGCGGGGCTTGACTATTGGCATCTGCTCGACATTACATATTATAGTTCAACAGATGAATTTTTCACAAAGCACCCGAATGAGAAATTTTATTATTTCTCAACCAAAGCGCCGCATAAACATACAGATATAAAATACCCCGACAAGGTATTTATAGTTTTCGGCAAGGAGACTAAGGGACTGCCCGAAAAGCTGCTTTTTGACAATCCCGACACTACCGTCAGAATACCGATGATTTCGGATGCGAGAAGCCTTAATCTTTCAAATTCGGTTGCAATCGGCGTGTATGAAGTACTGAGGCAGTGGGGATACCCCGAACTGCAGGAAAACGGCAAGCTGAGGGAATTTGACTGGTCAAATGCCAATATTGAGAATTAGAAAACGGTGGTCGGTGGCAGAAAAAAATCAGTTCCGGGCACAAATAAAACATACAAGACAACAAATTTTGTCGATTTCCCCAAAAAGCTATTGCAAATGACAGATAAATGTGGTATATTAAAGACGGTGAAAACCAAACAAAATAACAATGGAGGGAAATTTCATGGATAAGATTACAGAGTTCTTCCAGGGTCTTGTTGATTTCATTCAGAGCATGATCCAGACAATTAAGGATCTTGTAAAAGACATCAGAAAGCAGAACGACGAAAACTGATTGCTTTTATTGAATCGATTCAAAGAATTGGGCGGCACAAGTCGCCTTTTTCTTTTTGCTTAAATTAATATCTGCTGAAATAACAAAAGCCACGCACTGACAACGAAGTATTGGTTTCTCGCCGAAAAATCTCCCATATCT
>CAVFPQ010000120.1:0-6712 GCA_963624415.1 Acutalibacteraceae bacterium | reverse complement strand
TATAGCTTCGCAGAACAATTAGCAATCAGCAGTTAGCAATTAGCAATGTCGGAAGACACTGCGTGTCTTGGATTATATGGCTTCGCAAGAGGTTGGCTGTTGTACAACTGTCGGGCTTTATTGCGGACTGTGGATAATGAGCTTCGCAAAAGGTGGGCTTATTCGGCGTTGCCGGGCTTTGCCGTGGGCAGGGGCTGTGACGCTCGTCGGGACACCCGGCCGCCCGATTAACTTTTTTCACCTACGCCAACCGAAGGGCGGGACAGCCGGGTGCCGCCTCCGAGCGTCAGCCCTCCGCTCGCCTTCATTTGTTCTGCTGTCTGCGACAGCATCACAAATTCGCCTCGCTCCGGGCCCATGCCTCGTCGGCGGCTTCGCCGCCTCCTCGGCTTTCGCTCACTTCGTTCGCGACACGGCTCGCTCCGCTCGCCTCCGTCAAACCAAATTCCCCTTATTCCCTATACGATTATCTGACTATCTTTTCTCCGTCAAATACGAATACACCGAGTGCCGCACCGGTCTTTTTGCCGGCGATGAGCCAATCGGCAAAGGAACGTTCAAGAGAAGTATTGCGGGGAAGATCCTCGGGGGCTTTATCGGCATCCGCACCGAAAATACGCCATGCATCGCCGAACTCGTCTTTCTCTTCCCACGATACTATTTCAAAATCGTTAAGGAAACGGATTATATTTGATGTAGGCGGCAATATCTCACTGTTTTTCGGGAACAGAAGCCACGAATGCACACAGAAAACTACCTTTCCGTCCGGGAAAAGGTCTTTATAGAAATTGTATGCTTTCTTGTATGAAGCAAGTCGAACATCATCGGTAAGAGATATTCCCGATGACGGAATGTGGAAATTTATCATCAGGTCGCCGTCTTTGAGAACCTTGCCGCAGGATGTCGTAAAGTCAAAATCCTCGTCATAAGTGCGATGCTCATACTGAAATCTGCCGAGCGCGAAACGCTGCATTTTAAGAAATCCGTGATTCCAGCTTGCGACAAATGTTCCGGGAACGCCCTTGCACTTTATGCATTCAAGAAGCTTGCAGCGAAGGTCATCCGCTCCGTCATAGAAAAGCTCCTCGGAGTAACCGTTGTCAAGGTAACGCTGTTTTAATATCGGCATAATGTTGAGAAGGAAAATAAAGTGCATGGTGTACTCATTCTCGTTGTATTTCTCCGCAATTGCCGTCATTTTGGCGAGTGCGTCGTTAAGCTCGGCATCGTCATTGTTCATGTATGTATTGACAGCCTCATCCACCTCGTCACCGAAAGCTTTTTCATCGTCAAGACGGCGCATGACACGTGTAAACTCGGTCTTGGCAATTTCGGGGTAGTTGTATCTGTCCATAAAATCAAAAAGAAAATCGCTTGCGTGCATAGTTTTACTCCTCAAAGAATTTTTTGATATCGCCGTAGTACTCGGCAACGGTGTCATCTACTGCCATGTAAATTTCGTGGCGGCAGTCCTTGTAACGCTTTAGTCTGCCCTTTGAAACCATGGAAATGAATGTATTTTCGGCAGACGAATAAACCGAAGAATCCTCCTCGGGCTGACACAGCAGAACGGGAATTTTTATACGGGCATTTCTGACAGGATCAAGATTGAGCTTAATGACCTTTATCGCTTCGTTTACCCAGTTAAAGGACGGATCGGCAGTCTGCAGATCTCTGTCAAGGCAGCGTTTTGCCTGATAGTAGTCAAATCTCGCTTTGGAAGTATCATGGCTCTGCTCGTATGTGCGGTTGGGATTGAACCCTTTGCAGCCGGGGATACGCTTATTTTTCTGTCCGACAAGAACACCGCCCTCGGCAATTACATGGGCAACCCATGTCGGAAAGCCCATCATTCTGGCATGAATCATGGGAGCGGAAAGCACCGCCTTTTCGAATACGCCGGGATAGGTCTGAAGGTGCTGTACTGTTATCGCACCGCCCATTGAGTGACAGTAAACATAAAGCGGCTTGCCCTGTGACGCCGGCAGAACAACCTTTGCGACAAGCGTCTGAAGGTCGTCGACATAGTCGGAAAACTTGCCGACACATACGGTTTCGGGATCGTTCGCAGGTCTGAAGCTTCTGCCGTGACCGCGGTTGTCGATTGCGAAAACATTGTAGCCCCACAGAAGGAAGTTGTAGCTGACCTCACGGAATTTTTCGGCGGACTCCGTAAAGCCGTGAACAATTACTATATTCCCCTTGGGATTTTCGCAGAGATATTTCTCATAATGAATTTTGTTGCCGTCAAAGCTGTCAAAATATCCGCCGCCGCCATGCTCGGACAGATATTTTTCCGCGACAAGCATGCCTTCGGCAAAGTTTTTCTCACTGACCGGCAGATTATATTTCTCGATAAACATATTTTCCTCCCTCTTGTTAAAGTAAAATATATATAAATATATAGTAACACGAACCCGCCTGTTTTGCAAGTATGGGAAATGCGGATTTTACAGTTTGGATTCTTTTCATATTTTATTTAAAAATTCGGAATTGACCGTGTATCAAAAATGTTTCCGGTGCTGATGCTGACAGCACATCAGATTGGGAAGCGTATAATAGTTCATAGGAATAAAAATAAAATATCGAAAAAAACAAGGCTGTGACCCTGCTCTGCTTCTGTTTGAAGCCCGGCAAAAGTCACAGCCTATAATTATTTATTGTTTTTCGATCTGCGTAAAATACGGCAGTTTCAAGTCGATTAGTACTTGAAGTTGGTGTACTTGCAGGTATTGTCAAGGTGACCGCTCTTGTCCTTAAGTGTTGCAACAAGAACCTTAGCTTCGCCGATCTTGATGTTTACGCCTGCGAGGTGGTTAAGGGATACGAAGTTGCCGGCGGGAGTAATCTCAGCCTCAATCTTGAAGCCCTCATAGATAACATGAATGTTGGAATAGGACTTGATGATGGAGATGTTCTTAAGCTCGGTATCAATGTCTTCCCAGTAAAGGATGGAGTTTGTAACCTTGCCGAGGAAGTTGCTTGACTTCTTGGGTGTATCTTCGTTAACCATTGTGATAACGATCTTGTAGTTGCCGTTTGACTGAACTGTGCAGGTAGCGGAAGCAACCTTGGACATATCGGTAAGTGTGCATGCGGGGAAACGTGACTTAGCGTCATCGGAGCCCTTAGCGGAAACCTGATCCTGAGCGTCAGCTTCCTTGGTCATGTAGTTACCTGCAACGTTTGTGATAGCGCTGTCAACAGCACTCATACCTGTGAGGTTGAGGTTTGAAAGTGCCTGCCACTCTTTCTTTGTGTAGCCTGCGGCACCGTTCTGAGCAACTTTGTTAGCGGCTGTCTTGTAGAAGTTGAAGATAGCCTCTTTGCCTGTGGGAGCGGCTGTTGTTGATCCGCCGGAAGAAGCCTTTGAGGGAGCCTCTGTTGCTGCGGGTGTAGCGCCGCCGTTGTCAGCGGGAGCCTGTGTTGCCGCATCGGAAGCGGGAGCCTCTGTTGCTGCGGGTGTAGCACCGCCGTTGTCAGCGGGAGCCTCTGTTGCCGCATCGGAAGGTGTATCGGCTGAGCCGGAATCGGCCGAGCCGCTGTCTGCGTCTGTGTTTGCGTCTGCGTTTGTGTCTGAAGAAACCGAGCCGCCTACAAGACCGCTGATGTTGATATCATTGCCGTCTTTGTCTACGAAGCGGACACGGATTTCCTGCGAGCAGGAGCAGAAAGCGAACAGCATAGCCGCTACGAGGACAAGCGAGATTACTCTCATGATGTTTTTCTTCATTAGGTGTGAACCCCTTTCAGAATTTTCGTTTTTTTCGGTTTGACCGTAATAATTTGGTGCTGCATGGCAAGAACCGTTGCAATACATAAATAATTTACAACACAGAATGAAAATTGTCAAGTAACTTTATGCAATTTCTTGTCAACTTTTACTCAAGATTTTTCATCAGTCAAATTCTTTAGGTACTTTTACACAAAAATTTTTCTTAAATTTTGTTATTTCAATCAAAACGAAAATCCTGTGTATGTTGTTGTGCTCGAAAGTGTTATGTCAAGGTCGGTGTTTATGGTCACGACTTTTTTAATCGAAGCGTTTTTCATCGAGAGAACTCCGTTTACAAGAGTCTCATATGCCGTGGGTGTGCCGGAGGCGTCAACAGTAAGCTTTGCATATGAATTTGTCAGTTTTACGGTGATGTTTTCTTTTGCGACCGTTGCACCGACTTTGGGCGCATATATATTGACAACATCGTCAACCGTTATATAATCCATACATTTTGAATAAACACCGGTTGAAGTCGGATTCTGCTCATCCTTGAGATTTACGGTAATGACATATCCGGAACCGCTCTTGACGGCGGATATATTCTTTATATCGGACATAGTCAGTGCGGATGCGTACGCCTTGCCGGACGGTGACAGAACATTATCGGAGGACTGCCCCTTGTTTACGGTTGTTTCATCGGCCGTTTCGGAGAGCAGTGCGCCCTTTACGAAGCTTACAAGCGTATTTGCCGCCTTATTGGACAGCTGTAAATCCTTAACGGTGGTAAGCTTGGACTTCTTAAAGCCCGCCTTTTTTGCCTTTATGGTGTTTGCGGCATCGTTAAAATAGCTGAGAAGTGCCTGACCTGTCATTTTGTCGGGCGTTGACGGTGCGGCGGTCACATTCTCGGCGGCGGTCTGTGCCTCGGTCTGCGGCTGCGTTTCAAGCTCCTTCGGATACTCATACGGCACGGTTTCGTTTACAAACTCGGTTGTTTCTTCGGCAGCAGGCGCTTCGGTATATACGTACTGATCGGCGGCGTAATTCTGATTGTCAATTGTTTCCTCATCCTGCTGTGATTCATATGTCAGCATCTGAACATCGATCGTAAAGCAGGAAGTAAGCCCTGCGAGCATAGCGATACAAAGCATGACGGAAACAAGCGGTAAAAATATTCTTTTCATTTCTCTCTCCTCGAATTTTTCAACAAAATTTATGATGTGTGTTTTATATTCAGAATAAAACCACTAACAATTTACACTACTCCATGTCGTTTGTCAATAGACACTTGTCGGAAAATATTTATTTTTGTTTGAATATATCAAATTGTTTTGTGTTGACGGATATATACTTAAATTGTATAATATATACGAGATTTCTTTCGGACGGAGGTGCCGGTTTGAAAAAGTCTGTCTGTTTTATGCTTGTAATTGCACTGCTTTTTGCAAGCGGCGTGACGGTTTTTGCCGCCGAGAAAAAAAATCCGCCCGAAGCGGATAATTTTACATATAAAAAAACTGCGGAGGATATATATTTTTCGCTCTCCTGTGCCGTATCGGAAGACATATACAAATATGAAGAACAGAGAACACAGACACTTGATAAACTCAGAGAAGAACTGACGGATGAGCAGATTCAAAAATCCGATTACCCTTTTCTGCTCTACCCTACCGAAATATCCGTCGTATGCGATATCGGCGGCACGGATTACTTTATAAAGAACGTATCGACTGACACCGAAAAAATAAGCTTTACGCTTTTTGATGATGTTTTTCCTTCACTTGCCGACAAAAACGCACTTACAGAAGATATTCTCGACAGCGGAACACTTGAGCTGTATCTGACAGTCACGGCTTTTGACGGCACGGAGCGTTATTGTGTTTCGGAAAAAACGGAGCTTGAAAAAATCGTTCTGCCGAAATGCACATACATTGAATACATTCTGCCCGAAGGCACAAAAAACGACAATCCAGTATTTATGTTCACAAGCGATACGGATATAAAGCTCTTGACACCGACGCGTGACGGATACACCTTTGCGGGGTGGCAGATGCCCGACGGCTCTTTTGTCGGAGAAATCCCGGCAGATACAATAAAAATGACTGTAACGGCGACATGGGATGACATTGAATACGCCGTAAAGTATGTTCTGTCCACACGAGAAGGATATTCATTCATGCGTGTTGACAATTCGGCAAATCCTACGAAATATACTCCCCGTGAGGGCGCAAAGCTCTATTCGCCGTCCGCGCCGATCGGGTACTGTTTCGGATACTGGGCCGACTCGGAAGGAAAAGAAGTAAGTGAAATTCCGAAGGGGTCAAGCGGAGATAAAATTCTGTATGCCGTGTGGTTTACAGAGAGTGAATACAAGGCATACAAAGCCAAAGCGGAGCACTGGTTTGACGTTGACAACGACGGAGATGTAAGCGTTGCGGACGCGAGAATTGTATTAAGGGCCGCTGTAAATATTGAGCCGCTTTCAAAGACAAACCTTGCGAGAGTTGACCTTGCGGGGCAGGGCAGAGCGGATGTTGCCATTGCGAGACTGGTGCTGAGGGTTGCCGTAAAGCTGGATGAGCTGAGTGAGGTTGTTGAGGCTTACGGGAAGCTGTAAAAAAATCAGCAATTAGCAGTTAGCAATTAGCAATTGGAGAAGCCGCGAGGAGCGAGCGATAGCGAGCGAGGAGCGGCAGGCCGCCTCGGATAGCGAGGCGGCACACCCGCCGTCAGAAGCGTCAGCGTATGACGGCAGATGCCCGGAGCGAGGCGAATTTGTGATGCTGCCGGGGCAGCAGAACAAATGAAGGCGAGCGGAGGGCGGCCGCTCAAAGTGGCACCCGACTGTCCGGGACTTCAGTTTGCCGCCAAGAAAAAACCAACCGACCGGGCAGACGGGTGCACTGCAGAGCGGCCCGGCACGCAGGCACAGGAAAAACCAAGTCTTAAGCCACGCACTGACAACGAAGTATTGGTTTCTCGCCGAAAAATCTC
>CAVFPQ010000119.1:0-6942 GCA_963624415.1 Acutalibacteraceae bacterium | reverse complement strand
ATTGCCAATTGCCTGCTGTCACAGTCTATCCGCTGTTTCAAGGATAAATCTTTCCGTCTTTTCCCAGCCGAGGCAGGGGTCGGTGATGGATTTGCCGTAGCCGGGTTCATCGAGCTTTCTGGCACCGTCCTCAATGTAGCTCTCTATCATGAAGCCCTTAACGAGCTTTTTTATGTCGGGGTTGTAGTCGCAGGAGTTGAGCACTTCATTTGCGATACGAACCTGTTCAAGGTATTTTTTGCCCGAGTTCGAATGGTTGGTATCAACTATAATTGCGGGGTTCGGGATATTCTCTTTCGCAAATTCATTGCAGAGTCCCAGAAGATCCTCATAGTGATAATTGGGGTGCGACTGACCGAATTTGTTTACATAGCCTCTTAAAATCGCGTGAACATAGGGGTTGCCGTGGCTCTTGACCTCCCAGTTTCTGTATATGAATGTATGCCCGGTGCCGGCCGCTTTTATGGCGTTCATCATAACCGAAATATCGCCGCTTGTGGGGTTCTTCATGCCGACGGGAATATCAATTCCGCTTGAAGTAAGTCTGTGCTGCTGATTTTCAACGGAACGCGCGCCGACGGCAACATATGACAGAAGGTCATTAAGATAGCGGTAATTTTCGGGATAGAGCATTTCATCAGCGGACGAAAATTCATATTCGGCAAGTGCTTTCATATGAAGACGGCGAATTGCTATAACGCCCTTGATAAGATTGGGCTTGTCGCCGGGTTCGGGATAGTGAAGCATGCCCTTGTAGCCCGAGCCTGTCGTGCGGGGCTTGTTCGTGTAAATTCTGGGAATTATGAAAATTTTATCCTTGACCTTTTCTCTTATCTCCGCAAGACGGGAAATATAGTCAAGCACGGACTTTTCATTGTCGGCGGAGCAGGGGCCGATTATAAGAACAAGACGATTGTCACGCCCCGAAAAAATATCCGCTATTTCTTTATCACGCTGTTCTTTTATCTTTGCCGCCTCAGCCGAGACGGGGTACTGTGCTTTGATTTCCTGAGGTATTGGCAGTTTGCCGATGAATTCCATATTCATTTTTATCTTATCCTTTCGGTTTGTAAATTCTTATTATCGAAATCAGCAGGGAGGAAGGAGCTGTGTGAAATAAATGCATAATATAATATATAATGTAGAATGTAGAATGCATAATGCATAATGAAGGAAAACGCTAAAGCGTTTTGGATTATAAAGCTGACGCAAAAAATAAATCTGCCGTATGCAATCAATCTGAATGTCAGCGGAGTTTATATAAATCAAGTACGCAGGACTTCCGAAATTGCTAATTGCTGATTAAACATCTGAGTGTCTCAAAAAATCCGGGGTAGCTTTTATTGACCGCCTGTGCGCCGTCGATTTCGCCGCCTGTCAGAGTACAGAGAACGGCAAGGGACATTACTATGCGGTGGTCATTGTGGCCATCGAGAATTTCGTTCGGTGCGTGAAACTCCTTCGGGAAAATCACGACATCATCGTCATGCACCGTGACAGCCGTGCCGAATTTGCGAAGCTCAGCTGCCATACACTCGGCTCGGTCGCTCTCTTTTAGCTTCAGTCTGCGAGTGCCGGTAAAAACTCCGCCGTATTTTGCGGCAGACACGGCAAACAGAATGGGCGCGAGATCGGGACAGTCGCCTATGTGAATTACGGGCGAGCCTTTTGAAAGAGACTCAAAATGCTTCACAAAAACTCTGTCGCCCTGAAGTGTGTTTTCGTCAAGTCCGGTGACATTTATATTATTTCCGAAGAGATTGAGAGCCTCAAAAAACGCGGCATTTGACCAGTCGCCCTCAACCGTCGCATCAGTCGGCGTATAATGCTGTCCGCCCGGTATAAAAAGCGTATTCTGTTCTGTTTCTTTTATCTCAATACCGAAGGTTGACAGTGCTTTTATTGTAAGATTTATATAAGGTCTGCTTTCAACCGGAGGAAGAATATTTATAATGCTGTCCTCTTTAAGAAGGGGCAGAGCGAACAGCAGACCGCTGATAAACTGACTGCTTATGTTGCCGGGGATATTATATGTTCCGCCGATTAACGGACCTTTCACCGAAACACCGTTGCTATTCTGCGAAAAGAACATATTTTTCTCACGGCACATATCGGCATAAACGGTCAGAGGGCGTTCAAGAAGTCTTTTTGCGCCGGTGAGAATCGTCTTATTTCCCGACAGAAGCGAAATGGGGACAAAGAACCGTATCGTGCTTCCGCTCTCGCCGCATTCCAGAACACTCTGAGGAGAGGACATACGGACATCGGTGCCGTCAATTATTATATCATCGCCGTCCCTTTGCCACTTCGCACCGAGCGCGCTTAAACAGTTGAGTGTTGCTTTTATATCTTCACTCAGGGCCACGCCGTGAATGATGCTTTTGCCCTCGCAAAGTCCCGCACCGATAAGAAGCCTGTGCGCCATGCTCTTTGACGGCGGCGCTTTGACTGTGCCGGAGAGGGAGGAGGGAGAGATTTTAGCTGTCATATTAATCAGAATCCTTTTTATATAGGAGCATTAGTATAATTAGGAATTAGCAGTTAGCAATTAGCAATGGGGAGCTCTAAAAACTCGTTAGTCTCTTAAAAAACACCGAAAAATTGCGAAAAATGGCTGTTTTTACCGCTTTTCATTCTTTTAGAGAATTACAAGTAGAAATAGCTTAGTTTTTAGAGGTGTCCAAAGAGTGGTTACTCGCAAAGCTTATCAACAGCCATGCAGTATCCTTCAAGGCCTTTCCCTGCGATCGTTGCGATGCAAGCGGGGCGAATGTAGCTTATTCTGCGAAATTCCTCACGGGAGTTTACATCGGAAATGTGAACTTCTACGGTCGGGATTGACACGGCTTTAAGCGCGTCAAGCAGAGCAACGCTTGTATGTGTGTACGCACCGGGGTTTATTACAATTCCGTCGGTGTGATTAAAATACGCGCCCTGAATTGCGTCAACAAGATTTCCCTCGTGGTTTGACTGAAAGAAATCAACCTCGATATTTCTTTTATCGCAATATTCCTTTATCATATTGACAAGGTCATTATATGTCGTTCTGCCGTAAATCCCGGGCTCTCTTATGCCGAGCATATTGAGATTCGGGCCGTTTATAACAAGTATTTTCATTTTATTTCACCGAGCCTTTTAAGAATATCATCCGCCGTTTCGTTCGGGTTGTCGGACGGATTTATTTTTATGTCCGCTGTGGAATTGTAAATATCTATCCGTTCTTCGTAACGCTTTTTTATCGCTTCGGCACTTGATGCCAACGGTCTGTCGGGAGTGGGCAGAAGCTTTTCGAGCGGTCTGTCGATAAAGAACAGAAGGCCGTTTGCCTTGAGTGCGTTTACATTTTCTTCTTTAAGAACCGCACCGCCGCCGACCGAGATTATAACGCCCGTTTTAGCTGTCAGAGAAGAAATCATCTCGCTTTCAAGCTGTCTGAAATATGCTTCACCCTTTTCGGCGAAGATCTGTGACACGGTCATATCTTCGTGCTGTTCGCACAGTGTGTCGGTGTCGAAAACCTCACGGCCTGTTTTTTCTGCTAAAATTTTTGCGGCTGTCGTCTTGCCGCAGGCGGGCATTCCGGTCAGGACGATATTGCATTTTGAAGCGTAGATTTTATTATATACGCTGTCGCTTTTCTCGCCGCTTATTTCGGTATCGGTAAAAAGCTCGCATGCCTTTACAGCCTGATTTACAAGCATATAAAGACCGCCGCAGGATTTTATTCCCCGTTTTTCCGCCTCAAGCACAAGAGCGGAACGAAGCGGATTATACACGGCATCGGCGACACCCTGCAAAAGTCTGAACGGCTCAAGTGAGATGGGCAATTTGCCGATGTTGTCGGGGTACATTCCGAGAGGAGTGGTGTTGATAATCACCTCGGCATCCGTATGATACAAAACGGCTTCTTCATAAGATATGACACCGGGTTTTTTTGTGCGGCTGACTCTGAGTGCTTCCCTCGCACTGTGCTTTTCGCAGACATATTTTGCGGTGAGCGATGTGCCGCCCGTGCCGAGAATAAGCACCTTTCTGCCGACTAACTCAATGCCGTTTTTCTGCAAAAGACGTTCCATGCCGTAAACGTCCGTGTTATAGCCGTAAAGCTTGCCGTCACGGCTGACTATGGTGTTGACGGCACCGATTTTCTTTGCCGCCTTGTCGACACGGTCGATATATTTTATTACATCTTTTTTATACGGAATTGTAACGTTAATTCCGCCGAGATACGGATTTTTTATGAAGTCTCGAAGATTTTCGGGCTCAAGCGGATACAGCTCATAATCATAATCCGCAAGAAGCTCGTGTATTTCTTTTGAATAGCTGTGCGACAAATGTCTGCCGATACAGCCGAAGATTGGGTTTGGCAAAAAAACACCCCCGGATATAATTAACAATGTCGGAAGTCCTGCGGACATGATTTATATAAGCTCCGCTGACATTACAGTTAATCTTTCAGGGAAAAGTTTATCCTTTTGCGAAGCTTTATAATCCGAAACGCTCCTGCGTTTTCCTTCATTATGCATTATGCATTATGCATTCTGCATTACACAAGCCCTGCTGTTTTAATAAGGTCTGTCAACGCAATGCTTGCTGCCGCATTGATGACAAATGCCGCGCGGTGGGCGATGCACGGATCATGGCGGCCCTTTATTTCTATTACGGCATTTTGATGAGTTTTTATATCAATTGTATTCTGCGGACGTGCGATTGACGGTGTGGGCTTTACGGCTGTGCGGAAAACAATGGGCATTCCGTTTGTTATGCCGCCTATAATGCCGCCGTTATTGTTTGATGTGTGCGTGACTTCTCCGTCAATATTTCTCATGCAGTCGTTGGCTTCGCTCCCTGTTTTATCGGCAAAACCGAAGCCGAGACCGAACTCAACGCCCTTTACAGCCGGGACGGAGAAAAGCATATGTGCTAAAACGCCCTCGCACGTGTCAAACCACGGTTCGCCAAGTCCTGCCGGAACTCCGCACACGGCTGTTTCGAGAATGCCGCCGACTGAATCGAGATTTTGTTTCGCCTCAAGAATTCTGCCGTACATTTCCTCGCCCTTTTTTTTATCAAGAACGGGAAATTCACAATCCGAAAGCATTTTAACCTGTTCATAAAGCTTATTTTCGGAAAATTCGTCGTCACAGACACCGCCGAGCTTTTTTATATGAGTGCCGATAAATATGCCTTTTTCTTCAAGCGCATGAGAGCAGACAGCACCTGCCGCAACAAGAGCCGCCGTTATTCTGCCCGAAAAATGGCCGCCGCCGGACGCATCCTGAAAGCCGTTATATTTGCACTCGGCAGTGTAATCGGCATGACCGGGACGGGCAAGAAACTGTGTTTTTGCATAATCCTCGCTTTTAGTGTTTGAGTTCGGGATTAAAATCGTTATGGGCGTGCCCTCCGCAAAGCCGTTCCTGACACCGGACACAATCGAAAACTCGTCCTTTTCGTGACGGGGAGTTGATATATCCGAATGCGGACTGCGTAAAAACAGCTTGCGTCTTATATATTCATAATCTATTTTTGTTCCGGGAGCGATACCGTCAAGCACCGCACCTGTCATCTGTCCGTGACTCTCGCCGAAAAGCGTGACGGAAATTGATGAACCGAATGTGTTTTTCATTTTAGACACCCCCGTAATAATTAATAATTAATAATTCACAATTAATAATGAAGGAAAACGCTAAAGCGTTTTGGATTATAAAGCTAACGCTAAAGATAAATCTACCGTGTACAATCAATCTGAATGTCAGCGGAGCATTATAAAATCAAGTCCGTAGGGCTTCCAACATTGTTAATTATTAATTAATAAATCACACAGATCTATTCTTCTTATTTCATAGCTTCCTATCTTATTGACGACAACAATATTGATTTTATCGCCGTCGGCTTTTTTGTCGTGGATGAGGACTTCGTAAAGCCGTTCGGGAGAAATGTCTGTTGAAGTGGGCAGAGAGTATTTTTCGAGTACGGCACAAAGTTCTTCCCTGACATCGGGAGAGCACATATACGTCATGCCGATTGCGACACTCTCGCCGTGAAGAAGTCCCGAACAGGTTTCGACCGCGTGACCGACGGTGTGACCGAAATTAAGCACCCGGCGAAGCCCCGCTTCCTTTTCATCGGCAGCAACTACATCCGCTTTAATCCGAACGCTTCGTGAAATAAGCTCCTCGGTTGTGGCTGTGCCGTTTTTTATTCTGTCAAAGAAATCGGCATCAAAGCAGAGAGCCATTTTGATAATTTCCGCCATACCTGCGTTAAACTGCCGCTTGTCAAGTGTTTTGAGCGTGTCGGTATCAATAAAAACGCCCTTAGGCTGATGGAACGCGCCGACAATATTTTTTACGCCGTTAAGATCAACCGCCGTCTTGCCGCCGACAGACGCATCGGTCTGCGAGAGAAGCGTTGTGGGGACGTTATAAAAGTCAATCCCGCGCATATAACATGCCGCCGCAAAGCCCGTAATATCCGTAACGACACCACCGCCGACACCTATGGCGCAGTCGGTTCTTGTAAAGCCGTTTTCGAGCATGACGGTCAGAAGCTTTTCGAAATTCGCAAGTGTTTTTGACTGCTCGCCCTGAGGGAGAGTAACAACACACGCCGATTTGCACTGTGCGGCAACCGTCTCGGCGTACTGCTTCGGCACGCCGCTGTCTGTAACGACAAGCACACGCCTGTCAAGATTTGCAAATTCGGATATTCTGTTTAATATTCCCGAGGAAATTATAATATCATAGCTTCCCGTGGGGAGAGGAACGGATAAGGTCATATTGGCACCTTCTTTGGTTGATATAAACAATACACATTTATAAAAAAGTATAAGTAACGGTGATATTCAAGTTGTAATTAACGATTAACAATGTCGGAAGTCCTGCGGACTTGATTATATTTTTAATGCATAATGTAGAATGCATAATGCATAATTTCGGA
>CAVFPQ010000118.1:0-6983 GCA_963624415.1 Acutalibacteraceae bacterium | reverse complement strand
AAAACAAAAAACCGGGAAAATTGTATAACTTAAATTTGTTACAAATACCCGGTTTGTTGTACATTAAATTGACAATTTGTCTTTGTTTTGAAACAATACTTCCTTATCAGCACGTGGCTTTAAGCATCAACAGGTTTTTTATTTTTTTTATTTTTATATTACTTTTCGTTCTTTATCACAACGGCTTTGCCGGGTTTAACATCAAGGACTATTTTGCCGTCGGTGATTTTTGCATCGCCGAGCGGAACATTTCCGTCGGGGGTAATTTCATACAACTTTGCATCGGTGAATTTTGCATCGGGTATTGCCCACTCGCCGCTCTTGCCGTCTTTTGAATACGCGATAAATGTGGTGCACTCTGCGTCAAGCGGCAGCAGAACATCACTGCCCTTTTTGATATCAATGCCGTTCTTTGTAATTCTGCTCTCTTTGCCGTAGCTTACGACCTTGTCGGAGAAATACGCTGTTATGGTGTCCGGTTCCGCAGTGGCATTCAGTCTGTCAAGACGGGTGAGATAGAAGTACGGCAGCTGAACCGTGCAGAACTGACGGATAAATTCATCTGCCCAGTCCTTGGGATCGATGCCTCTCTCTTTCCAGATTTCTTCACCGTGTATTGAACCGTAGTACGCCGCAAATTCTCTGCCGTGCATACGACCGCTTAACTCCTTGGGCGAAACACGAAGACAGTCTTCGGGTGTCATGCCGCTCATCCACCACATGGCGGGCATTCTGCCGAGAATACGGATCGGAGCGTCCTCAAATGAGCCTTCGGGAAGTTTTATCCCCGTCTGAGCATAGAATTTACGGATAGGATGCTCGGGGCTTTCCGCACGCCACTCAAGCTCACGGTATGTATACTCGGATGTTACGTCAATGCCGAGGGATATGATATAGTCGAGCATTTTATTTCTCGCTTCGTCTTCGTCCTCAACGCTTGTGTAGGGGTTAAGGCTCTGTGCTATGCAGAAGTTGTCAAGGTGAACCGTACCGGCTTCACGAACCGGTGTAGCCTCGCAGAAGCTGTCCCAATGTTTTTTGAACAGTCCGCTTTCGTAATAGCCCTTGTAAGAGACTTTGTATGCGTCACGGTTGTTGAAGTGCTCTATAACGCCCGGTGTGCCGTCCAGATTTTTTACAACGGCATTCGCTTCAACAAGCTCGGGGAAGGACGGTGTCTGCGAATAAGCGTCCGCCAGATTGCCGTGGAAGCTTATGACGGTATTGTACTTTTTCGCTTCGTTGAACAGCCAAAAAAGACTCTCTTTTGCCGTTTCGTCGCAGTCACGCTTAAGATACTCGTTAAGTACGTCCATCTCGGGATAGCAGTCGTCATGTCCGAGCCCCTGCCAGCCGACAAGATAGATTATTTTCTTTGTACCCTGCGTTATTTTGTCGAGTGTCTTTACAATCTCGAGAACCTGCTCGTAGTTGATGTAAACCTTGCTGCGGTTGTTCTCGAAGTCGGGTTCGGCAAGGAATAATTTCATCCAAAGGGTCTGGGTGTAATCATAATTCCATTTCATATTTTTTACCTCTCTTTTTTCTTCGGGAAAGTCATTGTTGTGTATGTAAGCTGTCGAAAACAGCAGGACAATGCGGAATTAATGCAGAATGCATAATGCGTAATTGAGGAAAACGCCATGCGTTTTGATAATGCAGAATGTATAATGCATAATGCATAATTGAGGAAAACGCCATGCGTTTTGATTATAGAGCTTCGCAAAATATAAAATAATCAATCGTAAACTAAGTTTTATGTCAGCGAAGATTTATAAATCCAAGTCCGAAGGCTGAATCATGCAATTAATGCAGAATGCATAATGCATAATTGAGGAAAACGCCATGCGTTTTGATTATAGAGCTTCGCAAAATATAAAATAATCAATCGTAAACTAAGTTTTATGTCAGCGAAGATTTATAAATCCAAGTCCGAAGGCTGAATCATGCAATTAATGCAGAATGCATAATGCATAATTGAGGAAAACGCCATGCGTTTTGATTATAGAGCTTCGCAAAATATAAAATAATCAATCGTAAACTAAGTTTTATGTCTGCGACATTATGCATTAGAAAATCATTGCTAATTGCTCATTGCTAATTGCTAATTGTTTATTGTGCTATTCCACCACTCCGTATACGCATCCGGGTAGTTTGTCTTGAATCCCGTAACGCCCATAGGTCCGAGCTTTGCCCACCATTCGGGGTAGTCGCCGAGATTTGAAAATACCTTTATGCCCATTTCTGCGAGCATATCGACATCCGCCTTTGTGAATGCCTCGTTGTTGAGTCCGACTTCGTACAGATCGGATTTTCTGACAAAAGCCATGGTCTCATCGTTTATATAGCGGATATTCGCCCCCAGACGCAGTCCTTCGGGCTTGCCGTTTTTGCGGTAGTGCTCCTGCATCTCTTCAAGCACAGCCGTGTCGCCCGAGAAGAAAATGTATTGAGACACGCATTTTGAGGTTGCCATTATTTCATCCATTCTGGGGCACATTCCGACATCCTTAAACTCAACTTCAACCGTAAGCTTATACGGAACGGTTGCAAGCCAGGCATCAAACTCCGGGAATGTCATAAGGTGAGTTACGCGTCTTTCGTGGTACTCGGGAAGCATTATGGGCTTTCTGCCGCCCTTGAATTCAGTCCACGGATACGGCGGATATTTAAGCTTAAGCGAATCACGGTAAGGTATGTCAACCTTTTTTATCTCCTCAACCGTCAGATCTTTGAGGGCGCGTGTGTCGTCATCAAATGTCATATAGCCGAGAGTCGGATTGTGCGTGATTATTATTTCGCCGTCCTTGCTTTTGTTTATGTCAAGCTCAATGCCCTCAAATCCAAGCTCGGCGGCTTTATAAAATGCCTCGGGTGTATTTTCGGGTGCGAATTGTGTTACGCCCGTGTGCGAAAAACGCATGGGCATTCCACTGTACTCCTTCATGATTTTTTCCTCTCTTTTATGGCTTTTGCCGGTTTCGCTGATTTATCCGGCTTCTGCAAAGCTTTGCAAATCAGGTCGGCAGGTATTGCGAGAATGCTGATTATCAGTTGAGCAATGCTTTATTGTCCGCTTCAATTCTGTCCTTAGCTTCATTGTAAAGCACTGCCACTTTTTCATAGTGCTTATAGTTTTCGCACTGCGCAAGTGTTTTTACTGCGTCAAGATAGGGCTTTGCGGCACGGTAATAGATTGAGTTTTCGTTCATGGCTTTTTTGATGTCGCTTCTGACTTTTTTAAGCTCAAGCTGTGCCTGCTTTATTTCACTGTTAAGGCTGTCGGACAGAGAGCTGTTTTTGCTCTCCTTTGCCGCCTTAAGCTCTTTAAGCTTGTTGTGAATTTCAAGCTCCAGGGCGTTTTCTTCTTCAAAAAGCTTTGTGAAAACGGACTTGTCAAATTCTTTTATGCCGTTCGGGAAATATTTCTTTATTGCCTTTTCTGCGGCCTTTGTTTCGGAAAGCTGCATAAGAATATTTCTGCGGCGTTCCTGCTCCTCCCAAGTCGCTTTGGGCAGAGCCTTTGCCTGTTTTTTCGTCATGCTCTGAACACTCAGGAATCCGTCAAGCCCCGCCTTTGCGATAAGCTCGGCGTTCTTAATATCCTCCTGTCCTTCCGGAGTTTCATAGCGGTGAAGCTCCTTCATGATAAACTCGGCAATTTCTATTTGGTTGTTTTCTTCGATACGGGCACGGTACTCGGCTTTGGCTTTTTTAATCTGCTCTTTATCGTGTGTCTTTTTGGCGTTTTTGATGCCGTCCTTTGTGGGCTTTATTATTTCTTTGCCGTAGTGCTCTTTTGCGTCCTCTATAATATCAACCGTTTCAACAAGAGCCTTGTCTGACAGAACATTGTTGGAAAAGTCCTCAAACATAGCTCTGATTTTAAGCACTGCGACCATGCCCCTCTGCTTTGTCTCGGTCAGGTCATAGAAGAAGAAAGGAATAACGTTCATCGCCGCACCTATAATCGAAGCGATAATAAGAACGGAGCAGATTGATATGAAATAATCCGTGTTATAAAGCACGTCGTATACGTTTGAACCGTCATAGCCGAGCGACTGAGCGACCGTCTTGTTGAGACCGGCCTTTTCGTAAATCATGGGAAGCACCGAACCTGTGGCAAGCGTGATTATATTGCCGATAAGACCGACAGCCGCAAACATTCCGTCAATTCTCTCGCCCGAAATATACTGCTGATAGTCGCGTATATCCGCCTGAAGGCTGGGGTTCATCTGATTGCCGAGTGACGACAGAAACTGATTTATGAAAATTACACTCAGAAGCGCCCATATGGCATATGACGCACCTGTCAGACGCACCATGGGCAGCATGCATGCGATGAATATTATATTCAGCATATTTGCCGTTACAAGAATTCTTCTTTTGCCGTATTTTCTGATTAAGAACGGCGCAACAAGATTGGGCCAGAATGAGGCGTTGCCGGCGATTGCGGTAATTATGGCATACTGCCCCGCTGTTGCCGCACCCTGATAGTTATATTGCCAGTTGAGAATATTGCTGAAAGCGCTCTCAAGAAATCCGAGCCATCCGGCAAGAGAAATTATCCAGAAATATTTGTTTCTGGCAACGGCTCTGAAGGCATCGGCAAATTTTACCTGAATAACGTGCGTTTTTGCGCGGACGACCTTTTCTTCCGTTCCGACATATATAAGAAGAGAGATGAGAAATCCGATTACAAGAAGCGGCGGATAGAATATTCTGTAAACCCTGAGGTCATACAGCGTGTTTTCTCCCGTTATCATCTTGGCGACAATGGGCAGGAAAATATTTACGATTGAGGGGGATATATTTTCTATAATCGCCTTGACCGCGTTTACATCGCTTCGCTCGTAGCTGTTGGGGGACAATACGTTAACAATACTGTCGTTAATGTCATAATAGAAATTATAGAAGAACTGAAAGCCGATATTAAAGAGCAAAACAACAACGCACTTTGTAAGAAGCGTCATTTTTTCGTACGGCATCCATATAAAGCCTATACCGAGAATTACCGTCGGTATGCCCATTGTCAGAACATAGGGGCGGTATTTGCCCTTCATGCTTCTTGTGTTGTCGATAATTTTCGCACGAAGTCCCGTCAGCGGAATGCTGAAAAGAATGCCGAGCAGATATATCACATAAAGCGGTGTCGGGTCGATGCCTATGGTGTTGCCGATAAGCGAGTTGCCGACGCTTAATATCATGGTGCTTATACAGCTCTGTATGAATTTCATGCCCGCTCCGCCGAATGCGAGTGACAAAAGCTCTTTGTAAGGAACATATCTGCCCTCGGCGGGTGTTTTCCAGTGAAGACGGAGATTGCGAAGTGTTTCGGTTGCTTTTTCTTTTACGTTCATTCTGTTCTTCTCTTTCTGTGGTTAAAAAATGATTGTGTTTACGGAATTTGCGGTTATTTCGATTTCACCGTTTTTCAGTGAAAATTCTTTCAGATTATATTTTTCGTCTGTTACGGCGAGTGTGATATTTTCGCTCTCACACTGCGGAAACGATACCGTTTTTCTGTCGGGCGTATCGTTTATTATTATGATAACGGTTTTGTTATCCTTTATAAACGCCAGACACTTAAGCGACGGGTCTTCGGATTTTATCTCCGTTCGCACGGCACCGTATGGAATATATTTTGAAAAATTGCCCGTGACATAATATCTTTTTGTCATTTCAAATGATTTGTCATCGAGATTTATATAGATAAGTCCGTCGCAGTAATCGACTTCCGACACGGCTATCCAGTGCTGCCACGACACGGCGTTGAGAATTGAAAGGTCCTCGTACAAGACGTTTGCCGTGACAAGCCCCGAATTTATGCCCCTGTCTCTGCCGCCCTGCATATGTGTCCACTCGCTCATTTTTATGTTCATGGTCGGGTAGTGCTTTTTCATCCATTTATAAAAACGCCTTATGAATGATGTTCTGCTCAGAAAGCCCTTAAAAAGCTCGCCTTTCAGAAAATACGAGTGAATGTCAACTCCGTCAACCCTTTTTCGGACACTGTCATACTTAAAAAGATTGCGTGTATACGATTTGTTGAACCATCTTATGTCGCCGTTTTCGAGTCCCGAAAGCTTTACGCCGTCAAGTGCCGGGCGGCTGTCCATTTCATCCGCAAAGACTTTAAGAACCTTCCCGGCGGTTTTCGGAGAATAGTGACACCCCTCCTGACCGCCTGTCCAGATCCACACGGGTTCGTTTATCGGGGACAGATATTTAATCGGCAGACCTTCTTTTACAAAATGCTCCGTAACGTCAAGACAATATTTTGCGAACTCTTTATAATTCTTTTTAGGAAGATTATCAATTCCCGGCTTTTTGGGATTGCCGTGTGCCATGCCGCTTTTTGTAAGACGCTCCAAGGGGGAATTGACAAACAGAACTATTTCGTCCGCACCGTCCTCGGCGGCTTTTTTCATCATATATACGGCGTTTTTGTCACGGGTAAAGTCGTATTTTCCGGGGGACACTTCAAAGCACTGAGTCCGTCGAAGCGGCTGAGAGTAATTCCCTTTGCCTGAGAAAGCAGACCCCGCGCCGATATTATAGCGGTATGTTCGAAGGCCTATACCGTTCTGTTTGGAGTAGAGCAGCTCGGAAATTCTGTCCCGCACCGCCTTGCCGCTTTCGGGATCGATATGCTCCCATCCGCCGACCTCCTGTGCCCACCACGCACCGCTCGCACCGATGCCTTCGAAGGGCTGATATTGTTTTGTTTTGTCTGTTGTAATGTTCATGCTTCACCGTGTATTTAGTAGTAATGAAAAAATGGGAGGGCTGAGGAAGATACTGCGTGTCTTGGATTGCAGGCTGACAAGACTGTCTGTTGATTGCCGATATTTTTATGCTTAAAGAAGCCTTGCATACAGACAATATAAACATTTTAACATATGCGTTTGGCATATTCAACAAAAGAATTGCCGTATCGGGGATATTCCCTCATATTTTTCTCAAAGTCGGCTTTATAAAAT
>CAVFPQ010000117.1:0-7178 GCA_963624415.1 Acutalibacteraceae bacterium | reverse complement strand
GGTGGGACGCGAGGAGCTTGCTATGCAAGCGACGAGCGTATGCCGCGACGAAGTGCGACAGCACGGAGGAGCGGCGTGCCGACGACGAACTTCTTGCCGACAGGCAAGGAAGTGAGGAGAAGGCACATGTCTTGAGTGAGCTGAATTTGTTCAGCCGCAGCCCCCTGCGGCTGAACAAATGAAAGCGAGCGAAAGACAGCCGCCCGGAGGCGGCACCTGTCTGTCCCTCGAATGACGTATCCCCAAGCGATAGAGTTAATCAGGGCTGACAGGTGTCCCGACGGGCGGCTCGGCCACTCTCCCGAATGCAGTCGGCTCTGCCTGAAAAGCCTACCTTCTGCGAAGCTATTTCACAAAGTAAAGATTTGATTGTCAATAAAAAACGCACTCCAAACCTTTCGGCTCAGAGTGCGTTATTTTTGTATTCCGGAATAAATTACTTAATGAGACATTCGCCTGTCATTTCTTTGGGCTGAGGAAGTCCCATAACCTTAAGCATTGTGGGGCAGATATCGGCAAGACGGCCGCCGTCCTTAAGCTCGCACGGATAACCTACAACACAGAAGGGAACTCTGTTTGTGGTGTGCGGAGTAAAGGGCTTGCCGTCGGGACCTATCATCATATCGGCGTTGCCGTGGTCCGCTGTGATAAAGCAAGTGCCGCCCATTGAAAGAGTAGCCTCAACCACACGGCCGACACACTCGTCAACTGCCTCAACCGCCTTTACAGCCGCATCAAACACGCCTGTGTGACCTACCATGTCGCAGTTTGCGAAGTTGAGTATAACGGCATCATATTCGCCGCTCTTAATCTTCTCGCATACTGCATCACATACGGGGTATGCACTCATCTCGGGCTGAAGATCAAAAGTCGGAACATCGGGGGATTTGATAAGAATTCTGTCTTCACCATCGAATGTCTTTTCTTCACCGCCGTTAAAGAAGAACGTTACATGAGCATACTTCTGAGTTTCGGCAATGCGAAGCTGTTTCATTTGATGCTCCTGAAGATACTCGCCGAATGTATTTTTGAGTGCCTCGGGAGGGAATGCAACCGTTACATTGGGCATTTCCTCGTCATACTGTGTCATGCAGACATAGTGAACGGGGAAGTAACCCTTTTTACGCTCGAAACCGTCAAAATCGGGATCAACGAATGTTCTTGTAATCTGACGCGCACGGTCAGGGCGGAAGTTATAGAAAATAACGCTGTCATTCTCGCTTATCATTCCGTTCTTGTCAACGACCGTCGGAAGAATAAATTCATCCGTTATGTCTTTGTCATAGCTTCTCTGCATGGAGCCGGCGGCATCTGAATCCTGAATGCCCTCACCGCAGACAAAAGCATTGTATGCCTTTTCGACTCTGTCCCATGCAAAGTCACGGTCCATGGCGTAATATCTGCCTGTAATTGTTGCGATTTTGCCTACACCGAGCTCTGCACATTTTTTCTCAAGAGTTTCGATAAAGCCCTTGCCTGAAGTTACGGATACATCTCTGCCGTCCATAATGCAGTGAATGTACACTTTTGTAAGACCGTGCTTTTTAGCCATTTCAAGAAGGCCGAAAAGGTGGTCAATGTGGCTGTGAACACCGCCGTCAGACAGAAGTCCCATAAGATGAAGAGCGGAATTGTTCTTCTTGCAATTTTCCATTGCGTCAATAAGAGCATTTATGTTGAAGAAATCGCCGTCTTCGATGGACTTTGAAATTTTAACAAGCATCTGATAAACAACTCTGCCGGCACCGATATTTGTGTGACCGACCTCGCTGTTGCCCATCTGTCCGTCTGGCAGACCGACATCAAGTCCCGATGCGCCGATTGTCGTAAAGGGGCACTCCGAGAAATATTTATCAAGATTGGGAGTTTTGGCGGCGTAAATGGCATTGCCGTTTGTTTCTTTGCGAATGCCGAAGCCGTCCATTATGCATAAAACCGTAGGTTTTTTCATTGTAATCATGCCTTTCGAATAGGTTAAAGGGTAATCAGCAGGAAGCAGCCTTGACTATGATTGAGAAGTCCTCTGCCTTGAGTGAAGCGCCGCCGATAAGACCGCCGTCAACGTTAACCTTAGAGAGAAGCTCAGCAGCATTCTTTGCGTTCATTGAACCGCCGTACTGAACTGTGAGAGCTTCTGCCGCATCCTTGCCGAAGAGCTCCGCAACACACTCACGGATAATTCCGTTGTACTTGTCTGCGTCGTCCGCAGTTGCTGTCTTGCCCGTGCCGATAGCCCATACAGGTTCATATGCTATGATAACATTTTTAAGCTCATCGGCTGTTACACCCTGAAGAGCAATCTTTGTCTGCTTGCGCAGAACCTCAGAAGTAATGCCCTGCTCGTTCTCGATTTCTGTCTCGCCTACGCAGAGGATAACCTTAAGTCCCTCGTTAAGAGCGGCTCTTACTCTGTCGTGAACGGTAACATCCGTCTCGCCGAAATACTGTCTTCTCTCGCTGTGACCGATGATGACATATTCAACACCTGCGGCGTTAAGCATTTTAGCGGAAACTTCACCTGTGAATGCGCCTTTTTCTGCCCAATGGCAGTTCTCTGCGCCGATTTTAATGTTTGAACCCTTAGCGGCATCCATTGCGGCATAAAGGTCAATATAGGGAACGCACAGAACAACGTCGCAGTCGGCATCCTTAACAAGGGGCTTCATGGCGTCAATAAGTGCAGTGGTTTCAGCGGGGGTATTGTTCATTTTCCAGTTGCCGGCAATAACGGCTTTTCTTGTGGCTTTGTTCATTTTAATTTATCTCACTTTCATTATAATAGTGGCTTGATTTTTTAACAAAACAATTTTTTTATCTGTTTTTTATCGCAAACAAGGGAAAGCGACGGTGAAATCGTTTTCCCTTATTTTTACTGTTTTATTTATGCGTCTTTTTCGTCAATGCAGGCAATGCCGGGAAGCTCTTTGCCCTCAAGATACTCAAGGGAAGCGCCGCCGCCTGTTGAAATGTGGCTCATCTTGTCTGCAAAGCCGAGCTTTGTAATGGCAGCCGCTGAGTCGCCGCCGCCGATGATTGAAATGGCACCTGACTCGGCAATAGCCTTTGCAACGGCGATTGTGCCGTTAGCGAAGTTGGGCATTTCCGAAACACCCATGGGGCCGTTCCAGATTATTGTGCCGGCTTTCTGAAGTGACTTTGCGAAAAGCTCGCTTGTTACGGGGCCGATGTCAAGACCCATCCAGCCGTCGGGAATGGAGTCACTGTATATTCTCATGAAGGTTGCATCCTTGTCATATTCTGTCGCGATGATGTTGTCAACGGGAAGAAGGAAGTTAACCTTCTTTTCTTTTGCCTTTTCCATCATAAGCTTGGCGTTTTCAATGTTATCTTCGTCAAGAAGGGAAGTGCCGATTGAGTGGCCCATAGCCTTGAAGAATGTATAAGCCATGCCGCCGCCGATGATGATTGTGTCGCACTTGTCGATAAGGTTTGTTATAACACCGATTTTGTCGGAAACCTTAGCACCGCCGAGAACGGCAACAAGGGGACGAACGGGATTTTCAAGAGCACCGCCGATGAACTTGATTTCTTTCTGAATAAGATAGCCCACTGCACTGGGGAGATAGTCGGCAACACCCGCTGTTGAGGAGTGTGCTCTGTGTGCGGAACCGAATGCATCGTTTACATACAGATCTGCAAGAGCGGCAAACTTCTTTGAAAGTTCGGGATCGTTCTTTGTTTCGCCGGGCTCAAAGCGAACGTTTTCAAGAAGAAGAACTTCGCCGTCCTTAAGCTCTGCTGCAAGAGCCTGTGCGCTTTCGCCTACAACATCCTTTGCAAGCTTGACTTCCTGTCCTAAGTGCTTTGCGAGGCACTCCGCAACGGGAGCCATTGAGAAAGCGGGGTCAAATACACCCTTGGGTCTGCCGAGGTGGGAGCAAAGAATTACCTTTGCGCCGTTGTCGATAAGATAACGGATTGTGGGAAGAGAAGCAACAACTCTCTTGTCGCTTGTTATAACGCCGTCTTCGATTTTTACATTGAAATCGCAGCGTACAAGAACTTTTTTGCCTTTTACGTTAAGGTCTTCAACTGTCTTTTTGTTGAGTGTGCTCATTGAAAAAACTCCTTTTTTATATTTTGGATTCATAACGAATTACTGTAACAGAGGATATTTTAATACACCGTGAAAAAATTATCAAGCAGATTTTATAAATTCACGAATAAATGCTAATTGCTCCAGAAAATATATCCGTCGAGAAGCAGTGCCCTCACGGGTGCGGCATCTACACCTGCTATTTTTATCGGAGGGGCAACAAGATAATATCTGCCGGGCTTAACATGAGACAGATTAAGATTTTCGAGAATTGCGACATTTTCGCCGAGCAGTACCTTGTGCGGTCTTGCTTCATCTTCGCTTGAGCCTATACTCAATGCATCCGTGCCCACAAGCTTATAACCGAGATAAGCCAGTTCCTCAGCACCCGTGTGATCGAGATAGCTCAGTCCGTTGGACTTTATAAGCAGTCTGTCTGCCCCGTGCGGAAAATGCTCGTCAACATACTGACCTGTTATTCGCCGCTCCGTTGCTTCCACGACCATGCATTCACCGATATAGGCGGACATATCCGCCATGCCAATCGAATTGCCGTTCGGAAGAAAATGAAGAGGCGCGTCGGCATGCGTGCCGCAGTGCAGTGTGGTTGAAATTTTCGCCATGTTGCACTCGTCACCTTTATTTATCGCACTGAAAATACCCACTTCGGGTTTCGGATCGCCGGGATAAATTTCGCTCGAAAGAAGATCTTTGGAAATATCGATTATCTCAAAACTCATAAAATCCCCCTCATAGTATTATGTTGTCAGTCCGCATTGACCTTTCTGTCAATCAGGTATACCGTAAGCATATAGAATACAATTCCCGCTATGACCGTGCAGTACAGGTTTGTTATCGAGTAAGAACCGAAACCGATTTTCCATGCGGCGGTCGCCTCTTCCTTTAACAGCGAGAATGTGAAATATTCGTCGGATACTATTACATATATTTTGACAAGCTTTGTTATCGCGCTCGAAAAGCCCATTGTTATAAACATGCTTGCGAAGAAATACAGCACCGAGCCCAGCTTCCCGATTTTAGAAAACGGACGGCAGTGCGCTAAAGTAACGGCAAAGAATACGAGCAGAACAAACACGCACGCTCTGACACCTATGTCGAATGCGTACATACCGAGAACATAGCCGATAACCTTGCCCGAAGGAGCTGTGAGACCGGATGACTCAAAAACCTGTTTTAACATCTGTACGACAATTTCATAAATGGAACTGTATGCCGCGTCACCCTGCACAACGGACATTGAGTGCTTTATGACATATGTTGTGCCCGCACCCGCCGCAAGGCAGAACGCAAGATAGCTTATTATTATCCACAGTGAGCCCGCAAGCCATTTTGAAAAGAGAAGCGAGGAGCTTCTGACAGGCAGGGAAAGGGTAAGCTGTCCTTCAATGCTGTACATACTGCGTTTGAAGTCGCCGAAAACGACAACCATTGTCATTATAATGCCTATCGCCGCAGTGACACCGAGTGCGAGAGACGCAAGGCACTTTATGGCAAGACCTAAGCCTATTCCGGCGTCGCCCCACTTTGTCCAGTCAACAAGAAGGAGAACGAGCATGATAACGCCTATTATGCCCTCGGCAATGTAGATATTATAAACACCCGCCGCGTTTGATTTGAACGAGTTTTTAATCAACTTCCCAAGCATCGCCTATAACCTCCTTAAAGATTTCCTCAACCGATTTGCCGGTAGCTCTGAGTGTGTCAATTCCGGTGTTTACAAGCACCTGACCTTTGCCGAGCATAAGAACATGATCAAAGCTGTGTTCAAGGTCGTTTACAAGGTGTGTTGAAATTACAACCGTGGAATTTTCTTTGTAGTTTGACATGATTATATCGAGAATAACACTTCTTGCCGCCGGGTCAACGCCGCCCAAAGGCTCATCGAGGAGATATACATCCGCCGAGCGTGACATGACCATAAGAAGCTGAAGCTTTTCCTGCATACCCTTGCTCATGGCTTTAACTCTCTGATGAAGGTCAAGACCGAACTTTTCGGCAAATTCAATGGCTTTCACCTTATCGAAATCGGCAAAGAAATCGTTAAAATAGTTTATGCAGTCAATAGTGCGAAAACGTTCGGGGAAATATGTGCGGTCGGGCAGATACGCAAGGTGTGCTTTTGAACTTATGCCGACGGGTCTGCCGCAAATTTTTATATTGCCGGTGTAGTCGTGAAGTACGCCCGAGAGAATTTTCATGAGTGTTGACTTTCCGCAGCCGTTGGGACCGAGAAGTCCGACTATTTTGCCCTTTGGAATATCAAAGGAAATATTATTGAGAACAATATGACCGTCATAGTCCTTTGTAAGGTTTCTGACCTTGAATGCGAACTTGTCTGAGGCAGAGTCTGTCACAACGTTTTCGGTGGACATTTCGGAATCGGGTTCTATTGTAACCGGTTCTTCGATGACAGGCTCTTCAACAACAGTCTCTTCGATAACAGGCTCTGTGCTTACATGCTCTTTGATGACGGGAACCTCCGTAACAGGCTGTTCCGAGACAGTATCTTCAAAGGTAAGCTCATCGAAAATCAGTTCATCCTCGCTTTTTTCGGCGGGGGCGGCTGTGTCGTCGGTGTCAACTCCGTATTGCTTTCTTAACGCGGCAATCTGCGCTTTTAATGCGGCAATTTCCGCAACAGCGTCAGAAGGTGTATGTTCTGTCGGTGTTTCAATGCCGTCGAATTCGGCGGGAAGGTCATCTTTCGGATCAAACGGTTCGGGCGAATACGTGTCCGAGCGTGAAAATAAAGACATAATTTTTTCTCCTTGTGTCGGAATGAAAAATTTGTAAGTCGGCAAATTTGCCGCAAGGAAATACACAGTACATAATAGCATTAATTGAAGCGAATTACAATACAAAAAAGTAATTTAAATCGGGAACAGGGAATGTTAATGGTAGTGGCAGGGACTAAGGAAGACACTGCGTGTCTTGGACTTATATAATTTGCAATTAGCAGTTAGCAATTAGCAATGTAATGTAGAATGCAGAATGCATAATGCATAATTTCGGAAGTCCTGCGGACTTGAATTATAAGCTTCGCATTTTGCAACCTTTTTTGTTGCGAGGCTTTTTTTAATGTAGAATGCATAATGCATAA
>CAVFPQ010000116.1:0-7327 GCA_963624415.1 Acutalibacteraceae bacterium | reverse complement strand
TTGACCATTTCGTCAGTCTTTTCCGTCGATGATCTGTCCGCCCAGTTCGAGAACTTAACAACAACTGTCCCGTTAATCATCTTAATGCTGTCGTTATCGGGGAACTTCGGCATTTCTTTGAGATTGTTGTCATCATAGAACTTTACTGCGTCTTTGTTGCTCATTACATTTATATCGGTTTTAAGAATCATACTGAAATATTTTTTGTATATATTCGGATATGTAATCTGTGACTTGTATCCGGCACCGGTTATAAATATCTGGTCTTCAAATTCCTCGTATTCATTAAGGTAGTTGTCCGGAATTCCCATAAACGCAACCGGTGTCTCGCCCGGTACATATCCGTCAATAGCTTCAATTCTGTCAATCACTCTTGTCATAACCGAAAGCGTTGCCTGCTGTTCCGTTGTTTTCTTGACATATACGGCATTTGCCACCTGAATATTCGCGAAAATCAGACAGCACAAAAGCAGTGCGGTAGCTTTTTCGAAAAACATCTTGCTTTTTATCTTCGAAAAATGCTTTGTCATCAGTATGGCGACTATATATGTAAACCAGAAGGAGTAAATCATAACGGCGTGTGTAACTCCGCCAAGCAGATTTACAATGTTCATGGCCAACGGAATCATCAGAAAGAAAAATACAACCGATATTCTTACGCTTTTCTTTGCTTTTTTCTTCCTCAGATTCCGAACGGCAATTATAAAGCAGATAACCATTGCGGCAAATATCGCTATGCTTATTGCGGTTGTTACATATGTCGGGTATGTATAATAAGGTGCGGTAAATATGTATTTGAAGACAAGTGTGAATGTCTCAACAAACTGTTCAATCACAGAATTTTCACTTGCAAACAGATTTGAAAGACTGTTGTAGTTTTTGGTGTTCATTTCAATTCCGGTAGCAAGCAGAACAAGCTTGTACACTCCGTAATATAACACACCGCCGACAATAACAGAGATTGCACCGCAGAGGTCGCCAAGCCATACATTTTTGCATTCGGCTTCTTCGTTTAACAGTCTCATTATTGAAATTATCAGCACAAGTGTAATAAATACGCTTACAAACGCCTGATAAATTCCCATTGAAACAAATACACAGACGGCAGCCGCAAGTGAAAGCAGTATTTTCTTTTTAACACTCAGTTCGGCGTACTTCGCAGTCATGTCAAACCATATATGCGTCCCGACAAGCGACAAGAACAGAGCGAACATATTGGCACTCAGATCCTGAGTATAAGTTGCGGACATGCTTATGACCGTAATGTTCGTTGTCAGTATTCCGCAGAAAAGACCTATATCACGCCGTTTTTCGATTTTGAATATATCTGTGATAATATATGCCGAAAGTGACAGCCAGAAAAGTGCGATAAGACCGTTTATCCACGGAAAACTCGCAAACTTGCCGAGCACCATATCGCACAGCGGCTTTATGTATCTGCCGTACTCGATTTTCATTGTCCAATAATCGGAATTTGAAACCGCCTCATACAGTGAGTCGTGGTTCGGCTGATAATTCAGGTATGCATACGCATGACAGATAAGCCCTATCACAAATGTGAGCACAAAGCAGTAAATCAGCTTTTGCTTATCAATATTATTTTTCGCCTTTTCCAAAAGTACGCTTCTTTTTTCCTTGTTCATAATTACTCCGTTCGTTAGCATTGTTTTGTTAAGCTGATAGTTCTGTCAGACACAGAATAACACATTATATCGTGTCACACTTCAGCTTACATGGTGGCAAATCTTTTGCTATCTAAGCCCGCAGTGCTTCCTTACCCCGGCACCTCAGCAACGGTTCTTGAACCGTTCTTTATCTGTAAATGGGATACTTCTCGCACAGCTTCTTTACTTCATTTCTTACATAATCCTTGCTGTTTTCAAAGTCAAACGCCGTAAGAGCAAAAAGATGAGCAAGTGTTTTCATGTCGTCCTCATTAAGACCTCTTGTGGTGACACTCGGCGTGCCGACTCTTATGCCGCCCGCAACTGTGGGTTTGTAGGGGTCATTGGGTACTGAATTTTTGTTGACGGTTATATGCACTTCGTCAAGTCTTGCTTCAAGCTCCTTGCCCGTAATGCTCGTCTTTGTAAGGTCAATAAGTATAAGATGATTATCCGTGCCGCCCGACACAAGGCTGAAGCCCTCTTTTTTGAGACTGTCGGCAAGCACGGCGGCATTTTTGACTACCTTCTGCTGATAGAGCTTAAAGTCATCCTTTAACGCTTCACCGAAGCAGACGGCTTTTGCGGCGATTATATGCTCAAGCGGACCGCCCTGTGAACCCGGGAAAATCGCCTTGTCTATCTGCTTTGCAAGCTCCTCTTTGCACAGAATTATGCCGCCTCTGGGGCCTCTGAGTGTCTTGTGTGTGGTGCTTGTAACAACATCCGCATAGGGAATGGGTGACGGATGAACTCCTGCCGCAACAAGTCCCGCAATGTGCGCCATGTCAACCATAAGATATGCACCGACAGAGTGAGCTATTTCTGCCATTCTTTTGAAATCTATAATTCTGGGATAAGCGGACGCACCTGCGATAATAAGCTTCGGCTTGCATTCGTTTGCCTTTTTCTCGACCTCGTCATAGTCGATAAAGCCCTCGCTGTTTACACCATAGGGGACGACATTGAAATATTTGCCGGAGAAATTAACGGGACTGCCGTGTGTCAGGTGACCGCCTTCGGACAGATTCATGCCCATAATTGTGTCGCCGGGGTTCAGCAGAGCAATAAACACCGCCATGTTAGCCTGTGCGCCCGAGTGCGGCTGAACATTGGCGTGCTCTGCACCGTACAGCTTTTTAAGGCGTTCTCTCGCAAGCTCCTCAACCTCGTCAACAGCCGAGCATCCGCCGTAATATCTGTGTGAGGGATAGCCCTCGGCATATTTGTTTGTCATGGGGTTTGCCATTGCGAGCATTACGCCCTCCGAAACAAGATTTTCACTTGCGATAAGCTCCAGACCGTCTGTCTCACGGATAAACTCATGCTCAATAGCGGCGCCTACTTCATCGTCATATTTTTTAAGAAAGTCAATTACTTCTGTAATCATAAAAAAATCCTCCGCCTGTATGATAATTCATGGTTTTACGGAAAAGTTCATTCTTGACTTACTGCTGATTGGAGATTGTCAAAAATGTTTCCGATAAAAATATAAAACCAGTATACCATGCAAACGGAGAATAATCAAGTGCGGGAATTTACGGATAGACATACCCGTATGTAAGTGTGCCCATTGATGCTGCGGCAAGTCTTACCGTCTTGTACAGCGCGTCATAATTTACATAATTCAGGTTGTCATTTGAAGTGTGGATAACCGACGGGGAAGTCAGGCTGTAATCGTTGCCGCGTCCTGCGGAGCTTATACGCCTCCACGACAGTGTCAGTGCCGGAAGCCCCTCTTTTCTGAACGGAACTATATCGTGCATACCTGCGGCAATCGGCGAATAAAACGCCTTTTCTCCGCAGCTGCCCATAATATCATGTGCTTCTTTTACGGCGTTGCTGCCGGCGTTGTTGTATGCCTTTCTCCACGGATAATTTTCTGTGACCGGTTCGGTGCTTACACAAAGATAGCTTTCCTTGTCTGCCGTTGACGGAGCCGCCATATCTATGTTAAAGAAAACTATGTGGCGGTTCTTTTCGTCCTGTGACAGAGAAGAACGGTATTTATACGCGCCATAGTAGCCGTTTTCCTCACCTGTAAAGAAGGCGAAACGAAGCTCCACGCCGAAATCCATGTTTTTGCCCTTCGCAATTCTCGCAAGCTCCAGCAACGCCGCAACACCCGATGCATTGTCAACAGCGCCGACACTCAGATAACTGCAGTCATAGTGTGCCGAAAACGTGATTATCTTAGGATTTTTTTTCGCCGTCGGAATTTTTACAATAAGATTATATGAAGTGTATCCCTTGGTTGTTACACTTACATACTGTTCTGTCACATCGTTGTAACCGTAGCTTAACAGTTGTTTCTTTATCCAGTTTTTAGCCGTAAAACAGTTGTTTGAGCCGACATATCTTGTGCCGACTGTATTGCATAGAATTTTCATCGTATAATCTATGTGCCCTGTCCATACGCTGTTGCCCATCCATTTTGCGTATTCCGCTTTTGTGGGATTTTTCTTAACGGGAGTCGGCTGTGTGGTCGGTTCGGGTTTCTTTGTAGTCGGTTCGGGTTTCTTTGTAGTCGGCTCGGTTGTCGGTGCCGCAGTGGTTTCCTCCTCGGTTTCTTCCTCGGTTTCAGGCTCGACATAATCAGCAGGGAGCTTTACCGCTATTCTCAGAGCAATTCTCGCATCCGCGACATCAACCGATTTGCTGTCGTCAAGATCGTAATATCCGATTTTCTTTTTGTCGTACTTGTCAAGCTTTACGGCAAAACGCAGAATCATTCTCGCATCCATAACATTTACTTCGCCGCTTTCGTCGGCATCGGCAAAAATATGCTCGGTGACAGCCTCTGTTGTCTGATTTTCCGCTTCGGTTTCTTCGGCTGTCGTCGCTGTTTCCTCGGCAGCTGTGCCTGTTTCTTCTGCGAAAGCGGGCAATACTGTTGAAATCAGCGACACTGCCGCAAGCAAAAGACACATGATTTTTTTAGTTGTGTTTTTCATAATATATCCCTCCGAAAAAAAGATGTTTCAATGTTATTCTCTTTAAGAACTAATTAATTTTCCCGTTTTGAATTATTGAAATTGAATTTTACATTAAAATCCTCAAGCACAAGCTCTGCGTCAAACGGCTTTCCCGCCTTTGAAATAAATCCCGTCAGCTTTTCGCATCTGCCGTTTTCGATAAGAGATTTTGCCGCCGACACCGGAATTGCTTTTTTGCACAGGACCGTAGGTATTCTGAAATCGCATTCTTCCGTTTTTCTGCCTTCACATTCAAAAGCGTATCTTCTTTTTGTGATATCTTTTCCGCACTTGGGGCAAACACCTATCTTTTCACCGAAAAATCCGGTATAGCATCCTTCCGATGTGTTGTTGTCGGGAGAGTCAAACGCTTCTTTTATTTCGTCACAGGCGAGTCTGACACTGTCATCAACGGTTATTTCGCCTCTGTAAACTTTTTTTAGAGCCTGACCTAATGTGCTTGTCTTATATTTATCCATGCTTATGCCCATAGCCCCGAGTGACTCGATAAGATACTGTCCGCCCGGCAGAAGAGTATATACATCCTTTTTCAATTCGATATATTTGCTCTTTATCGCGTTCTCGATTATGCCCGTGCGTGTGGCTTCAGTCCCGAGCTCCAATCCTTCGAAAATCGCCTTGTAGTCCTCTGTGTCGTCGTCCTTTTCGGCGGCCTCCGCTTTTTCGGTTCTGAACGGATTTTTAAGATAGTTGTTAAGCGTTTCAATCGTGTAATGCTTTGGCGGAGATGTCTTTTTCTCTTTCGGCTCAAAATGAATATTTACGGTGTCGCCCTTTTCGAGTGCGGGCAGAACCTTAATCGTTGAGGAAGGCTCTTCAAATTTTGTCCAGCCGGGGACAAGAATAACCGTCCCTTTAAGAGTATAGTCCTCGCATTCGCCGACACTTATTGTAAGCTCCGTTTTTTGCGCAACACAGTCTTCGGCACAGAACACCGCCGCAAATCTTCGCATAATCGCCGAATATACCTGTTTTTCGGTCTCATTAAGTGAATCGGGTGACGGAATTTTATATGTCGGTGTAAGCGCCGAGTGCGACTCAATTTTGCTGTCGTCGAATATGTTTTTGCCGTCACGGAATTTTACGGGATATCCTTTTTTGCTTACTATATCGATTATTTTCTTAACCTTGTCTTTTTCCGCCGTTGCCATATATTCGGAGTTAGTTCTGGGGTAGGTGACATATCCCGCTTCATACAGTTTTTGTACGGTTGCGAGAGATACATCCATGCTCATTTTATATTTTTTGCCGAGATAGCTCTGAAGCTTTGAAAGTGAGAAAAGCTTCGGCGGCTTCAGGGTATCTTTTTTCGTTTTTTTAGCCGTAACGGTTGCCGTCTGAGCGTTCAGCTTGTCGCACGCGCGTTTTGCCGTGTTAAGCTTCTCTTTCGGAAATTTGTGCTTTGATACAAGCTCAATTTTTTCTCCGTTTGTTTCGGCGTTTGAAACAAGAGCATAGTATATGTCGGGCACAAAATTCTTTATGGCCATGTCTCTGTCATAAATTGCCTTGACTATCGGCACAATAACTCTGCCGACACGCAGAAGAACGCCTGTTTTGAGCGTTGCAAGTCGTGTCAGATTTACGCCGTAAAGCCAATCTGTATACGTTCTCGCAAAGCCTTCATCGGCAAGTGAATTGTATTCGTCCTCGCTTTTAAGATCATCAAGAGCCGCTCTTATCGTCTCGGGTGTCTGGTCGGGGAGCCACAGCCGCTTAAAGCTTTTCGGCTCGTGCCCTTCGAATGCGTTGTTAACACACAGACGAACTATGATTTCACCCTCTCTGTCGGCGTCTCCGGCGTTTATTATCGTGTCAACATCATCACGAAGACACAGTGCTTTAATGGTTTCGTATTGCTTTATAATGCCGGCATCGGGCTTTTTGTCCGCACCGTTTTTAAGCTTGAATTTGAACTCCTTCGGAAAACACGGAAGATTTTCCATGCTCCAGAACCCCGTAGAAGTCTTGCCCGTGTAATCCTCAATATCGCACAGCGAAAACAGGTGACCGAACGCCCATGTTACAATATAGTCCTGCCCGGTAAAAAATCCGGAATTTTTCTTCATATCTCCTATTGCGCCCGATATATTTCTCGCAAGGCTCGGCTTCTCCGCTATAATTACTTTCATTATTTTCTTCCATTCGTTAGTGATACTTTGCCTTAAAATTTTACTCTGATTTTTGCGATTTGTAAAGAACTTTTCTTTTTTGCCATGTCGGTTCTCTATCCCTGCCATCCGAGGAACAGAAAACGCCTTGAAAGCACCGGCTTTAAGCTTGACAGTCGTGTCATCGTTTACGAGCTGCTCGGTTTTCATGATTATAATGCCTTTGCGGTCATGTCAGACAGCGGAACCCTGCCGGATGAATCAAGCTTCTTTAAGAAATTTGCTTGAGTTTAACCGCCAAAAGACAGTTATTAACACACATTGACAAAGTTCAGAAACTATAATATAATTCAATTTGTGTGAGTTGTATTTACAAAGAGAAGGGTGGACAAGAAAAATGTTCTGTTTGAAAATTTCATATATACATACAGAGTAATTATGCCCTTATATACTAACATCGAAAATCAACCGTTATCGGCTTATTTTATCGGGCTTTTAGCGGTTTTTTTGTATTTTCACAAAGAAGGTTTTACACAATGAAAAATGTATTCAGACG
>CAVFPQ010000115.1:0-7381 GCA_963624415.1 Acutalibacteraceae bacterium | reverse complement strand
CATTCTGCATTCTGCATTCTATATTCTACATTCATTGCTCATTGCTAATTGCTAATTGCTAATTGCTAATTGTTTCCATCCTTTCTCCTCTTCTCTTCATCAGCTCTTCATTTATCGGAGCAAGCTTTTTCTTTGAAAGAGGATAGATGCAAGTGAGAATAAGTATAAGTGTATACACAACAGCCGGAACTATCGTACAAATTCTGTAAATATTGTGTCCTACACTGCCTTTTTCGGTCGATACGACATTTTTCACGGAGTCGGAATAGCCTGTGTGTTTAAGAAGCTGCATTCCGCCGGAGTCCGCAATTGTCTGTCCAAGCTTTCTTGCGAATGTATAAACCGCATATATCGCACTCTCATTCTTTACGCCCGTTTTAAGCTCCTGATAGTCGATACAGTCCATGACTATTGCCCAGTTTGTTATGCTCATAAACGAGTATCCGAAGCCTGTCAGAGCCTGCATTGTGAAGTATACGCCCTTGCCCGGAAGAAATACCGCATTGAAAATACTTGCGAGTGAAGCTATTACAAGACCGAATGTGCAAAGCTCCTTCTTGCCGAATTTTTCGACAAGTTTCGGCATAAACAATATAAGCGCCGCCATGGGAGCATATGTGCAGAGTGTATTTATTATCGACAGATTGGAATTTCCGAAATAGTTCTTGAAAAGATACTGATTAAACGAGCCGTACTGAAGCAGTCCGCTTATAAGTATACCCGAAATCATTACAGTCATAAACGGTAAGCTCTTAAACAGCGAGCCGTATGTGAGCTTTATATTTATCTTTTTCTTTTCGGTTGATACGGGCTCTGTTACACGTTCTCTTGTTGATTTGTAGCAGAAGAAGTACGATATCATCGAGAATATTGAGAATGCGACAGCCAATATAAACGCTCTGTTACCGTCAAATGCGGACACTGTTTCTCCTGCGGCGTTAATAGTCTTTTTGTATATGATAAGCTGTCCTAAAAGCTGTACGGGCGCACCGCCTACACCGCCGCCGATTGAACGGAATGTCGACAGAAGCGTTCTGCCCTTGGGATCATCCGTAATAACAGACGCCAGCGAGCCATAGGGGATATTCATTCCCGTGTACAGCATTCCGAATGCCGTATATGAGATATACGCAAAAATCAGAAGCACAATATAGCTGTCAACTATTTTATGCATATTCATAAAGCACAGCATACACGAAAGCGTAAGCGGAATTGCCACAACCTTGATATAGGGGCGGAATTTGCCTTCGGGCTTTGCTCTGCGTGCGTCAACGATAAGTCCCCACAGCGGGTCGTTAATTGCGTCCCACAGTCTTGTCACAAGGAACAGCACCGTAATGTCATTCATTACACGCTCACGTGCCGCCTCTGTCTGCATAAAGCCCGCAAAAAGCGAGTCGGTATAGAATACCTTAAGATAAGTCGATACAAACGTAAGCACCAGAAGGTTGCCTATGTCGCCGAACATGTAGCCTATGCCTTCTTTTATGCCTATCGCATTCGGGTGCTTCGGCAGTGCATTAGACGGCGCGGATGTGTTTTTCTTTTTTTGCATACTGTCCTCCGTTTAGAAATCAAGCTTTGACAGCTGGTTTTTGGTGCATACTATGTATTTGTTGCTGTCGTAATTGTCAAGCTTTATCGCAACCCTCAGAATTGAGCGTGCATCGTATACGTCAATTGAGTGGCTGTCATCAACGTCAATCAGAACTCTTGTAAAAGCGGAAGGCGAGTCAAGGCGTACAACCGCTCTCAGTGCCAGTCGGGCATCTTTAACGGATATCTTGCCGTCCCGGTCAACGTCGCCTCTCAGTGCTTTAAGCTGATTGTTCTGTATAGCATATGAATCGACAACCTTCGTTTTGCCGTCTGTCACTTCATATGTGTCTATTGTAAGCGTGCCGTCGGATGTTCTGATAAGTGTGAACATATTTTTGCCGCCGCAGACACTTTCAAAAATATCCGCTTTTGCGGCGTTTTCATTGCCCGGTGTGCTGCCGCCGTTGCCGCCGTTAATATATACCGTGCCGTTGGGATCAACCAAAGCCGTGTATGTCTTGGCGTTTGCCTTTACAGTTGCTGTCTCCGCATCGGTTACTGCCGTGCCGTTATTTATAAGCTTTGTGCGGGCATATGTCCCGCTGCCGCTTGAAAGAACAAGATCAACACCGTATTTTGTCGCATACTCGTTTAACTGCTTGCCGAGATCTGTTATATTTCCGTTCTCGTCATAGCAAGAAGCGTGCATCAGAATAACCGTCCACTGTGCCGTTGAATTCAGCCTTAAATCGAGATTCAGCCAATTACTCTGAACAGATGAAAGCGTGCCGTCACTGTTCTTGTCATTTGTATTAAGCACGACAAAGTGAATGTCGTCACGGTCAAACGAATAATATCCGCCTGTTTTGTTTTCGTCGGTTTCTTCTGTTTCGAATGCGGCATTAAAGTAACGCATCGCACCTGCTTCACAGATGTCTCTGTCACCTGCGGTATAGGCGACACTGAGCTTTGTAAGCGTATCTCTCGCACTGTTTAGTGCCATGTTCCACTGATCGTCGTTGCCGCTTATTGTTACACTGTCACCGCCGAGAAGAAGCATCTCGGCATTTTTGGCTTTTGCCTGAGCCACACTCAATGTGTCAGCCCAACTGTTATAATCATCTTTTGTCGTGCCTGCGATATCGGTCATGAATATAAACGAACCGTTTGAGTCGCCGCCCGTCTTTAATGTGCATTCCTCGCTCCAGAAGCCCTTTGAAGCGTCGCCTATTCTGTATTTATATGTTGTATTTTCTTTAAGTCCCGATACCGTAATATAGTGGCGTACACCGTCTCTTGTCCACGGCAGAATGCCGAAGTTGCCGAAATCGTAGCCGTAACCGCCGTATGTCGTTTCTTTGTTTGATGCTTCCACTCCGGTCGTTGTGGGCGTACCTGTAAACTTGCCGTTTGCTTCGATAATTTCTATATCCGTTCCCGTTACGCTGTATTTTGTAAGCCAGCTGAAGCGGTACTCTGTTTCGTTTTTGCCCTGCATGACTGTAATATCACTCGGCAGCTGTTTGTCGTCAACCGTGGGTGTTACCTTAACGGCACCGGAATAGGTATATGTCACATTCCAGTCTCTGTCTTCGTCATACAGAATATCATTAAGCAGAACCTGAAGCTGTCGGGCCATTGCTTCCTTGCCCGAAGTGCCTATGTATTTGTCATAGAAGAACTTTGCGACTTCATCAACGGATGAGCCGTATTTTATTTTGCCTGTTTCAAGAACAAGCTTTGCTATATTCGCAATTGAAATTGTCTTGTCCGAATGAATTTTCTGTGTGAACTTCTCGATAAACGAACCGAAGTTCAAAAGCATATCGGAGTACGAAAATTCTGCTATGTCAATCTCAAGATCGCTGTATGCGTCATATGCCGAAACGGTCAAAAAGAAGAACAGCTGAATAAATCCCAGAACATATTTCACTTCTTCATCGGCGGAATTGAATGAATCGAGGTGAATTATAGTATTGCTTAAAATATCGTCAACAACAAGATTGTCAACAGCCTTCTCAAGAACGACATCAAACAGTCTGTCGACAATTTCACCCGATCCGACATTTTTAAGAACATCCTGCATAAACAGGTCGTCCGAGATATTATCCTCTTCATTGCCAACATACATATAAACAAGAACCGAGAAGAAAACATCCTCAAGTGTGCCGGGCTTTGATGCGTCACCGAAGCCGTACGTGTCGATAAACTTCGTGCAGGGCAGTTCGGACATCTGCATCGAAAGAATTTCACCGAAAACGGTCTTAAGCTTGCCGTAAAGCTCATTGGGCTTGTTTATATAATTCGTCATAAGCTGACTGTCAATATCGCCTATGAAATTCATGATTGTGTCGACAATCTCAAACGGCATTTCTTTTGAAAGCTCTGTTCTGAGACTGCTTATAAACACTTTGATATAGGGCTTGAGCTTTTCAAGCACGGCATTTACGGTGGCGTTGCTTGTTGTGATATTGTCGGCAACACCGTTTATAAGATTGTTAAGCGTGTCACGAATGTCAATATCAAGCTTTTCTTCGACATATGATACAATGCTGCCTTTTTTCTGAATGTCCGAAATTGTGTCGCCGAGCATATTCTTGAACATTCTGAGAATATATTCCGCACCGTCGCCATTGCCCATCTGCTTATTGAATCCGGCGGTTTCACGGTATGTTTTCGCATAGGGAATATTTGTATCACCGTTTACAATCTGCTGTGCGTCATCACAGTCTATCATGTCGAATGTGGCGTTTATCGTGCCGTTGTTGTCACGAACGAATTTTGTCTCACGGTACGCAAACGGGAACTCGGAAAGAGTGGGCGTGATTATCGAATACATCGGCTCTCCGCTGTCGGAGTAGGTTATATCTATGTCGCTTACGTGCTGATGACCGCTGAATGTATAGTTTATGCCGTTATCCGCAAGAGTCTCCTGAAGCTTATATGCGTCATCGATTACAAATCCCTGAAGAAGATATTCATGCATATAGTTTATGCCTGACATATTCCAGTGCGTTACAAGCAGGGGAGTTTCATTGTTGTCAGCTGCGTCCTGTGCTTCGGATATAATCCAGTTTAACAGCTCATCCGAAAAGCATCCTGCGGTCTCGTGCTCATCCTCACCCGATTCTGTATTGTAGTGAGTATATTTGCCGCCGTCAGCCACTATAAGACGATAACCGCCGTCTAATTTCTGAGAATAAGACAGCGCACCGTCCTCACCGCTTGTGAAGTCTTTGAACTGATGATAGGCATCACTGAAACCGAAGTCCTTATAAATCTCATAGAACTCCTGCGGTGTCGTTGCTTTTGCCGCGGTTTTCAGACCGTTTTCGGTCGTGAACTGCGAAGCCTTCGAGTTGTTTATGTCGTGGTTGCCGTTTGTAACGAAAATCTGAAGTCCGCTCTCTTCTTCGAGCTTGTGAAGCTTTTCGGCAAGCTTTACATGACCTTCGTATTCGCCGTTTGTCGTAAGGTCGCCGTTAAGCACAACGTACTTAAGCCCCTTCTCTTTTGCGTCACGCGCCAAGGATGCAAAGGCGGAATCGACTATCGAGTCCATATCTTCATAGGAAATGTTAGAGCCCTGAAGATAGGTATAGAATGCGTCACTCTTGTATTTCGCAAGAGTTGAAGGGTAATAATGGATATCCGACACGGTAGCAAGAAGAAGCTCCCCGGAATTACCTTTAATCTGTTTTGCAAGGCTTATCGGCGCCACTGTGAGCAGCATGCACACGGCTAAAAGCACCGATATGATTTTTTTTGCGGCAGAAGCATTTGTCATCAGAGATTACCTCCAAAAGAGTTATATACAGAAATAATTTTAATATATTTTTTACATATTGTAAAGATATAAAAAAGGTGTTTTTTGTTTTCTGTACATAAATCTTTTGAAAACAGGTGAAAAAATTTCCATATTTGCCCCTTTGCTTAACGGGACTTTTGCACATGTTAAATAATAATAATTTTTAGCTTGCAAAAACAGGCGGGCATATGTATAATATTATCGGTTAGGTTCAAAAGCCGTACAGCTACGTTACGGCGGCGGCTTTATCCGTATATTCTGAAAGGAGTTTTTCCAATGAACTATTCACGCGAAGTAGAAAACATGTGCGTAGTCGCCAAGGGTCCCAAGCACGGTCCCGCTCCCATTCCCGAAGAGGGCAAATGGATAATGGCAAAGGAAATCAAGGATATTTCCGGCTATACTCACGGTGTGGGCTGGTGCGCACCTCAGCAGGGCGCCTGCAAGCTTTCACTTAACATCAAAAACGGCATAATCGAAGAGGCTCTTGTTGAGACAATCGGCTGCTCCGGTATGACACATTCCGCAGCTATGGCGGCAGAAATTCTCCCCGGCAAAACCGTTCTCGAGATGCTCAACACCGACCTTGTATGCGATGCTATCAATACCGCCGCAAGAGAGCTTTTCCTCCAGATAGTTTACGGCAGAAGCCAGTCCGCTTTCTCCGATGACGGTCTTGTTATCGGCGCAGGCATGGAAGACCTCGGCAAGGGCGCACGTTCAATGGTCGGCACAATGTACGGCACAAAAGAAAAGGGCGTTCGTTATCTTGAAATGACAGAGGGCTACTGCACAAGAATGGCTCTTGACGAAGACGATCAGGTTATCGGCTATGAGTTCGTATCTCTCGGCAAGATGACCGACTTCATCAAGAAGGGCGACGATCCCACAACAGCTTACAACAAGTCAATCGGCCACTACGGCAGATTTAATCCCGAAGACGGTGCGGTCAAGTACATTGACCCCCGTAAAGAATGATAAGGAGGTAACGAATAATGGCTCAGTTTGAAGGTTATGAAAGACGTGAGGCAAAAATCCTCGGCGTTCTTAAAGAATACGGTATCTCCTCAATAGACGAATGCAAGGCTATCTGTGACGAGAAGGGCATTGACCCCTACACCATCGTCCAGGAAACTCAGCCCATTTGCTTCGAGAATGCGAAGTGGGCATACACAGTCGGTTGTGCCATCGCCATAAAGAAGGGCTGCAAGAAGGCCGCTGATGCCGCTGCCGCAATCGGTATCGGTCTTCAGGCATTCTGCATTCCCGGCTCCGTTGCCGAAAACCGTAAGGTCGGTCTCGGTCACGGCAACCTCGGCGCAATGCTTCTCTCCGATTCAACGGAGTGCTTCTGCTTCCTTGCAGGTCACGAATCCTTCGCAGCCGCTGAGGGCGCTATCAAAATCGCTCTTAACGCAAACAAGGTTCGCACAAATCCCCTTCGTGTTATCCTTAACGGCCTCGGCAAGGATGCCGCTATGATCATCTCCCGTATCAACGGTTTCACATATGTTGAGACGGAGTTTGATCCCTATTCAGAAGAAGTAAAGGTTGTTTACGAGAAGCCCTATTCAAAGGGACCCCGTGCGGACGTTAAGTGCTATGGCGCAGACAACGTTCCCGAAGGTGTTGCAATAATGAAGCTCGAGAAGGTCGGCGTTTCCATCACAGGCAACTCCACCAACCCCACCCGCTTCCAGCATCCCGTTGCCGGCACATACAAGAAATGGTGCAACGAGAACGGTGTCAAGTACTTCTCAGTTGCTTCCGGCGGCGGCACAGGCAGAACGCTTCATCCCGACAACATGGCTGCAGGTCCTTCCAGCTACGGCATGACAGACACAATGGGCCGTATGCATTCCGACGCTCAGTTTGCAGGTTCTTCATCAGTTCCCGCACACGTCGAAATGATGGGTCTTATCGGCATGGGCAACAACCCCATGGTCGGCGCTACCGTTGCATGCGCAGTTGCTGTTGAAGAAGCAAGCAAGTAAGCAATAATCAAGACAAAATAAAAAAGCTCTCGGATAGAAA
>CAVFPQ010000114.1:0-7483 GCA_963624415.1 Acutalibacteraceae bacterium | reverse complement strand
AATATAAATACGGCTGTGCACCGCAGAATTTTCTGTAATGCACAGCCGTTTTGATTATGCTTTCACGATAAGTTCGTGATTATTTATTGAGCCATTCCTTGCCGTCTGTAAGTCTTACAGCTGCGCGAAGAACTTCACGTGCGTCCATAACCGATATTCTCTCACCGTCGAAGTCGATATCGCCGGCATGGAACGGAAGTGTTGTAAGCGTATCAAGCTTTACAGCTGCTCTCAGAGCGTCTCTGGCGTCGGATACTGTAATGTCGCCGTCGCAGTTAATGTCGCCCATGACAACAATTGCCTTAGTTGAAACAATCTTTCCGTCAACAACAGTTGCGGCAATCATGCCTGTCTTGAGAGTTACATTCGCAAAATTCGTCTCGGTAATGTTGCCGTTCTCATCGATAACTGCGTTGGCGGTCTTGAGGTACTCTGCAAGCTCGCTGTTTTCTTCGGATGTGAGTGTCAGACATACATCGTTTGCACCGGTGTAAACAACCGCACCGTCCGCGTTAATGTAGTTGACCTCATCGCCGTTTTCAACTCTGCCGGTTACAAGGTAGCCGTTGTTATCGAAGAAATAATTCTTGTCATCGATTGTTGCGTGGCCCTTTACCATATTGCCCGATGTAAGATCGAAGTAATATGTGTGACCGTCAAGAGTAAGCCAGCCGTATGTAGCCTTGCCTGCCCAGTAGTACTTAATGTTGCCGTCATCCTCGGTTACGAATGTACCCTTGAGAAGTCTGCCTTCGTCATCGAATACATATGTAAATGTTCTTCTCTTACCCGAAGCATCTGTGCCCCATGTGTGGGTCTTTTCGGTGCCCGTGTACATCTGACCGAACTTGAGGTAATTGGTCTGCATTGCGTCCGTGTCGGAAGCGAAATAGTACCATGAACCGTTAATCTCGTGCCAGCCTCTGAGAAGGTTGCCGCCGCGGAAGCATCTTGTGACACCGTCGGAGCATTTCTTGAATGTGCCGGAATCCTGCTTGCCGTCCTCGCCGAAGTGATATGTAACATCCTCATTGAAGAGTGTCTGACCGTGCTGATTAAGTACGGCTGTTGTGATTGTTGCGTCACCTGTTACCGCAAGGCCGTTCTCATCAAAGTAATAGATATCGTCGCCGTTAATGTGCCAGCCGGTGTTCTTTACGCCGTTTGCAAAGTGCATTGTCTTGCCGGTAGCCTTGTCGGTTACAAAGCCCGTGATGGAATCACTGAGCTTTTCTGCATGACCGCAGACCGAGCAAGTGAAGTAATCATCGGCATAAACATACTTGTGACCGTCGGCTACACAAGCCGTGTCGGCGTTCTTTGTGTAGGTGTCGATGACTCTGCCGTCGCTTTCGTGTGTTTCAACGATAATGCGATCGGCATCAGCATGAATAGTAATGTAAATTGCGTTATAATCCTGATCAACAACATCAAAATGATAATCGGGATTGTTTGTTGCCGAATAGGATTTTTCACCTGTTGAACCGCAGATATAATAAACAACACCGTTTTCGTTGTCAATTTCTCCGCCGGTCATCGGCAAGGTGCGTGCGAATGAGTGGTCGTGACCCGAGAACATAAAGTCAAATCCGAGTTCTTCAAGTACGGGAGGCACAAGCTCATTAAAGTGCTTGGTGTCTGTTGCTGAAGTATTTGTGCCGTATGCGGGCTGGTGTGTTACAAGGATTTTCCACTGGGCATTGCTCTTTGCGGAATCTGTTTTAAGCCATTCAAGCTCTTCCGCAAGAACCGTTGCGGAACCTGTGTAATTGATAACAGCCATATAGACATTGCCGTATTCTGCGGAATAATGTGTGGAGCTTGAAGCATTGTACAGAGCCGCCGCAAACAGATCGTCAATATTATCACCGAACTGCTCATGGTTGCCTATCGCGTGAATCATATCAACTGTGCGCATATAGTCGGAGCCGAACACATCGAGAATTGCTTCCCAGTCGGAATACATTGTGGGCTTCTCAACGAAGTCGCCGGTCTGTACGCCGAATGAATAATCTGTACCGCTTTCCGCAAGTGATTTTATGATATTTGAAATATTTGTGGTATCATCAGCCTGTGTATCGCCGATAATAAAGAAATCGGTATCAGTGCCCTTATATTTTGTTCTGAATGTAGATACAGCGCTGAAGTGTTCACCGTCGCCTACTCTGTAAACATATTCACTGTCGGGAGTAAGTCCGGTAATAATTACGGAATTAATGTTAACCGCACGGTTTTTCTCGATTGCGGCTGAACCCATTAAGAATCTGGTTTCGCTCTCACCGTTTACGCTTACAAAAGCTTTTTCGCCGTTTGCGTCATAGTCGGATTTAAGAGCATACTGTGCAACAACTTCATTTTCACTTGTTACGGGATTTGACATCCATGAAATATTTTTCTGTGTTGCACTGTCGTCTGAACTGTTGATTATAATATTTGAGGGTGTACCGTCCTCGTTGCCGGCGACATTTGCGGACTGAGTATTAAGAACGAATGATAAATCATCACTCTTTGCGGCATACACGGAAATCGACTGTGCCGATTTGCTGTATTTGCTTGTTGTAAAGTAACCGTTTTTGTCGGTAGTGGCAACATAAGTGCCGTCTGCTTCATATATATCCGCAAGTCTTACGCCCTTGCCGTTTGTATATGTAACATGTCCGGTTGCGGGCAGACCGACAATGGGGCTGAACTCAAGCGTAATGGGAGCAACAACGGTAATTCTCTTTGTTGATGTCGCAAATGAATTTACGGCATTTGCATCCTCGGATATCGTTTTATATGTACCCTTTGCACTGTATGTAAACTGTGCACCGGAAGCGGTATTTGCGGGGATTTTTACGGTAATTTCTGCGATATTGTCTGTCGCAGTCGCACCTTCTTTAAGAGTCGCCGAAAGGGTAAGCTCCTTTGTCTTTGCGTCAAATACGGGCTCTGCACCGTCAAAAGCATCGTTATATTTTACGGAATACTCGCTGAATGCATCGGACAGAGTAATTGTTGTGTTAACATCTGTAATATCGGCAATATTATTTGATTTTACGGCAAGTGTAACCGTTTTGCCGAGAACGGGAGTATCAAGGGGTTCAACGCTTACCGCAGTAAGGGCGGATTTGCCTTCGGTGTCAACGGTAAAGCTTCTTGTCTCGGTTGTTTCGTTACCGAAGTTGTCACGGACGAATACTTTTATTGTATGCTCGCCTTCGGCAAGGTGAAGATCATAAACATTAAGACGTTCATCACCCTCGGTAATAACACCCTTGGATGTTATATCCTGTCCGTCAATGTACATTTTAACGGCCTTGTAGTTTACGCCGGTTGTGTACTTATTCTGAACATCACTGAATCTTGTTTCAAAGCTTATTGTATCGGTAGTAATAGTATCGCCATCATTAATTTCAAGGTTGTTCGCCATGATTGAATCAACAACGGGGTTATCTGTATCGTCTGTGTTTGCACCGTAAACAAACTGAAGGTTATCTACATAAATAGAGCCCTTGCAGTCACTACGGGGAAGTGCTACCGAAACGCCTTTAATTGGTCCGGCCGTTGTAACCGTGCCTGCAAGATAGTCGCCCATGCCGTCATATGATTCAAATGTGTGCATGACACGTATTGTTTCACCTGCAAGAAGCTTAAACGGACCCTGTTTGCCTGTAAGGTCACATTCAACATACTTCCAACCCGTCCAGTTTATGCCTTCCTTCTGAGCTGTGAAGTCAAGAGTTAGAATATTGTTATTACCGTCAAGAAGACGAATACGAAGCCAGAAGTTGCGTCCGCCTTCGGGCGAGTAAACCCACATGCCTATGCCGGTGGGGTTGCCTTCGATTGTAGTGCCTTCTTCTGTAAAGCCTACGCAGGCACCCTCAATGCCGTTTGTTTCGATAAAGTTGTAGTTTATTTTAAGAGATGAGTTGCCGAAACGAACAGGCTCACCTGAGTTAACATCAACTATCTCAGCGGATTCTTTGCCGCCGCGTGATGAACCGTCACCGTTAAGATAATGACCTGTCAGTAGATCATATTTGCCTTCACCGGGGTCTTCCCATTTAAGAACACCGCCGTTTGCGTTAAATGCGACACGACCGAATGTTGTTGCGGTATCTTCAAAATCGGCAACGACAACAGGAAGCTTGCCTATAATAACCTTAACGGATGCATTCAATTCACTTGAGGCATACTTAACGCCGACTGTACCGGTTACGGAGTTGCCGGAGCTTGAAATAAACTTGTTGTTTTTGAAAGTACCGAGAATTGTATTATAGAAATCATTTGTTTCGTCGGCGGTCAATGCCTCTTTAAGCTGATAAGAAGCTTCTTTTCCCGACTGAATCTTTTCGTAGTAATACAAAACTCCGTCTTTAAGTATGACGTTTCTGTTATTGTACTCAAATTTCTGCTCATTAGAAAGAGCATCATATGCGGTTGACCATACAAAGTCGCCGTCTTTATAGTTAACATCACGGTCTTTGTATTTTACTTCAAGTCCGAGATCGTTTTCCTCTTCAAATCCGAGACTTACCTCGGTATCGGCGAAATAGATTTCATCGGGGTCAACAATTTCAATTGATGTCGAACCGACGACCCTGTCGTCTGACATATAGTTTACGGTAACAACTCCCTTTGTTCCGTTTGATGTAAACTTGCCGTCTTCTGTGATTGTGCCGAGTGCTGCTGAAGCATCGTCAAGAACAAACTTGCCGTCTGCGGGCAAATCGGCGGACATACCTGCGGAGTCAACGCCGACAGCGGAAAATTCGACAGATGAGCCGGGAGTATAAAGTTCATTGTTGGGAGAGAGTGACGCATGATCAAATTCACCTGAGGGCTTTGCAGTGGAAACAACGAAAACGGATGAAGAAACCTTTCTTTCAACACCCGCATCGGAAGGATGGTTTCCGAGAGACAGAATATCACTGCCTTCATATTTTGCAAGATATGTTGTTGAACCGCCGCCGTCAAAGTTAAGAGCGGTAACACAGCCGAGACCTATCATAATACGGGCAAGATCATAGTCATCAAGTCCGCATGAAATGGGATAGTTTCTGCCGTCGGCAACATAGAACACAACACTGCCGTCTGCCTTTATGCCGACTGCCGTCTTGGGAACGGTTGTGCTTCTGTATGTGCCGGGGCCACAGGGCTGACCGTTTCTTACTATAACATAGAAGCCGCCGAGAGCCTCCTGAAGTGTATCAAGAGTCGCCTTGGTAAGGTTATCACCTATAACAGCCTTGCCGTCTTTTGTTATTCCGAAATAGCTCTTGCCGAGGTTTGCTACATAGCAAGTGCCGTTCATAACAAGAGGACCGCCGGTGGGAGCACCTGTTGACATATTGAAAATGTCAGCGTTAAAAGCCGCTACAACTGTTTTTTTGTTGCCTTCGTCTTTTGCGTGTGCTTTTTCATATGCCTTCGCCTGATCTCTGACTGTCTGCATTTTATAAACCGAACCGTCATAGTCGGCATAACCCGCTGCAATTGATGTGGTTGGATTAGAGAGATCAACGGTTACGGCATAACCCATAACCTGTGCGTCACCGGAAGAAGCGTTTGTTACGATTTTGTTTTCCGTAACGCCGGGGACGATATTCTGTTGTGTATCGGATACAAGATACATGTTCTCGGGAACGACAAAGCCGCTGCCCTTTGTGGTGGAGGTGTTACCGGTTGTCGGCACGGCATAAGCCATAACGGCACACGATGTGAACACCATCAGTACTGATAAAACGAATGATGTGAATTTTGTCAGTTTCGTTTTTCTCATTTCTTTCTTCCTTTCCTTCGCGGACAACAGCGGCAAAATAAAGGCTTATGTTAAAAAAATGCACAACACGCAGGACATTATCGGCAAATACTTTCCGAACAAATTCCGTTGTACATGTGCATTAAGCTAAAATGAACCTTAATTAACGACACCATTGTCCTTAAATAGTCGGTTTAATACTAACAAATTTTATTTATTTTGTCAACACTTGTCGGTTTTGTTTACAAACCGGAAACATTTTCGGTTATTTATGATATCTTTCCCCTGCATTTATCTTAAACGCCCTGTAAATCTGTTCAAGGAGCATTACACGCGCGAGGCGGTGCGGAAAGGTCATTTCAGACATTGACATTTTTATATCGGCAAGGTTTTTTACTTCATCCGAAAGCCCGCACGAGCCGCCTATTATAAATGTAATGTGTGACTGTCCGCCGCCGGCTGTTTCCGCAAAAAGCTTTGCGAAACCGACAGATGACATTTGTCTGCCCTCTATGCACATGGCGATTTTTTTGCTTCCCGACGGGATTTTTCTTATAATTTCCGCCCCTTCAAGCTCAAGTGCCTTTTTTATCTCGGTTTCACTCGGATTTTCGGACAGCTGTGCCGCTTTCGTTTCTATGATATTCATTTTCGCATAAGTACGAAGGCGTTTGAGATACTCTGCTGAAGCGTCCTCAAAGAAAGCGTCTTTAAGTCGCCCTACGCAAATTATTGTTATATTCAGCATAATTTTTGTTATAATACGGTAAATCTGTGTGTGTTTTCGGGCTCTGCGACAGACAGAACAAAGTCCTTTCCGTCAACAAATCCGGCACGTGTAAGTGCGGAATGCGTACAGCTGTATGCAATGTCGGGTGTATTGTTTTCACGGCTGAGATGTCCCAGAACTATATGCGTGACACCGCTTTCAACAAGGCACACGGCAATCTCGGCGCAGTCCTCATTTGAAAGATGACCTTTTTTGGAGTTAATGCGGTAAATAAGATCCATAGAGTACGGTCCGTTGAACAGCATATCCTCATCGTAATTTGACTCAAGCAGAACAAGATCGCAGTCCTCAAGTATTTCGAGAGTTTTGTCTGAAATATATCCGGAGTCGGTTGCAACGGCTATTTTTCTGTCGGGCAGTTCGATTTTATATCCGCAGCTCTCTTTTGCGTCATGGGATGTCTTAAAACGAGTAACACGGCAGAAACCGAGGTCAACACCATCTTCGGTAATCAGCATATGCGGAAATTTATCTGTCAGAATGCCCTTTTTCATAAGTGCCGACATTGTGCCGCCCGAAGCGTACACCGGGATATTGAATTTTGAAGCGAAAACCCTTATGCCGGTGATATGGTCGGAATGTTCGTGAGTGATAAACATTGCTTTTATGCTCGTGGGGTCAAGCTCGGCGGCTTCAAGCGCAAGACAGAGCTGTTTGCAGTTTTTTCCGGCGTCTATCAAAATGCCTTCATTTGATGTGCCTATATATGTTGCGTTGCCTGAGGAAGATGAGAAAAGCGGACAAAATCGTGCCATTAGGATAAATTCCTTTCTGATAATGCGAAGTGCATAATTTATGTGGTGTTTTTCGGACAGGGGAAATCAAGAAAAAAGCCGCACGGATGGCGGCGAGGAGCGACAGCGACGAGCCGGGGCGAGCGAAGCGAGCGAAGGCGAGCGAAGCGAGCGAAGTGCCCGAGCCGAAGGCGAGGGCACAGCCGCGAGGAG
>CAVFPQ010000113.1:0-7602 GCA_963624415.1 Acutalibacteraceae bacterium | reverse complement strand
CGGAAACAGAAACCGTTTTTCTCCCCCGAAGCTGTACTTTGTGTACTGCGAGTGGGAAAAAACGGTTAGAAAAACAAAAAAAGCCTGAAAATATTCGAAAGCCCACAAAAAAATAAACGACCGGGTCACAAAAAAACTCGGTCGTAAATCTTTTTTGTTTTTCGGTCTGCGCCGAAATCGCCGCCCTCCGACTTAGTCGCTGATGTAGGGCAAAAGAGCCAACTGTCTTGCACGCTTTATGGCAACTGTAAGCTCTCTCTGATGAGCGGCACATGTGCCTGTAACTCTGCGGGGCAGAATTTTTGCTCTTTCAGAAATAAAGCGACGAAGCTTCATGGTGTCCTTGTAATCAATGAACTCGGACTTTTCAACACAGAATGCGCAGACTTTTCTGCGGCCTTTTCTGTTCATGGGGCGACCGCCCTTAGCATCTCTCTTTTCGAAAGCCATGATTATATCCTCCTTATAAAGTTGAAGAAAAAGTTATCAGAACGGAAGCTCGTCATCATCCACTACCGCTTCAAAATCATTGGCGGAAGTATTGGAGAATGAAGAACCGGTGTTAGCCGAGGAAGCTGAGCCGGAATTGTCGGACTTTGATCCGCAAAATTCGGTTCTGTCGGCAACTACTTCATACGAGGTACGCTTGTTACCGTTCTTGTCCTCGTATTTGTTGGTCTGCAAAGAACCCGAGACCGCTATCATTGAGCCTTTTCTGAAGTACTTTGTAACGAATTCGGCATTCTGACGCCACGACACGATGTCGATAAAATCCGCTTTTCTGTCTTCACCGGCCTTCTGATAAGGACGATCAACCGCGATTGTAAATCTGCAAACCGAAATACCACTGGGAGTGGTGCGAAGCTCGGGATCGGCTACAAGGCGACCCGTTAATACACAACTGTTCATTCTTTTACTCTCCTTATCTTGCGACTACAAGGTGACGAAGAACGCCGTCGGTGATGTTAAGCACACGCTCAAGCTCTGCAGGGAACGCGACATCGGCTTCGTATGTGTAAAGAACATAATAGCCGTCGGTCTCGTAGTTGATGGGATATGCGAGTTTGCGCTGACCCCATTCATCCACTGCCTCCATGGTACCGTTTGATTCGATAAGAGCCTTGAACTTTTCAACGAGGCTCTTAGCCTTTTCTTCACCTGCTTTAAGTGAGAATACTACTACGGTTTCATACTTTGACATTTAGATGCACCTCCTTCTGGACTATGGTCCCCATAACGGGAACAAGGATCGTGTATTTCGTAATACAACATTGGTATTTTAGCAACTTTGTTATCGGTTGTCAAGAGCTTTTTTTCTTTTCTTCGCTATTGCCGACCGATATTCACTCGCAGCAATGTGCGCATGTTTCGCAGTCGGGGAACACGCTCTTGTCGTATTCTATTCCGTTTTTGTCGTAGTAATCTTTAACCGCCGCTTTAATCGCTTCCTCCGCGAGAACAGAGCAGTGCATTTTGTATGCCGGCAGTCCGTCAAGAGCTTCGGCAACAGCCTTGTTTGACAGATTCACAGCTTCGCTTAAAGGCTTGCCCTTTATCATCTCGGTTGCCATGGAGCTTGAAGCGATGGCAGAACCGCAGCCGAAGGTCTCAAACTTTACGTCCGACACCGTGTCATTATCTATTTTCAGATATATTTTCATTATATCTCCGCATTTTGCGTTGCCGACTTCACCTATGCCGTCAGCGTTTTCAATCACGCCGACATTTCTTGGATTGCGGAAATGGTCCATAACTTTTTCACTGTAAAGTGCCATTTTTATTCACCTCATCAAAGCAGGAATTCTTTTTCGCCGTTAAGCTTTTCACGCCACAGCGGCGACATATTTCTAAGATGTTCAACTATATCCGGAACCTGAGTCAGAATATAATCAACCTCTTCTTCGGTATTCTGTTCCGAAAGAGACAGACGCAGAGAGCCGTGTGCTATTTCGTGCGGTCTGCCGATTGCAAGAAGAACATGGCTCGGATCAAGTGAACCCGAGGTACACGCAGAACCCGATGAAGCACTTATGCCCTTATCGTCAAGAAGAAGCAGAAGGCTCTCCCCTTCTATCCCTTCAAATATAAAATTGACATTACCGGGGAGTCTGTTCTCTCTTGTGCCGTTTAATGCCGAGTGCGGAATTTTCGACAGCCCGTCTATAAGTCTGTCACGAAGATAAGCGGTCTTTTCGGCGTTCTCGTCAATATGATCGTTCATTTCTTTGAGAGCCGCCGCCATAGAGATTATGCCGGGCAGATTTTCGGTTCCCGCACGCTTGCCTCGCTCCTGCGCGCCGCCCTCGATTAACACACCGAGCGGTATTCCTTTTCTTGCGTACAGCACGCCGACACCCTTGGGACCGTGGAATTTGTGACCGGATACAGAGAGCATATCTATATTCTGCCGTTCAACATCTATATGCAGATGCCCCGCCGCCTGAACTGCGTCCGTGTGAAAAAGCACACCCTTTTCTCGGCAGATTCTGCCTATTTCGGCAATGGGCAGGATTGAGCCTATCTCGTTGTTTGCGTACATTACCGTGACAAGGCACGTGTCGTCACGAATTGCGTTTGCTACCTGTTCGGGCGTTATATTGCCGTATGAATGCACATCAAGAAGCTCAACCTCAAAGCCCTCTTTTTCGAGCTTTTTAAGAGTATGAAGCACCGCATGATGCTCGAACGCCGTTGAGATAATATGCTTTTTGCCCTTTTTTTCGCCTATTTTTGCGGCTGTTATAATTGCCTGATTGTCGGCTTCACTGCCGCCCGATGTAAAATATATTTCTTTCGGAGAACATCCGAGAACGCCTGCGACATCCTCACGTGCCTTTCTTAAATCGTCTGCGGCTGACTGTCCGATGCTGTGCAGACTTGAAGGATTGCCCCACGAATTTTCCATGGCGTTTATCATGGCGTCAATTGCCGTCTTGCTCATTTTTGTCGTTGCGGCATTATCGGCATAAACGTTCATATACATAAAATCCCTTCCTGCGGTTTTTATTTACCTACTAATTTGGTATGCAAGTGTATGATACAGTATTCTCTCCTGTTTGTCAAGGGGTTTTATAAAATTTCAATCGCACGATTTTTCAAACACTAAAAAAACACTTGACAAACAAATACGGTGATGATATAATTTGTCACGTTGCAAATGAAGCAGCGATATGTGCGTTTGTAGCTCAGGTGGATAGAGCAACTGCCTTCTAAGCAGTGGGTCAGGGGTTCGAGTCCCTTCAAGCGCGCCAGACAAGACAGTCCTTTTCGGGGCTGTTTTTTTGTTGCAATTTATACACCTAAAAAAGCGACTGCACCCACAGCCGCTTTAATTTTTAATATCCGGTTTTGCATGTCAACCGGATGGCGAAAATCAACACAAAACTTCGCTCAAAATATTTATTTTTTAAGCTTATAATCAAAGCCCACAGAACTTCCGGAATTATGCATTACGCATTATACATTCTGTGTTGTTTTATTTTATGACAGTTTAAGTGTACAGAATGTAATATACCCCGACGGATACGCCTCATACAGAACGCCTATTGTATCATCCGACAAAATACAGCACGAGGAATAGGCGAAAAAGTCGGAATTTTCGGCAAAATCACCGTATTTTGAGTTATCTTTCAGATAATATGACTTAACGAATTTTATCTTTTTGTCTTCGATATGACCGAGATATAATTTGCCGTCCGTGCGGGAATTGTCACGCCCGTTATGTCCCGTGGGAGTAACAAGAATCATATAATATCCGTCATTTTTGAGCTTATCGGGAAGAATGAAATCTTCGGGCAGCATGGCGACACTGCGCTGACACTGCGGGGAATGCACATCGAGAGCAGGGCATTTTTCGAATGTCTCGCCGCCGTCAAAAGACACGCTGAGCGGTATTTTTCCGCCGCCCTTAGGTCTGCCGAGGCAGTATATCGTGCCGTTCGGAGTTTCTGCAAGCTGGCACTCATCTATGTTTTTGCAATCCGGTGATTTGCCCCGCCGCCATGTTTTGCCGTTGTCTTCACTTATGATAACGCCGGCTCGGTCAAGCGAATAGACGGGCACGACAAATCTGTCTTTGTGCTTTTCGGCTTTAAGAACATTGCCGACACCGGGAGTAACACCTAAAAATTCACCGTCGGAGTCATCTTTTATTGTGGGCGTTATGTCGTACGGCTGAGTAAATGTCCTGCCGCCGTCATAGCTTTCAAGACGATAGATATACGAAGTAAGGCCGCAATAAAACGGAGCGGGAAGCGTCTCGACACACAGCGTCTGTCCGTCGTCGTCAAGCATCTCCCACTTCTGCACAAAAACAGGCTCGCCGTCATCAAATCTCTTTTTGCCGTCACTTAAAAATATATTGCCGACATAGACATCGCCTACACCGTCATCAACAGGGACAAGCGGAGGAAATTTTGTGACATACTCGCCGCTTTTTCGGGCATAGTACATATCGCCCATTGTTGAAAAAGCATACGCCGGGTTATGACGCTTCGGAACATAATATCTTGTCTTTTTGCCGAGAGGGTCATAGACAAAGCCGTCCTCACGAAGGGTATATATTTCGTCCTTTCGGTCTTTGCGTTTGTTAAGCGGAGACAGCCCCGTGTGAAGGGCGAGATAATTTTTGCCGTTTATGTTGACATATCCGCTCCCCTTTTCGAGATAACGGCGTTCGTGAAGTCCCTTGCATTCGGGGTAAAAATCTATAAGCAGAACGATTTTTCCGGTCGGTGCTTCCGTCATTATGGGATCAATGCAGAATGCGGCGGAAATATCGGTATCTTTATATGTATACTTGCGAACAGGCGGAGAAAATATCGTTTTAAGCGGCTCGAAGGTCTTGCCCCCATCATGGCTCAGACGAACACCGAGCTCGATTCTGCCCCAGTCCATACCGAATGCGGCTTTGTCGGCGGCGGCAACAACCGTACCGGCGAACTCACCGTTTTTAAGGGCGAGAATTGACGGAATACGGCAGTCGTGCATCCCCGAACAGCCGGAATAATCGTCTATGTACTTTTTGAAAAGCCTGTTTCTGTTTCCGAAAAAGACAGGGGTATCTTTAAGCAAGGTAATTCACTCCGGATTTCGTATGTTATTTTCAATTCTTCACAATATTATAAAAGAGGTCGGGGACTGCGGAAGGTACTGAGTGACTTGGATTATAATGTTTCACACGAGGTTGTCTTCTGCAAATATGACAGTCTTTCGCAAGAAGCTCCGTGAAGAATTTTTCCTTATATATATTATCATAATTTCAAATGGCGTTCAAGCAATAATTTGTTGCATATGCTTTTGCGGTGTGATAAAATACAGAAAAAGGTTTTTCAGCGATTTCGTGCGACAAGCGAAGCAATACAATCCAAGTCCGCAGGACTTCCTATGTCCCCTGCCCCCGGTCCCCGGTCCCTGTATCACGAATTTTGTAAAAAGCCAATAATCAAAAAAAGAGGTTATCAGCCATGTCCGAACAAAAAGAATCAAAAAAGAATGTACTTCAGGCAATCAAATTTGCTCTTATTTCCGCATCCGCCGGAATTATACAGCTCGGCTCGTTCACGCTTATGAGCGAAGTGCTTGTCAAGACGGATTTCATACAGAATCTGATGAACAATCACGCCGGATTTGCAAAGATAATGGAGAATGAATACGGTCCCATGTACCTTATCGCTCTTATTCTCTCCGTTTTGTGGAACTTCACAATCAACAGAAAGTACACATTCAAATCAGCGGCGAATGTTCCGATTGCAATGCTTAAGGTATTCGGCTATTATCTTGTTTTCACACCCATTTCAACAATAGCCGGCAACTATTTCACGGCGAAATTCGCTTCATTCGCACCCATTGAATATATCGTTCTGATAATCACCATGCTTTGCAATATGATTACGGAGTTCCTGTTCTGCAAATTTGTCGTTTACAGAAATCAGGAGAACACCGCCGTCACAAAAGAGAAAGAGAAGAAATAATCATGAGATACGGCTGCTGTGTGGGGTTTGAAAAAACCGACTACATAAAACTGCTCGCCGAGTCGGGCTATGATTACTTTGAAACAAACTTTCAGAGAATTTCAAAAAGTACCGACGATGAATTTGCCGCGCTCAAGAACATTATAAAAGAGTACGGCATAAAATGCGAAGCCGCAAACTGCTTTTTGCCCGGCGAATACAAGCTTCTGTCAAAGGATTTGGATTTATCGGCCGTTACAGAGCTAATCGAGAACGGCATGAGAAAAGGCTTTGAAATCGGACTTAAAACTGTCGTGTTCGGTTCGGGAGGCGCGAGAGGTCTTATTGACGGTGTTACATTTGCCGACGGAGTAAAAAAGCTTGCCGATTTTCTTGGCAATATAGTCTCCCCCATTGCCGCGAAATACGGAATAACCGTTGCAACCGAACCGCTCAGACGCGAAGAGTCAAATATGATAAACACACTGAGCGAAGGCGCTATGCTCGCTGTGATGTCCGGCAAGAACAACATAAAAACAAACGCAGATATATATCATATGAAATGTGCGGGAGAAGATGCGAACACGATAAAGCTCCTGGGTTCGTCAATCTGTCACGGGCATATCTCGTATCCGTTCCCAAAAGGCGATATGAAGCGTGTGTTTATGAAATCGCCGGACGAATATGACTACCGCTCATTTATTAACGCACTCGAAGAAGTCGGATGTGAACGCTGCTCGATTGAAGCAAACACAAAGGATTTTATGACGGATGCGAGAGAGGCGATAGATGTACTGCGGAGGGTCTGAGCCCGAGCCGCAGGCGAGGGCGTGTCGCGACGACGACGCGAAGCGGAGGAGGAGCGAACCGCTGCGACGAGCCATGCGAGGAGCAGCTGCCACGACGAGGCGGCAATCGTTTAGTAAGCCGACCGTTCGATTCAGAAAGGCACGATTCGTCGTCGAGGAGTGGCACAGCCGGCTCGGATAGCGAGACGGCGGCAATTCTGCCGTAAGAAGCGTAAGCGGTATTACGGCAAGCCCCGCCGACGGCAAATCCCGGCAACACTCCGCAAGCTCATCTTCTGCGAAGCCATACTGTACCTGCCCCCGCTCATCCTCATGCAAATCCATATAATCCACGACACACAGTGTCTTCCGAAATTGTTAATTTGGCACCTCTGAAAACTAAGATATTTTTCACCTATAATTCTCTAATAGAATGAAAATTCGATAAAAAAGCAATTTTTCGCAATTTTTCGGTGTTTTCAGAGACTAACAAGTTTTTAGAGATCCCCAATTGCTAATTGCTAATTGCTAATTGCTAATTGACCTAAGCCTCGCCATTTTGGCGACACAAGCCTCGCCACCTTTGGCGATACAAGCCTCGCCACCTTTGGCGATGCCTACATATTATATAAAGACAATATATAAAGACAAATTACTAAATAAAGTGTATACACTCCCACGGCAAATATCAATAAAAAAACAACGACACCGAAACGGACTTCTACCCCGAATCGGTGTCGCTTTATTATTGTTTAAGCAAAAAATCAATCAGCCTTATCGATAATTTTACCTTCCGCGAAGCCTATACAATCCAAGACACGCAGTGTCTTCCGAAATTATGCATTATGCATTCTACATTCTGC
>CAVFPQ010000112.1:0-7621 GCA_963624415.1 Acutalibacteraceae bacterium | reverse complement strand
TAATGCATAATGTAGAATGCATAATGTAGAATGCATAATGCATAATTTCGGAAGTCCTGCGGACTTGGATTTATAAGCTCTGCCTCACGCGAAGCTATATAATCTAAGTCAGCAGGACTTCCTTGTTTCCCCCGGCTCCTTGCCTCGTCCTTTGTCAACTGCCGACAGATATAAAACCGCCGTCCGGATCGATATCCGGGCGGCGGTTTTTTCAGAAGTCGAATTTCTTTTTGCTCTCGTCGTCGTGAAGTCCGGCAAATATTTTGTCGTCCTCAAAGCGGCTGAACATTTCATCGTCGTAGTATGAAAAATCTCCGGTGTCTGCGGGAGGAGTGAACTTTTCGCGTTTCTTCTCCTCTTTTTTCTCTTTTGAGAATCTGGGCGGCTCGGGATCTTCGGGCGGTGTGAACAGATCACGGATGCGTGCTCTTTCCGCTTTAGTCCTTCTGTATTCCTCGTCAACCTCTTTTACGGTTTCCTTGTGCTTGTTGGCGGTTGAATTAAGACGTGAGTCAATGTCATCAAATATTCCCATATCGTCATCGGGTATTGTCTTGCGGCGAAGCTCGTCCGTAAACTCCCGTACAACATCGCTCTGCTTCTTTCTGTATGAATTGCTTTCGGCGTTGATTGTCGGCTCGTCATCTTCGGACTCGCTGCTTTCGGGCTCGGCGTATTGCGGTGCATTGTATTCCGTTTCCTTCGGCTCGTGCGTTTCACGGCTGAACAGTCCCGAAAAAATCGATTTCTTCCTGCCGGAGTTGTTTGACTTTTCGGCGGAGCGTCTGTGTCTGTTTGCAGAGTCGTTGTCCTTGCTGAAAGCGTCAAGAGCTGATGCAAGGTCCTCTTCGGATGATTTTTCATCCTGCGGCTGTTGCTCGGTGGCTTCCGTGTCGGCGGCAGGAGAGTCATCCGTGATATTTTCTGTGGAAACAACCGTCTCTTCAGGTGAATTTACGCCTGTGTCTTCGTCAATCGGGGGCAGGTCGGATATCGCGCCTGCGTTGTCAATGTCGTCCTCAGTTTTCTTGAAGGGCAGACGGGCACGGGGCTTCTCGTTCTTTGCGAGTGCCTTAGGAGCGAAAATGCATACGGCAATCCATACCGCCTGCAAAATCACGGCGACAATGGGCGTAATTCCCGTAAATGCTCCCGTGAACATCAGTACCGCAGACAGAGCGGCACCCAAAGCCGCAAGACACGTGCAGGCAAGCCTTGATGTGTGCTGAACGGAATTAAGATGAACGGAAGCGGCGGCACAGCGGCACATGCTTTCGAGTGTATCGTCAAACACGACACCGGCTTCTTCGGAATCCGTAACCGCCATGCGTGTGTCGTTGATTTTGTCGGTTGACTTTTTAAGAAGCGTTCTTACACTGTCACGGGGCAAAGAGAGCAGCTCTTCTGTGTATTTATCGGTAAGGTTGGGATCAAGTGTTGACACAAGAATGTTTACACCGTTGTCGGCAAGCTGTCTTAAATCGGCGGCTGTCGTTGCGGAGAATGAGTACTTTACCGAGAACAGAGCTATAAATTTGCCCTCCATGGCAAGATATACGCTTTTGCATCCTTCGTCCGTTACAACGGCTGCCATTGCCTCGCTCGGTACTTTTACGTTGTGATTTTCGAGGAGCTTGTGAGTGCCGAGAAGCACCTTGCAGCTGCTTATCCATGCCGAAACGCCGAGGCGGTCCTCACATATGACACCGTCAATCGGGGGCATACGGTCCTCGTATCCCGCAAGAGCCGGTGCAAATGTGTCTTTAAGCACACCGCCTGAGGAGTTTGTGAGCACACCGGCGACAAACATAGCCTGTTTTTCCTTTACGCCCCCGGCACACATGCAGTTTACAACATCGGCTTTTATTATATCTGTTGAATCGATTATTATATCATCTATGTTCGCAAAATCGGACGAGTCCGAAAAGCTCTGAATAAACGATGATTTTGCGGAGAGTGATTTATTCTCTTTCGCAATGGCATTCGCACAGGCGAAAAGACTGCCGATGGGGAATGACAGTATCGAGGTCAGAGCCGCCGCCGTAACGCCGGACGGGAATGACTGCGTGATTATTCCGCCGACAATTCCGACAACAACCGAAGCACAAAGAGAGATAAGAACCGCTTTTGAATCGGGCATTGCGCCTGACGCACTGTCTGCCGTGCGTTTTAAGAATGCGCGGATAAATCTTGTTTTGCCGGGGTAGACAATATTTATACTGCTGTCGGCTTCGGAGTCTCTTAAAAGCTCTTTTATAAGCTTTTCGTCGGACACCTTGCGAAGATATGATTTGTCGCTTTTTGCCGCTGCCGTCTTAAAGCAGTGGCGTGCGGAATCATAGAAGAAAACCTTTGACATGAGATACGGCGCTGTGAGCAGTATTGCAGCAGGTGTCAGCAGGTGCAGGTCAAATTCGACATTCGCTTTTACGAAGAACATTGATATGTTCTGCAGAAGTGTGAACAGCATCATAAATGTAATTGATGTGTCCGCACCCGGTGTTGTTTTAAGAAGTGAGACTATACCTTTTTTGAAGTCGGGCAGAAGAATTGCGAGAACTGCCGCAAGGAATACACAGTTGAAAATGTTATACGCCAACGCACTGCCGCCGAACACAGTGAATGTGCCGGAGTTGTTTGATGCGCTGATCGCTGTTATTATATCGGTTAAAAGCAGAATAATGCCAAGCGCTAAAACGGAAAATGTTTTTATCAGAGTATTCTTGCGGATTTTTATAAGCTGAGAGAAAATGTTCTTTCTGTCTTGCGGATCATTAAATTCGCCGCAGTTTACGGGAGTGAAGGATGAATCCGTGTTCTCGAACTTTTCGGCAAGGCCGGATAAAAACGCGCCCTTTTTCTTTTCGGTATCGGAAGAAAATCTGCCGTCCGTGGTTTCGTCTGCGTCACGAGTTTTCTTTTTGCTGTCCCAGAAATTGAAATTGTTTATTTTTTTCTGTCTTGCGTCTTTAAGTGCTTCTTCACGGGCTTTGTCCTCGTCGCTTACGGTGTTGTAGCCGTCCATCATGAGCTGATCGGGATCATGCGGAATGTCATCGGACGCACTGTCGGCAATATCCCTTAAAAGCTGACCCTTTGAATCGATTTTCTTCGTTTTGCCTGAGGGGGCGGGTGCGGCAGTTGCTTCAACCGTCTCTTTTTCGGTGTCGGAAATGTCCGTAAATTCCTCGTTAATAAAAGAGAGCTGCTCAGGCTCGGCGGAGGTGTCCTCGATTGCCGCATCGGTTATTTCTTCGGGTGCAGAGTCGTCAAGCCCTTCTATTTCAAATGAAAATTCGTTTTCGGAAGCATTTTCGGATGATTTGTCGGCATCGGTGATAATCATTCTCTTTGTGCCGTCGGGGGAGGAGTGGGCATCATCGTATGTGCGGATTTTTCCGGTGTAGCCCGTGTGGGGATTCTGCACAGCGGAACGGGGAGTGAACCTGTCTGTGAATTTATCCACATCGGTCGGGGAATTATCGGTCTGCCCGTGAGCGGATACAAACGGCGTTGAGCCTGTTTTTATAAATCTCTGTGCCGTGGTGTCGATTATATCTCCGTCACCCTTCGGAAGCTTTATGCCGTCACTGCCCGTTGTGTGAACGGTCGGTGCGGGATTTATTTTTCTGCCGCCGTCCTCTGTCGGCAGAACAACACCCGAGGAGTGTGTTTCGCCTGTTTTTATACCGGCGTTTTTATTTTCATCGTTCATTTAAATATTCTCCTTTGCCGTCATCTTGCGGCTGCCGCCTCAAACATCAGAATGGCTGCGGCTACCGAGGCGTTAAGTGAGTTTATGCTGCCCTTCATCGGGATCAAAAGCGTGCCGTCGCAGTTTTCTTTTACGAGTCTGCTGACACCCGAACCCTCCGAGCCGACCACAAGCGCTATCGCACCCGAAAGATTTGCTTCTCTGTACGGTGTGCCGTCCATATCGGCACAATAAACCCAGATGCCTTCTTTTTTAAGTGATTTTATTGTGTCTGTCAGATTTCTTACTCTTGCTACGGGCATATATTCGAGCGCGCCGGCACTCGTTTTGCCTACTATGCCCGAAAGCCCGGCGCTGTGTCTCTCGGGGATTATCACACCGTGAGCACCGCAGCACTCAGCAGAACGGATTATTGCGCCTAAATTATGCGGATCTTCTATACCGTCGCAGATAATTATAAAGGGCGGCTCGTTTTTCTCTTTTGCCGAGGCTAAAATATCTTCAACCGATGCGTATTCGTGTGCCGCCGCAGTCATTACGATTCCCTGATGGTTCTGATGACCGCACATAAAGTCAAGCTTTTTTGTGTCGACTTCTTTTATCGGAAGCTTTTTTTCTCTGCACTGTGCGAGAATGGGAAGAAGCGCACCGTTTTTGTCACCCTTTTCGGTGAATACGCAGTCAATAGCTCTGCCGCTTTTGAGTGCTTCCTTTGCGGCGTTTCTGCCGATTATGAGGTCATCACGCTCGGATGCCTTCTTTTTGCCGTCGTCTTCTCTGTCGGCGGGGTTTTCACGGCGGTCTTTATTATGGTTAAAGTCGCGGTTTTTGGAGCCGTAACGCTCTCTGTTGTCGTTTTTTTTCTCAAATGCCATTATATATTACCTTAAACAAGAAATTTTTACATACATATTTTATTATATATGTGAGCGTGCTAAAAAGCAAGAAAAAAACGGAAAAGCGGGAAATTTAAAACGAAAATTTAAAAATAAAAAACGGCGGCACGAGGCAAATACCCCGCACCGCCGAAGATTATCAGAATGTTTTGGTTCGGCAGCTGCATCTTGCTATAAGATCATCAAACGCAACTGAAAAAAATATATAGCCTTAATAGAACAAAATGTTAATAGAATAACAAAAGATTGTACTGTAATGTCGGCGAAAAAGCAGGAAATTATATTAAATCCCGAATTCCTTTCTTATTGTGTTCATTACATCCCGTTTATCGGCACTCCACATGGGCGCGACAAGAGTTTTTTTATCGCCGTCACCGGTAAGTCTGTGGACGGCAATATTTTCGGGGATAAGCGGCAGAAGTTCTTTTAATATATTTATGTATTCGTCTTTTGAAAGGACGGAAAATTCATTATTTTTGAAATGCTCGTATAAATCACTGTCTTTAAGAATGTGAAGAAGCTGAAGCTTTACGCCGTCGACACCGCTTGAAATCATATATTCAAGAGTATTTTTCATGTCGTTGACGGTTTCACCGGGCAGGCCGATAATCATATGGGATATAACATATATATTTCTTCTTTTCAGTTCGCGGACGGCATTGCGGAAAACTTCATTTTGATATCCTCGTCTTATATATCCGACGGTTTCGGGCTTTGATGACTGAAAGCCGAGCTCAATCCACACGGGCTTAATTTTATTCAGTTCCGATAAAAGGTCAAGAGTGTCTCCCGGCAGACAGTCGGGGCGTGTGGCAATTGACAGAACGTCTATATCGTCACGTGTTATGACCGGCAGAAATTTTTCACGGAGAATATTAACAGGAGCGTATGTATTAGTGAAGCTTTGAAAATATGCAATGTAACCGCCGTTTTTGTTCTTTCGTGCGATTCTTGCTTTTGCGTTTTCAATCTGAGTGTCAAGATCGGTTGTGCAGTGCTCCGCAAATTCCCCGGAACCGCCGTGTGAGCAGAAAATACACCCGCCCGTGCCGAGAGTACCGTCTCGGTTAGGACAGGTGAAGTCGCCGTCAAGGGCGATTTTATACAGCTTTTTGCCGAATGTCTGTCGGCAGTAGTCGTTCATTGTCAGCATTGTTATTAAACTCCCGTTCCGTCAAAATCGGGTGTGTATTCTTCTTCCGCAGAGGATAATTCCTGCACAAAGCCGTTGTCACGCCCCAAAAGATAAAGATAGTCGACGGCGCTGTTATACTCTTTTTCGGTCAGTCTGCGGTTGAGAGACGGAATATTGAGCTGCTTTTTCGGAGGGGTGTATTGGCTCATAAGGCTTATCATTATGTCATCCTCGCCGAACATTTCGGTAAGGTCGTCAAGACAGCCCAGAGTGTTTTCGATAAATCCGGGCAGAACAAGATGGCGGACTATAACGCCCGAAAGCATCATGCCGTTGTCGTCAAGTCTGAATTTGCCGGTCTGGCGGAACATTTCTTTAAGTGCCGCCTTTGCGACAGAAGGGTAATCCTCAGCACCCGAGAGGAGTTTTGCAAGATGTGAGTCGGAATACTTGTAGTCGGGCAGGAATATGTCAACAATGCCTTGGAGGCGTTTCAGAGTGTCAACACTTTCGTATCCGCTCGAATTCCACACAACGGGAACGGGCGGTTTGTGACCGTCAAGGGCATTTATTATGGTATCCGTAAAATGGGAGGGAGTGACAAGATCGATTGTGTCCGCACCCTTGTCAATAAGCTCGTCGATTATTTCACGAAGGCGGTCTGCGGTGATTTCTTTGCCCTCGTTGCCGCGGCTTATTTGTTCATTCTGACAGAATACGCATTTGAGATTGCAGCCGGAAAAGAAAATCGCACCCGCACCGCCGCCGGGAGAGCAGATGCAGGGCTCTTCCCAGAAGTGCAGGTCGGCTCGTGCCGCTTTGAGTGTAGATGAAACGCCGCAGAAACCGACGGATTTTGTTCGGTCGATGCTGCAGTGGCGGGGGCAGAGGGTGCAGAGCATAGGGTTACCTCTTTTGCTGAAAAATTAGCAATTATCAGTTGGCAATGAGTGGTCAGTGGCTGAGGAAGACACTGCGTGTTTTGGATTTGTAAAGCTTCGCAGGAGGTGGGCGGTTTTGGCAGAGTCGTGTTTTGCCTTGGATTTTGAACAATGAGCTTCGCAGGAGGTGGGCGATTGGGCGAAGCCCGGCTTTGCCGTACCGGCGGGCTGAACCGCCCGTCGGGGCACCTATCTGCCCGGTCGGTCAGCTTTTCGAAATATGCAGGCTGTTGTGCCGGGCAGACAGGCACCGCCTCCGGGCGGGGGCCCCTCGTTCGCCTTCATTTGTTAAGCCGCTTCGGGGCGCGTCTGAACAAATTCGGCTTACTCGGGGCCCATTGCCGTCATACGCTGACGCTCCTGACGGCAGGTGTGCCGCCTCGCTATCCGAGTCGGCCTGCCGCTCGTCGTCGGCTTCGCCGCCTCCTCGCGGCCTCACACCCATCTTATCCCATTTTAATTTTCGCAACCGCCTTGACCGTCTTTGTTTTTACACCATTCGGTGCAACAAGCGGTCTGTGTGCTTCACCCGGGAAAAGAATTACAAAATCGCCCGGCTGAAGATCGGCAGTGCTGAAATCATCGCAATTTTCATAAAACGCAATGTCGCCGCCGTCCTTGAAATCATCGGTTACGGTGAGCTTGTCGGCATCTGTTACATCTATATGCTCGTGACCGGAAATAACATACTGAATGTCCGCATAAATTCTGTGTGATTCGAATTTGCACTCAGTCACGGGCTTGTTTGTATAGGATGAAAGACTGTAAAAAGCATTGTCGCCGTCCACATCATAGCGGATGCATTCTGAATTTTCATCGAGCTTTTTAAGTCCTTCAAACACCGCCTTAAACTGCGGATGAACGGAATAATATTTTGATGCGTTTTTTATGTTATCAATTATCATTTTGCTTTCCTCTTTCGGTTGAGTAAGGT
>CAVFPQ010000111.1:0-7648 GCA_963624415.1 Acutalibacteraceae bacterium | reverse complement strand
ATTTTTGGCGTAGCGACTAATGAGGACCGGCGGCAGCGGTCCGTCAAACCAAAGTCAAGAAGGCACTATGTGCCTTGGATTATAAGCTTCGCATCTTGCGAAGCCCCCGGCCCCTTATATATGGGTCTCGCAAACATTAAAGCTATTTTTGATGTTAATACAATTATCTGTTACTTTTGGGGTGATTTTTTTGAAGATAATTCCCGACGACAACGCCAGAGGAAAATTATTTTACGCATTTCTGGAGCTTATCAAAGAAAAGCCGTATCAGAAAATTAAAATAAGCGAGCTTATAGAAAAGGCTCAGATAAACCGCACAACATTCTATCGCTACTACTCCGACATTTTCGAGTTTTTCGACCGCATATCTTCAAACGGAATTACATATCTTCTGGACGGAATAAAGAACACGACAGTCCCGCAAAATATCCGGGGCAGTCTCGATAATATCTATAAATTGCTGACCGAGCGTATTGATATTTTCAGCGAAACAATACGGCTTTTGACAGGCAAGCACGGAAATCTTGACTTTCTGATGAGGTTTTACGGTTATGCAATGGAAAACATCGAGAATGCCGTAAATCCGAAAGACGAAAACGAGCGTAATCTTGTTCAGTTTTATGTTGATCGGATATATGTTTATCTTCTGTGTTCCGTTTTTCCGAAAACCGATCTTGATGAATATAAAAATATCGATTTCAGATACATTCCCGCAAAAACCGTTGTCGAAAACACAATCGATATGCTTTCTGCCGGCAAGAGTGAGCTTTCCCGCAGTATAATGGCAAGTGCCGCTAAAATTTTTCTGACAAAAGAGCCCTCAAATCTTAATGTGAACAATATTACAACTTCGGCAAACGTAAGCAGAACCGAATTTTATAACTTTTTCGGCAATATCAGAAAACTGGTCGCCAAAGGAATGTGGGCGGCATGCTTCATCTGCTCGCAGGAGATTACTGTTCTGTGCACCTGTGACTTTGATGAATTTATAAAAAATCTTTCCTCCGTAGACTATGGTTATATAATAAACAATGACAATATTATCAATCTTGCACGGCACCACAGGGAATATTATCAGCATATGGTAAGCTGGTTTTATCTTACCCGGCAGATGCTCATTGAGGCGAAAAATCTTAATACGGATACAATGACGGATAAACAAAAAGAATTTCTCGATTTTTTTGTTTCATGGGCAACCGTAAATTTTGTATCGTATTCCGATGATAAAACAGCCCTTGAATACCGTGATAAAATAAAATGGGCAAAAAACTATATCGAAGAAAATATTTAGCACAGCAAAAGTCGGGAAACCGGCTTTTTTCTCTTATAGAAATTCAGCAGTCACAGAAAATTTACAGTTATGACACTAATTGTTTTTTTGTTGCTTGTTTTTTGTGCGAATTATGTGATAATATTCAACCGTGAAACAGAAAGCTGTATGCTTTCCACAAATATTTCTATATTGAACAGGAGGAAAAAATGATGAGAACATTCAAAAAGGTTCTCAGTGTCGCAATGGCGCTTGTTATGGCGCTTGCAATGTGCATTCCCGCTTTTGCTTCATCCGATTATGACAGAGCAAAAGTAGCACAGAAAGACACAGACTACATCTCTAATCTCACTGCGGAACAGACCGCAGGCATAATTCTCGACTGGCTCGACCGCAAAATCGCGAGCGTAACAAAAGACTTCAACAACTTTGAACTTGAAGTTTTCGATCAGACTGTTGAGATACCTCTCGATATTGATTCAATCGAGGATATTTTCCAGTACATCGACTATGCTTCACAGCTCGGCGGTGACTTCGCAAACATGAATTACTCCACGCTTAAAACTCTTAAGCGTTCGAACGGCGACCTTAACTTCATTAAGGGCATCGCTCAGTTTGCGGCAGACAACGCAGAAGTACTCGGCAAGCTTGCACAGTGGGAAGAAGGCAAAACCTTCGACCTCGGCAAGGTAGGCGAATATATCGACACTCTTGAAGAAGGCAACGAAATCAAGACATTCGTAGCGACCTACATCGAGGGCGGCGATCTTAACGCAAAGGTTAAGGAAGTTGTAGCCGACATTCTCGGTTATACACCCGCCGACACAGACACACTTGACGACATCGTAAACAACGGCGTTATAAACAATGTTGTTGACCTTCTCAAGAACAACGGTCTTGTATCCGACGACGCAGTCGCAAAGATTAAGGCAGACATCGACCTCAAGAAGCTTGACGTTTACGCAGCTCTTAAAAATCTTGTAAAGATCGTCATGGACGACAACGAGGCAGAGCTTAAGACAGCTTACACCTATTATCTTGACAACCTTGTTCGTCCCATGCTCAAGACAGCTCTCGGCTACACCGAGACAGAGGGCGAAGCAGCCACTCTTCCCGAGGATCATCCTTATGTCGGTTATCTTGCAGAGCTTAAAGCCCTTGCAGGCGACAACGCCATACTCGTAAAGTGCGGCGACGCTTATTATTCATTCAAGCTTGATGCCGATAACAACATCACAGATGTCAAGTCCGTAACATGGACACAGCAGATTAAGATTGAACCCGTTTATGTAACCGTTTCAGACAGTAACGGCGAAGTAAAGAAGTATCAGCCCGTATCGGCAGATATCGCTCCCGTTGTTTACACCACATACGCCGACAAGCTTGAAGGCGCAGACGAGTTCGTAAAGAACGAAGCTATCCCCGAGAATATCTCGACAATAATCACAAACACAGCGGCAAAAGAGCTTTCAAAGTTTGTTGAACTCAACGCAACACAGGGTGAAGATTCACTCTTCAATCTCAAGATAGACTTCAGCGATGTTGAAGCTTATGCCGAAAAGACCGCCGCAACAGAAGGTCTTAAGGCTATGAAGGCGGCATTTGACACGGCAGGTGTTAAATACGGTGATGACCTCGCAGTCAGTGTTGACGTAACACTTACATACACCGCTTACGCAACAGACGATGCATTTGTAGCTCAGGTTACAGCTGCGGCAGCTCCCACTTTCTCAGGCAATGTCACATACACTCTTCCCGTTTTAGGTGAGACAACAGTTGATATCAACACAGCTATTTCCGTTGTTGAGAAACTTGGAGTTGATGTTAAAGCTCTCATCAAAGCCGAAGTTGACAAGGTTCTTGTTAACCCCGTAGCAACGGTTGTTGTTGAAAATCTCGGCGCAGGTGCAGAGGGTGCTCTCGCAGGTGCACAAGAGCTTCTTAACTTCCTTGATACAGACTTTGATATTGATTACAGCATAATCGATTTCTATGGCAACTATGACACACACAACGGTCTTGTAGGTCAGGTTAACGACATCCTCTGCGGTGTTGTAAAGATGCTTACATCCGACGCAGGTTATGAATCACTCGCTCTTACAGAGGGTCTCAACAATAACCTTACAGCCAATATGCAGAAGATCTGCAACAAGGCAAACGACATGATGGCAAAAGCAAAGTCCTTCATGAACGACAATGATGTCAAGGATCTTATAGGCGATATGCCCATTGACGCTTTTGACACAAGCCTTCTGTTTGACCTCGTTGACTTCTCAAGCGTAGAAAATCTCTATGTAAGCGGAATTAAGACTGTTCTTAAGTTCGCCGCAGCAGAGAATGACACTCTCGCAAAGCTCAACACAGCAGTTGCAAACGCCGAAACTCTTGACGAAATCGCAGTTGCGGCTCTCAACATTGCATTCCCCGAAATCAACAAGACTCTTGCCGACAATTACGGCGAGCTCGGTTACAGCTACACTTACACCGACATTGACGTTGCATCCACCGACAACAACGGCAAGGATGTTATCATGACAAAGGTTGCTGACTTCGCACTCTATGTTGTGAAATTCGCATCCGAAAAGGTAGTTCCCGATATCTTCAACGGCATCATTGACAGCATCAACAAAAAGCTCGGTGAAGACATTCCTCACGTTTCATTCACATTCGGCGTAACAGCCGGCGCAACATGGACAGATACACTCACCGCTATCGTTGACAGAATTTACGACGTAGCAGACGGTATCTGCATCCCCGCAACAAATTATGCGGGCACAACTCTTGCGGACAAGATAAGCAACCTCGCTTGCGAACTTCTTCCCATGGGTTCACTCCTTTCAAACTGCGCTTCCGACAACTTCTGCTGTGACGCAAAGTATGTTTCCGAAGCTATATTCGACAAGGCTCTTGCCGGCAACCTCGACAACTTCCTTCGTCTGTTTGAGACAGCTGAAAAGACCGAAGACCTCGCTAAGGATGTAACATTCACAAAGGCTGTTATAAACGCCTGCGAGCATATCTCCGACGCATTCCTTCCCGACACAATAATCAGTGATGAATACACAGCTCCCAGTGATACACTCCTTCAGGATTTCAACTCCGGTGACACAGCCGCTAAATGCACGGCTTACGGCATCAAGAGCGCAAATAGCCTTAAGGACACAAGCTTCGAGCCCCTGCTTCTCCTTGTAAGAGACTCCGGTATTCTTCCTTACTTCTGTCAGTGCGACGATGACGCTCACGACTGGACAACCCAGGCTGCTGTTGCCGCCACATGCAAAACAGAAGGCAAGACAGAGTGCAAGGTCTGCAAGGTTTGCGGTAAGACCGAAGGCGGCGAGACAATCCCCGTTGACGCAGACAACCACGCAAACGTAGTTGATGTTCCTGCGGTTGCAGCTACATGCACAAAGGCCGGCACAACAGCAGGCAAGAAGTGCGCAGACTGCGGCAAGATTATCTCCGGCTGCACAGCAACGGCTCTTAAGGCTCACACCGAAAAGACAGTTGCCGGCAAGGCTGCTACCTGCACAGAGGCAGGCTACACCGACAGCATCGTATGCGCAGACTGCGGCAAGGTTATCAAGGCTGCTACCGAGATAGCCGCAACAGGTCACGACTATGATGACAGCGGCGTATGCAAGAACTGCGGTTCAAAGAAACCCGAGGAGAAGAAGAGCTTCTTCCAGAAGATTTCCGATTTCTTCCAGAAGATAATCAACTGGTTCAAAAACCTCTTTAAATAAGATTAAACGGTTTTCCAATTCCCCTCAGTAACAGATAACGGGCGCCCCGGAAGCGATGAGCTTCCGGGGCGCTCGGCGTTATCGCGAATGCGAGGGGGGTGGGTGGGACGCTCGCGAATGCGAGCGTAATGCGGCGAGCGAAGCGAGCCGCAAGCCCCGAGTGAGCCAAGTTTGTTCAGCCGCAGCCCTCTGCGGCTTAACAAACGAAGGCGAACGAGGGGCAGCCGCCCGGAGGCGGTACCCGGCTGTCCGGCGAAAATGTCAACCTGTTACTCACAGCTGACAAACCGGACAGTCGGGTGCCCCTGCGGGCGGCTGAGAGTTCTGCTGCGCCCACGGCAAAGCCCGGCACCGCCCTTAAAGCCCACCAACTGCGAAGCACACGAATCAATATCATCGCAAAGCCCGATAACTCCCTGAAATTTCGCCTTTTGCGAAGCTTTATAATCCGGGATACGCTTTATCTTCCGACATTGTTAATTGCAAATCGAAAAAGCCGCCGGCAATTCATCATTACCACGCAAAAGAGCCGCAATTTTTTCGCCAAGACCCAATTTTTATATGGACAACTCGCCGTTATGGGAGTATAATTGTTTTCAGTTTGATTTATAAGGGGTAAAGTTATGGTAAAAAAAGGTTTCGACAACGACAAGTATCTCGCACTGCAGTCAAAGTGCATTAAGGACAGAATATCACAGTTCGGCGGCAAGCTCTATCTTGAGTTCGGCGGCAAGCTGTTCGACGATTATCATGCGTCACGTGTTCTGCCCGGCTTTTGTCCCGACAGCAAAATAAGAATGCTCTATGAGCTTAAGGACGAAGCGGAGGTTGTTATCGTCATAAGCGCCGACGATATCGAAAAGAGCAAACGCAGAGGCGACCTCGGCATTACATATGATCTGGACTGTCTTCGTCTTATTGATGCCTTCAGAGATTTCGGTCTGTATGTCGGCAGTGTCTGCATAACTCATTTCAGAGAACAGCACACCGCAATTCAGTTCCAGAAGCGTCTTGAAAAGCTCGGCATGAAGGTTTATCGCCACTATATAATTCCCGAGTACCCCACAAATATACCCCTTATCGTAAGCGATGAAGGCTACGGTAAAAACGATTTCATTGAAACCACCCGTTCGCTTGTGGTTGTAACCGCACCCGGCCCCGGAAGCGGCAAAATGGCTGTATGTCTGTCTCAGCTCTATCATGAGTACAAGCACGGCAACAAGGCGGGCTACGCAAAATTTGAGACCTTTCCGATATGGAATCTGCCTCTTAAGCATCCTGTCAATGTCGCATATGAAGCGGCAACGGCGGATCTTAACGATGTAAATATGATTGACCCCTTCCACCTTGAGGCATACGGCGAGACAACGGTAAACTATAACCGTGATGTCGAGATTTTCCCGGTACTTAACGCCATGCTTACAAAAATTTCCGGCACATCCGTCTATAAATCCCCGACCGACATGGGCGTTAACATGGCAGGCAAATGCATTTTCGATGATGATGCAGTCTCGGAAGCGGCAAAAGCGGAGGTTATACGCCGTTATTACGAGAGTGCGTGTCTTGCCCGTCAGGGACTCGGCGAACAGGCTGTCGCACACAGAATAGAGCTTCTTATGAATCAGCTCGGAATTACCGTTGATGACCGCAAGTGCGTTAAAGCGGCACTTGATAAGGCTCAGCTTACCGGTGCTCCTGCGGCGGCCATGGAGCTTGACAACGGCGAAGTTATCACGGGAAAAACATCTCCCCTGCTCGGTGCGGCTTCCGCTATGCTTATAAATGTTCTTAAAAAGCTCGGCGGCATTCCCGATGATATGCCCATTCTGTCCCCGTCGATTATAGAGCCTATTCAGAGACTTAAAACGGAAAATATGGGCAATCACAACCCAAGACTTCATGTTGACGAGGTACTTATCGCACTTTCAATCTGTGCCGCCACAAGCCCCGTTGCAAAGTGCGCGCTCGAACAGCTTCCCAAGGTAAGAGGACTTCAGGCACACTCCTCAGTAATTCTTTCATCTGTTGACTCGCAGACTTTCAAAAAGCTCGGCGTTGATATGACAAACGAACCGATGACACAAACGAAAAAGCTCTACCACAAATAAAAATAAGCCGATTTATTTTCCACTCCCTGTCAGCCGTCCTTTTCGGCTTCGCAGGGGGTGGCTTTTTTTGTACCGGGCAGCCTGCCTGCGAAGCCCACCGGGGTGTGACCGCTCCTCAGGGCACGTACCTGTCCGACTAACTTTTCTCACAGCCGAAACATAAATGCGGGACAGGCAGTACCCTTCGTCACGGCAGCCGCTCGCTCGAAGTCGTCCGCTCGTTCACTTCGTTCACGCGCTCCCTCCTCCTCGCTCGCGGCTGTGCCTCCTCAACGCATTCTGCGTTTCGTCGGCTTCGGCTCGCTTCGCTCGCCTGTGGCTCGCTTCGCTCGCCCCCGGCTCGTCGCGTTGCTCCTCGCCCCCACAAAAAAAGCCACGCACTGACAACGAAGTATTGGTTTCTCGCCGAAAAATCTCCCATATCTTTGTCCGAAAGCCTCGCAAGGCGACTTCCCTTGCTTCATTTGAAGGACTTCGATATGAAAAATTTTTCTTGGCTACGAAACTGCTTTGCATTTCAAAAC
>CAVFPQ010000110.1:0-7749 GCA_963624415.1 Acutalibacteraceae bacterium | reverse complement strand
CATTTGAAGGACTTCGATATGAAAAATTTTTCTTGGCTACGAAACTGCTTTGCATTTCAAAGCAAAAATCCATCAATAGTGTACAGAATGTCTTTGCTTTGAAACAATACTTCCTTATCAGCACGTGGCTAAAGCCTCTCAGCTCTCGTCCGTTTTGTCACTGCCGTTTGTTATTTTTATTCCGTAAATTTAATATTTATCAATAATATCCTGCAGATTTTTGATTTTCTCTTCAAGTTCGCATTCCGCATTTCTTTTACTATAAAGTTTTTACGGTATTAAAATCTTTTTTTCTCATCATTATCGATGCTTGCCTGCAGTACATCGATTTTGTTTTGTAATTCATTCTCTTTTTGGCGATTGCTGTTACAGGTGAAGGTTAATCTTTCATTAGCCTCTTTGACTCTTTTCTTTGCCGAATCATAGTTATATGATTTTTTGTTAAAAGTATTGTTGGTCATCGGCGATTGTTTGCCGGTATTCTGACCTTTTAATAACCCAAAACAAAGTGTAGCTAACCCACATACCGAGAAGATATAAAAACAGGCTATACTCATAAAAATTAATGCATTATTGTTTTCGCATGAAACCGCGATAATAAGAAGAAAAAGCCCTAAGCCTGCAAAAGCTGACAATATGCATATTAAGTTTTTCATAGTTTTGAGCGATTTTAATGCCTCTTCAATATTCTTTTTCTGTCTGTTTTCTTCAATTTGGTGATACTGCTTCATATCGGCCAGTTGTTTTATGTAACCGTCCCGTTCCTGCTTGATGGCATTTACATTATTGTTTCTGACAATATTAATCCATTCCGGTGAACCGTATTTCATCAGATTTTTATAGTTCTCACTCTCGCTGAATCTGCGGACACAAGTTTTCATCTCATCCCTTGTCTTTATTTTATATTCCGTCATAAGCTTTCCGAGATGCGCATCGGAATTTCTCGGGGCTCCCTTCAGCGCGTTTTCGAAAGCATTGTCCGCATCTTCAAAACGGCCGTTTTCAAGAATCATAAAGCCGTATTCCACAAGAGGAGCCACACCCTGAGGTGCCTCAACCACGGTTGTCATTCCGCAATATTCACATTTAACAAGAGTCTCTCCGTTTAGTACGACAAGCGGCGCACCGCAATATTTACAGTTGAGCTTTGTGTTTTCCATGGTTTCCCTCCGTTGAAATATTCTGTTTAAATTATACTCCCGTTTTATATAAAAATCAACAGCAATAAATCTTTTCGTGTCCTATATATGGGACTGTAATCAATATTTGCTCTGCATTTTTATGATGTCAATTCAAGCGATGCTTTTCGAGGACAAAAAAGAAGTTGAATCAGGTCGTTATGTCTGCTATTATAAAAATAAATTAACCGGGAGGAAGCTTCAGTACAATGGAAATATTTGTTGATAACTACGGCTCGGCTTCAAATTTTACCGTGCCTATGCAGAATGCGATTAAGGACGCGAAAAACGGCGACACATTTGTGTTCTCCGCAAAAGAATATCATTTTTACAAAGAGGACTGTCTGTCAAGAGTAATTCACATGACAAACACGGATTCTTTCAGATTTCCCGAAAAACGCTTCGGCATGCTGTTTGAGAAGCTTGAAAATATTGAGCTTAAAGGAAACGGTGCCGTATTTGTAATTCACGGCGACATATGCTCCATGGCTTTTCTTGATTGCGTAAATGTAAAAATGGGCGGTTTTACCGTTAAATACGCCTGCCCCAACAATATAGAAATGCGTGTAAAAAGCATGACCGGTCACAAGGTCGTATATGAATTCCCCAAATCGACACAGTGGGAGACGGACGGCAAGTGCTTTACGTTTTTTGAACAGAGCCCGTTTACAAAAGAATATTACTGGCGTTTCAACAACGATGAAAACAGTGACTGCGGCGTGTGCCACAACGGAGATGTCGTATACAGAACATCTCATAAAGAAGGAGCTTTTCATCTTGTCAAGAGCATAAAAAAGCTGTCGGACACTTCGGCGGAGGTCACTTATTTCGTCAGACGCAAATTCAATGTCGGCGACAATCTGACGATAAGCCCCAACCACAATCGAAACACCTGCGGTCTGTTTGTCAACAACTGCAAAAATGTATCCGCCGAAAATATCACGGTAAATTATCTGTCCGGTTTCGGCTGGCTGTCGCAGATCTGTGAAAATGTTTCGTTTGAGAATATCATATTCCGTGCGGACAGCGAGCATATTGTATCAAGCTTTGCGGATTCAATTCACATTTGCTCGTGCAAGGGCGACGTAAAAATAAATAATTGCTATTTTGAACATACGCACGACGACCCCATAAACGTGCATTCGTCATTCCTTCGCTTTAAAGAAAAAAAGAACGACAATACAGCTGTTTTCGAGTTCGTCCACCGTCAGCAGGGCGGTTACAGAGCGTTTAACACGGACGACAAAGTTAAATTCTATTACAGAAATAATCTTGCGGAGCTTGACGGCGTTTATACCGTCGCAAATGCCGTTGATGACATAGAAAACAAGACCGTAACCGTTGAATTTAACGAAAAACTGCCTACGGATATAGACAGTATGTACAAAAATCAGTACAACATTGTGGCGGAGAACGCAACGTGCAATCCGAATGTAGAAATTTCGAATTGCCGATTTAATGCCATTCCCACAAGAGGTATTCTTGTCACAGTCGGCGGCAAGGTTCGCATACACGATAATGAATTTACAAATGTCGCAATGGCGAATATTTTCGTCAGCAACGATGCCAACGACTGGTACGAGAGCGGCCCTGTTCGTGATATGGAAATTTATGACAATAACTTTATCGTCACTCCCAACAACCTGCCGAGCTGTATCGACTGCTCCGCAATTCTTGTTGAACCCATAACTCTCGGCGGAAAAATAACAACACCGATACATAAAAATATTTCCGTCTGTTCAAACTGTTTTGATGTAACCCGTGACAGAGTAATTACCGCACACGGCGTAGAAAATTTCAATGTGGGCGAGAACACATACAAGCATATTTCCGAGATAAAAATCGACTGAGTTTTTGCCGATAAATGAATAATAGTGTAAAAACAGTGAAATTTAGTGTAAAAATAGTGGAAAAACAGTGGAATTTCTTTTGCAAATCGGTTATAATCTATAAGGGTGATTTTATGATTAAAGTTACGCTTACGAATGAAATTCTGAAATATATAACCGAAATCGAAAAAAACAGATATAATGTTTCGTCTGTTAAACTGCCATACGATGTCGCGAACAGGCTTCGCAAAAATTCCAAGAAAAAAAGTTCATACGCCTCAAATAAAATCGAAGGAAATCCACTGACCGAAAATCAGGCTGAAAATGTAATCGAGACAGACGCACACCGCCACTTCTTAAAGCCCGAGCAGGAAGTCAGAAATTATTTCCTCGCTCTGAATTTTCTGGAGGAAATGGCAAAGAACAAAGAACCGTTTTCAAAGAAGCTTATTTCAGACGTGCAGAAGCTTGTTGAAAAGGGGGCTTCAAAAGAAAAAATCGGTTTACGAGGTCCCATGCCCCCCGGTGTTCTTTTTGCCGTATACGACTCAAAAACAGGCAAACCCGATTATATTCCGCCGGAGGCTTCAGATATTCCCGCACTTTTGGATGAGCTTGTGAATTACGTAAACACAACCGATGACCATCCGCTTATTGCAGCTGCGGTTGTTCACTATCAGCTGGTTACAATACATCCGTTTGAAGACGGCAACGGGCGTACGGCAAGACTGCTGTCCGGTTATATTATGGATATAAACGGCTACGGTTTCAACGGGATAGGCTCACTTGAAGAATATTTTGCGTACGATATCGACGAATACTATAACTCAATCCAGATGGGCTTGCCGGCGCTTTATTATTCCGGGCGGAACAATCCTCCGCATTCCGAAATATGGATAAACTATTTTCTGAGAATGGTTATGCTGTATTCGGCAAAAGTGTGTGAAATGCAGAAAAGCTCCGAATCAGACGAAATCTCGGGCAGTGTTTCTTATCTTAAGCAAAAAGAAAAGGAACTCCTTTTGCTTCTCCTGAAAAATTATAACGGAGAATTTACTCCGATTGCACTGGCAAAGGAGCTTGGCGTAACAAACAAGACTGTAATAAATCGCCTGTCTGTACTCGCAAAAAACGGATTCGTTGTACCGATGTTGGCAAAACAGAGAATTACTTCTTATAAACTCAGTGATTTTGCAAAAACGCACAAGCAAGCAATAGAGCACGAACTTAAAAAATAAAAAAAATAAAAATCCCGCCGGCCCTCAATAACGGACTGACGGGAATTTTTTTATGCTTATAATTTATGCGGCGACACGTGTAAAGAATGAACGGATATATTCAATAAGCTTTTTGACAAACTCGATAAGTGCCTTTACGGGCAGGTCATAGCTGTTCTTTATATCCTTCTGCGTGTTCATGGGAGCATCCTCGACATTTGCCTTGCCGGTATACTGCTTTGTTATATCAAACAGCTTTGCTTCGACAAACTTTCCGCCGTCGGTGCGAAGATTGCCGCCCCATTTTTCGAGAATTTCTTCATAGCTGTCGTTTACAGGATCAACTGTGCATGATTGTTCACTGCCGTAAACCCACCAATCGGAATTGTTTGCCCAGCTGTTAAGTCCCTTGTAGGTCCACGCCGTCCAGTTGAGATTGTTCTTCTCAAACAGTGCGAAAACATCGGCAAGCGGTACTGTTTCATTGCCTGTCGGATGAAATTCACCCATAAGGAACGGAACTTTATCGTATGTTACGCCCCATTTTGTCTTGCCGTCAAATCTGTCGTAAAGCTCACTTATGCCGGATACGTATTTTGAAATGGACGCGTCATACCAGTGAAACTGATATACAACATTCTTCCAGCCGTATTTTGATGCCGCCGGAAGCTTGTTCGCACGCCATACCGCTATCATTGTATATATATGATTGGGATCTATTTTACGAAGCTCCGTATAAAGCTCATTATAGTAGTCGATATACTGAGGTTCAACTGCGGCAAGTCCGACATAGTCATTGCACATGGGTTCATTAAGCAGGTCGAGCATTGCAACCGCCGGGTCACCGGCAAAACGCTTGGCAACAACCTTCCACAACTCCAATGTAAGCTGACGGCATTTTTTGCCTTCGTCCGTATTCTTGAAGAAATGATAATAAGTATCTCTGCCGGTGTGATCCTTTACACTCTGCGCGCCCACTGCGCCGTGGTAGTCGAGAATTGCGTAAATGCCGTACTTGCGGCACATTTCAACTGCCCACTCAAGGCGGGACAGATCTATTTCGCCCTCTTCGTTAAGACGCCATGTGCCGTTGTCATCCGTCTGGAAGTTTCTGTACCAGAACGGAATACGAACGCAGTTATAACCCATATCGGCAATGTTCTTGAAGTCAACCTCGGTAAGCCAGTTGTCCTGATACGAATCATACAGAGCATAGGTTTTCTCTGTACCGAAACGCTCTTCGAGCACCTGCATTGTATACCAGTCGCCGTGCTTTCCGTCAACACCGCTTGTTGTGGGGCAGAACCAGTCTTCCTGTATAAGCCATCCGCCGAGATTGAGTCCGCGAAGACGAACCGTTCTGCCGTCAGCTGTCTTGAGATCATAGCCGTCGGTGTGAAGCAGGTCTTTATCCGTTATCGCCGTATATTTTGATATGGACGCACATGCGGAAAATACGCATGTGGATGTTATTGTCAGAACAACAATCAAAATCGATACGGCTTTTCTTATGAATTTTACTGTGCGTGACTTCATAACAAGCTCCTTTTTTTGTGTGATAATCGTATTTGTCTTCCGATGTATGCACCAACGCATACAACAGAAGTATATACTTTTCAGAGGAAAAATGCAACAGTTAATTTCTGCGCCCCGCAAGTGCGTTGTACAATGCGAGAGGTCGGCCCCTTATATATTTCCGACACCATCCACTCATTGCTAATTGCTAATTGCTAATTGCTCATTGTCTTTCTTCCGTTACTCGACTGACAAATGTCGGATATCTTATAATTCAGCCGCCTAATGAACAGTTGTTAATAATTTGTTCACATTCTTTTTGTGAATATTCCACAATTAAACACGTGTCGATTTATAGGAATTACTAATCGACATTTCATACATTTTGTGCTAAAATTGTTTGCAGTTTTAAGTTCAGGGGGATTTTCACATATGAAAGCATCCGACAGTGTCGAAAAATTTAAGCCGACACTACGCATGTACGCAAACTTTGCGGCACGCACAATCAAAAAAGTCTGTTCCGAGATAGGTCCCCGAGAAACCGGCTCGGAAGCGGAATTAAAGGCACAGAACTATATGGCAGAGCAGGTCGGTGATGCCGCCGATGAAGTAAAGCAGGATGAATTCCGTCTGTCACCGAGAGCGTTTCTCGGCTGGCTTCGCATTGCGGGCATCATTCTTATTGTACTTACAGCCATACAGGTTGCAAACATTTTTACACCCGATGTACTGTATGCTCCGTACATTGCTTATGTCGCAATTGCGGTAATAGCGGTTATGATAATCGGCGAATTTCTGTTTTACAGACAGCCTGTTGATCCGTTCTTCCCGAAAGCGACATCGCACAACACCTACTGCATACGAAAAGCAACGGGAGAAACAAAGCGCAGAATAGTTATCTGCGGACACTCCGACTCTTCAATCGAGTGGCGTTTTACATGGCTCGGCGGAAACAAGCTTCTTTACGGTGCATTTGCGTATCCGATAATAGGCTTTGCCTACACCATTTTTGTGACGATTATAACAACCGCCACACAGAAGCCGCTTCACGTTCTTTACTGGATAGGTCTTGCGTTCATTCCTGGGTATGTAATGCTCTCGATTTTCATGAACTACAAAATCACGGTTGACGGCGCAAATGACAACCTTACGGGCTGTATGGCAGGTGCCGCCGTGCTCAAATTCCTCGGCGACAACAATATTCACTTCGAAAATACCGAAGTTGTGGCAATGTTCTCAGGCGGTGAGGAAGCAGGTCTTCGCGGTGCCAAGGCGATGGTAAAACAGCACCCCGAATATAAGGACGGCAAGGTTGAAACCGTTGTTCTTGCTTTTGATACGCTTAAGGACTACGACGATATGGCAATTTATGACAAGGATATGTCCGGAATCACAAAGCACGACAGACGTGCGTGTGCATTGCTTAAAGCTGCCGGCGAACTTTCGGATGTTGACCTTCCCTATGCTGTTCTTTTCTGCGGCGCGTCCGATGCAGCGGCTGTAACACAGGGGGGCATCCCTGCGGCATGCTTTGCGGCTATGAACCCCGGCCCGCCCAGATATTACCACACACGCGGCGACGTTGCCGATATTATGGAGCTTAAGACAATCGAAAAAGGTATAGAAATAGCACTCAACAGTGTATTCCTTTTCGATGAACAGGGACTCAAGCTTGACTATGACGGCGACGGCAAAAACGACGAGCCCGAATTTGAATCGGTCGGATTCGGACTGTAATTCAGCAAAATATAATAAAATCGGGAGCAGCTTAGCCACGTGCTGATAAGGAAGTATTGTTTCAAAACAAAGACAAATCATCGACTTAATGTAAAATAAAGCAACTATTTGAAATAAAAATATGCTATTTACTTTTGTTGAATTTTTGTTTTGAAATGCAATGCAGTTTCGTAGCCAAGAAAAATTTTTCATATCGAAGTCCGAAAATGCGGCAAGGGAAGTCGCCTTGCAAGGCTTTCGGACAAAGATATGGGAGATTTTTCGGCGAGAAAC
>CAVFPQ010000109.1:0-7816 GCA_963624415.1 Acutalibacteraceae bacterium | reverse complement strand
ATTATTAATTATTAATCGTTAATTGTAAAGAGGGGGGATCTGAATGACCGACCATGATTCCGATGCCGAACGCGCACGACGCGCAGAGCAATTCGACCGTCTTCAGCGTGAAAGAAACGGCGAAACAATCTCGTCCGAACAGAATTCCGGCAAATCAAAAAACAGGGCGCGTTCGAGTGCGAAATCACACACCGCAGGGGAGCGGCCTCAAAAAAGAGCATATCCGTCATCCGGTTCGCCCGAAAGGCGTTACGCTGATGAAAGCAAGGGCAAAAAAGCCGACCGCACATCGGCGAAATCCGACAGCGGCAATTATACGAAAAATAAATCATATGAAGAAAAAGCCGAGGAGTCACGTTCGCATTATTCCCGCCACTATTATGATGACGAGCAAAATGGCGAAAATTACGCTTCTGCCGATTCGGGCAAAACCGAAAGACGCAAAAAAAGAGAAAAAAAGCCCATTCCCGAACAGCATTTTGAAAATTACACACCTAAGCAGAAGAATACAAACAATTTCTTCGGAAAATTTCATGTCAGAACCAATATTGATATTCTTGTAAGCTATAAAGTCGTGCTCTGTCTTGTCGGTGTTCTGGTTTTGCTTGTGCTTGCGGGTTTTGTCTATAACGCGATAGCAAATGCCGTCAGCAAAAGCAACATTCCCGAAACCGAAGCGGCTCTTCTTACAAAAATCAATGTGAATATTGAAGCGGATGCGTATTTTATCCGAAAAGAAACCGTTATTGACATGTCCGCCTCTGCAACCGTTGTGCCAACCGTCTCAAACGGCAGCAAGGTCGGCATAGGTGACACCGTCGCAAATGTCTATGCTTCCGAAGAAGCGGCAAAGACTGCGGCTCAGCTATCCGATTTGAAAGACAAGCTTTCTTATTACGAGAGTATAGCATCTGTAAGCTCCGGCAAAAATCTGTCGTCATACAATGTCTATAATGCCAATGTCAATGATTCTCTCTTATCGATGCAAAAGCTGATTCAGTCGGGTGATGTGTCTTCGCTGTCGGAGTACGGCTACGAATTCAGCGAAAACCTGACAAAAAGGCAGATTGCAATGGGGCAGAGTGTTGATGTGACCGAGGCGATATCGACCGTAAATGCCGAGATAACGTCGGCCAAGGCGGCGGCAGCAGTCAGCAGTACAGTTACCGCTCCGTCTGCCGGATGCTTTATGAATTTTACGGACGGATACGAAACCGTCGGAGACTACGCCAACGTCAAGAATTTTACTGAAAGCGATGTCGAGGCTCTGCTGAATGCCACGCCGACCACCGCCGACACAAACAAGGTCGGCAAGCTCGTACACGAGTTTGTGTGGTACGCCGTGTGCAATCTTTCAAAAGCGGATGCCGAAAATCTGACGGTCGGCGGCAAAACAACCGTCACGGTTGACGGCTATTCCGGCGACAGTCTCAGCCTTACGGTTGAAGCCAAAAACGAAAACGATGACGGCTCGGTAACGGTTGTCTTCTCGTCGGATAATCTGAATTCCGAAACGGCGCAGCTTCGAAAAGAGCATATAAAAATTCTCAAGGCGAGCTACACCGGATATAAAGTGAATATAAAAGCTTTAAGAACGATTGACGGACAAGTCGGTGTAAATGTTCTTATCGGCAGAATGATTGACTTCAGAAAGGTCAATGTTGTTTATTCCGGTGAAGAATATGCTATTGTAACCGGAAGCAGTTCGGAAAGCGGCTACATAGAGCTTTATGATAATGTTATAATTAAGGGGATCGATTACGTTGACGGAGAATACATTAAATGATTCGGTTACGGATTTTTCGTATCTCGATGAAAACTACAAACGAATAAAAGACAACATAGAAAAGGCGGCTTTAAGTGTCGGCAGAAGTCCCGATGAAGTTACATTTATGGCTGTAACAAAAACCGTAAGTCCACAGCCGATAAATCACGTTCTGTCTTTGGGTGTCAGGCTCATAGGCGAAAACAAGGTGCAGGAGCTTCTGTCAAAGCTTGAATTTCTTAACACCGACGGTGTCGATATGCACATAATAGGGCATCTTCAGTCAAACAAGGTTCGCAAGATAGCCGACATTGTGTCAATGGTGCAGTCGGTCGACAGCGTGGAGCTTGCCGAAGAAATCGCCAAAAGAAGTCTCGCCGTAAACAGAACAATGGATGTTCTGCTTGAAGTCAATATCGGCTGCGAATTTTCAAAAACGGGCTTTTCACTCGAAGAAATAAAAGAGAGAGCCTGTCAGATAAACGAAATCGAAAATGTGAACGTTCGCGGACTTATGGCAATACCCCCGGTGTGTGAGGGCGAGGAAGTACGCAGATATTTTGCGGATATGAAAAAGCTTCACACCGACATAAAGTCACTTCTTAAAAACAAAGCGGATTTTGATGTTCTGTCTCTCGGTATGTCGTCGGACTATGCCGAAGCCGTAAAAGAGGGTTCAACGCTTGTGCGTGTCGGTTCTTCACTGTTCGGCGCACGCCGCTACTGATAAGATGTAATAAATTTTTATCTTTAAATACAGTCTATCACGAAAGGAAAAAGAAAATGAAGTTTACAGAAAAATTCAAAAACTATTTTACCATTCCCGATGAGAATGCCGAAGAATTTGATGATACATTCGAGCAGGCTGAGGAGGATACACCTACCCGTTCGTCAGAACGCTACGAAAGACAGTACACCCCACGCGGCGAAAAGCCCAATGTCGTGAATATTCATGCGACCGCGAAACTTCAGGTTGTATTCAAAAAGCCCACAAGTTACAAGGACGATGCTGCCGACATTGTAAGCGAGCTGCTTGACAAACGTACCGTTGTTGTCAATATGATTGATTGCAAAGATGATGTCGGCAAGATACTCAGCTTTATCTCAGGCGCCGCATTCGCAATCGGCGGCAAAGTCAAGAAAATAGCCGATAAAACATTTCTTGTAACTCCCTTCAGTGTTGATGTTGTCGGCGATTTCCTCGATGAACTCGAAAACAACGGAGGATTTTTCGGCTAAGACCCGAACAGGACAATATAAAGTCTTATAAATAAATCTCTCCGCAGAGAAAGGACGAGGCTTATGCTTACCCCGGCTCAGTTAAAACAGATAAAAATAGAACAGCGTGAAGAAGGATATTATTCCTCACAGGAGGTTGACAATCTTCTGCGGGAAATAGCCGATGACTACACCGAAGTATTCAACGAAAACGGCAATCTTGTCAGAAAGATGAGCATTCTTGCGGCAAAGCTTGAAGAGTACCGCAAGGATGAGAATGTTCTGCGTGATGTTCTTCTCAACGCCCAGAAAAGCGCCGACCTGATTATTTCAACCGCTCAGACAAGAGCAGATGAGATAATTGACGAAGCAAACAGAAGTGTTGCCGATATAGAAAAATCGGCTGACGGAATAATAGAGGACGCAAACGCCAGAGCCGAAAAGACAAATCAGGCGGCGGAAGCGGAATATCAGAGCATAATTCAGTCCGCAAAGGTTCTGGCGGACAGTTATATCAGTGCCGCTCGTGAGTCCTCCGAAAAGATTAACGCCGAAACCGAACGCAGTGTTAATGACCTTTTGGCAGACTGTGACACAAAGGCCACTGCCGTTCTCGAAAAAGCGCAGGTGCGTTCTGCGGAGCTTATGAGAGACGCTCAGAAGGCCGCCGATGCCATAACCGAAAACGCTCAGGCGGATGCCGAAGAAACCCGTGAGGCGGCAAAAGCCGAGGCTCAGCAGGCGGCAAAAGAAATTGTCGACAAAGCAAATGACGAAGCCGCTAAAATTATCGAAGAGGCAAACAAAAACGCCGAAAATACGATGAATGAAGCAAAAGCGGCATCCGACAATCTTCGTGAATCGACCTCCGAAAAGGCTCAGTCCGTTATGTCCGAAGCGCAGAACAACGCCGAGGAACTTAAAAATACCGTCGACAAGTATGCCGAAGAAAAACGCACCGGTGCAGACAAATACGACGAAGAAAAACGCACCGAAGCAGACAGATACTCGGAAGAGAAACACACCGAAGCCGACAGCTACGCCGAGACACAGCGTGAGGATGCCGATGCCAAGGCGTGGGATATCATGGTAGAAGCCGAGCAGAAGTCATCCGAGCTTACTGCCGAGGCTCAGAAAAAACTTGACGAAGCAAACGAAAAGGCACAGACAATAGTGGCGGAAGCTGAAGAAAAAGTGTCCGCAGCCATGTCAGCCGCCGAGGAAAAAGCATATTCAATGCTCGAAAACGCAAAGGAAGAGTCCCAAAAGACACTGTCCGAGGCGAGCGAGAAGGCGAATACACTTGTAGATGAAGCGACCGAGAAGGCGAATACGCTTATAAATGAAGCGACCGAGAAGGCAAACGCCCTTATGAGTGAAGCGACCGAAAAGGCAAACGCCCTTATGAGTGAAGCGACCGAGAAGTCGGATGCCCTTATGAACGAAGCCGAAAGCTCCTCCTCCGCTCTGACAAGCGAAGCACAGGAGAGGCACAGCACACTTTTAGCCTCAGCCGAGCAAAAGGCATATGAAATGCTGTATGTCGCAAAGGCAAAGGCAGAAGAAATGATAAGTGCCGCCGAAACCGAAGCCGCCGAGCTGCTGACGAGCGCAAGAGCCGAAGCGCAGGAGATAAAAGAGCTTACCGACAAAAACGCCGAGGCAAAGCTCAGCGAAGCACAGCAAAAGGCAGACAGCGCGTTTGAGACCACTCGTGCCGAAACCGAGGCACAGCTCAGAACCGCAATGGAACAGGCTGTCGGCACCATAAACGACGCAAAAACGCTTGTTGAGGAATTAAAAGCAAAGAGCGAACAGCAGGCAGCAGAGCTTCTCGAAGCGGCAAAAACAAAGGCGAACAATATTCTGACGGAGGCGAAAAAAGCCGCCGCCGAGCTTGCCGCCGATGCCGAAAGACGTGTAAACGAAGCACTTGCGTCTTGCGATGAAACAATCGAAAAGAAGCTTAACGAAACAAAAGAAAAGAGCAACATAATGTCGCATTTGGCAACCGAGAACGCCCGTTCAAAGGCGGCATCGGCTGACAGAAACGCCAACTCAATGCTTGATGAAGCCAAGACAAAGTCCGCAGAGCTTTTGTCCGCATCAAAGGCGGAGTGCGACAGAATGTCCGAAATAGCAATAAATCTGAGAAGCGGTATTAAAAATCTTCTTGATACCGCCGCTGTGAATTACAATACGGTTCGCAATCAGGCGGCAACCCTTCGTGAAAATCTCGAAAAGCAGGTTGCGGCAAGTGAGGAGCTGTTAAAGGCACAGCAGGCTGCACTGGCTGTTCTGCCCGAATTTGAGGATGTCGGCATATTCGATGTCAATCTCGATGCCGTTATCGAGCCCTTGAGTGAGGGTATAGATGCGGCGGCGGTTCTTGCGTCCTTCGGTCTCGGCGCAGACAGGCAAGTCGGCAAAGAGGATGTTGACGCGCCTGTTGATTACAGCGATATGGCAGTTACCGAAAAGAGCGAAAGCGTTGAAATCAACGTTGATACTTCAGCCGTTGACGCAAATGCCGAAGCCGTAAACGCAATAAATACACAGGAGTTTATCGGCGAAAATTCGGATTTTGCGGATTTAGGCGACATTACACTGCCCGACAGCACGGTTGATAACGACAGCAAAAGCACCGGCTCTTCCGATATGACACTGTCGGAGGATGCATATGAAGTTCCCGATTATTCTGCCGAGGATATTCACGCAAAGGCGGATGATCTTCGGAATTCCGTCAGCGGCACAGCCGAGGCAGGTCAACAGGCAATAGCCGAAATTGTCGGCAATAATCAGACAATCGAAGAAAACGGCGAACCCGAAAAAATTGACGATATTCCCGAAACTAATGCCGAAGAAATTAAAGAAGAAGTTGATGACTTCGGTGATTTTGAAGCAATAGAACAGGAAGAATATATCACAAAATCATACGAAAAAGAGCCGGAGGGCACAACCGAAGAAACTGCGGATGTCGAGGATTATTCCGAAGAAAATGTTGCGGACAGCATTGCCGAAAAGCTTGCCGCAATGAAGCAGGAGCCGACCCGTCCGACCGAGGAAACGCCCGAAAACACAGCGGATGACGACGGATTTGAAATTGACTTCTCTGTATTTGAGGATATTTCGGAGCCCGTTCACACCGAACCCGAAAAGGGCGGCAAAAAGAAACGCAAAGACAGGAAAAAGAAAAAATAACGGAGGCACTTTGTGAAAAGCTTAAAAAAACGCATACTTATATTTGTGTCTCAGCTTATCGAAATTGCAGTTCTTGTCTTAATTGACAGAGGCATAAAAAATCTTGCGGCGGCAAATCTTCAGGGACAGGAAACAAAGGTGCTGATAAAAGGCTTTCTGGGCCTTATGTATGCCGAAAACACCGGAGCGGCGTTCAGTATGTTCAATACTTCAACAAACGCACTGTCCGTTGTGACCGGTGTGCTTATGGCGGCAGGACTTGTCGCACTGTTCCTTGTAAAGAAAAAGCCGATAATATATGATATATGCGTACCGCTTGTTATAGCCGGCGGCATGGGCAATCTGCTCGACAGGCTTACAAGAGGATATGTCATAGATTATATACGCACGCTGTTTATCGATTTTCCGATTTTCAATTTTGCCGATATACTTATAACCTGCGCTTGCTTTGCGCTTATAATCTATCTTATATATGATATGGTCAGGGACGCAAGGAACGCCGAAAATAAAAAAGCCGAAAACGGCGAAACGGAATCATGACTGAATTTGAATACACCGCAGACACCGAAAATGTCGGCGAACGGCTCGATAAGTTCATTGCCGACACCGATTGCGGTCTGTCCCGCTCGGCTGTTCAGAGCCTTATAGAAGAGGGCGGCGTAACCGTAAACGGCAAAACGGCAGACAAAAAATATAAGCTTAAATCGGGTGACGCAATTACAGTTTGTGTGCCCGATCCCGAGCCGCTTGATGCCGTGCCGCAGAATATTCCGATAAATATCGTATACGAGGACGACAGCCTTCTTGTTGTTGACAAACCCAAGGGAATGGTGGTTCACCCCGCGCCCGGCAACCCCGACAACACGCTTGTAAACGCCCTGTTATATCACTGCGGCGGCAGACTGTCGTCTATCAACGGCGTTATTCGCCCGGGGATTGTCCACAGAATAGACAAGGATACATCGGGGCTTCTGATAGTCGCCAAAACAGACGAAGCGCACAGAATTTTAGCGGAGCAGATTGCCGTTCATTCATTTAAAAGAGAGTACCGTGCCGTTGTAATGGGACATATGCCGAACACATCCGGCACAATTGACGCACCGCTCGGCAGAAGCAAAAACGACAGAAAAAAACAGGCGGTCAACGGCATAAATCCACGAAACGCCGTAACGCACTATAATGTACTTCTGAGCTTTGACGGCTTCGATTATGTGAAATTTACGCTCGAAACGGGCAGAACACATCAGATAAGAGTTCACAGCGCATATATAGGTCACCCGGTTGTCGGCGATACGGTGTACGGCGACGCAAAAAAGACATACGGTCTGTCGGGGCAGTGCCTTCATGCCGCCGTGATAGGATTTGTTCATCCGATTACAAAAGAATATCTTGAGTTTTCGTCAACGCTCCCCGAATATTTTACGGATTTTCTGCATGGCAGGGGAGTGGAAGATGAGATGATTGCCGAAGTTGACAACAATATATAATCGGCAATTAGCAGTTAGCAATCGGCAATGACGGAGCAATGCAAAATGCATAATGCATAATGTCGCAGACAAAAAATCATTCGCTGAATGATTTTTGGCGTAGCGACTAATAAGGACCGGCGGCAGCGGTCCGTCAAACCAAAGC
>CAVFPQ010000108.1:0-7957 GCA_963624415.1 Acutalibacteraceae bacterium | reverse complement strand
CGAAAATATAATCATCAGCGTAGCTTTATAATCAAAAACGCTTCGGCGTTTTCCGGAATTATGCATTATGCATTCTTAATTATGCATTGCTCTGCCTTACTCACCAAGATACGCCTTTTTAACCTTGTCATTATTAAGCAGCTCATTGCCCTTGCCCTCAAGTGTAATTGTGCCGGTTTCGAGGACGTACGCTCTGTCGGCTATCGAGAGGGCTTTTTTTGCGTTCTGCTCAACAAGCAATACGGTTACGCCCTGTGAATGGAACTTCTTTATCATCGAGAAAACCTGATCGACAAGAAGCGGTGACAGACCCATTGAAGGTTCATCGAGCATAAGAAGCTTAGGGTGGCTCATCATGGCTCTGCCCATTGCGAGCATCTGCTGTTCGCCGCCCGACAAAGTGCCGGCTACCTGCTTTCTGCGTTCACCGAGACGGGGGAACATTTCACATATGCCGTCTATGTCCTCTTTTATTTTGCTCTTATCCTTCTGAGAATAAGCGCCCAGAACGAGGTTTTCGTAAACTGTAAGCTCCTGAAAAACACGTCTGCCTTCGGGAACCTGGCTCATGCCCATTGACACAAGCTTATAGCCCGGGACTTTTGTAATATCCTGTCCGTTATATGTTACCGTGCCGCTCTTTATGGGTATAAGTCCCATAATGCTCTGCATGGTTGTTGTCTTGCCTGCTCCGTTTGCGCCGATAAGGGAAACTATCTCGCCCTCTTCGACGTGGAAGCTTATTGATTTAAGAGCGCGGATAACGCCGTAGTTTACTTCAAGATTTTTTACATCAAGCAATGTCATTTCCGTGCCTCCTTATTCGCCGATATACGCTTTTATGACTTCGGGGTTATTAAGAGCTTCATCCGTCTTGCCCTGGGCGAGAACCGTGCCGAAGTTGAGAACGGTTACTTCATCGCAAAGACCGGACACGAACTTCATATCATGCTCGATAAGCAGAATTGTCATATCGAATTTATCACGGATTTCTTTTACTATACGCATAAGATCCGCCGTTTCGTTGGGGTTCATGCCCGCCGCCGGCTCGTCAAGAAGAAGCAGAACGGGATTTGTCGCAAGCGCACGTGCGATTTCAAGCTTTCTCTGCTTGCCGTAGGGGAGGTTGTACGCCAAGTTGTTGCGCTCGTCCTCAAGTCCGACAATGGCGAGAATTTCTTTTGCTCTGGCACGCATATTCTTTTCGCACTTATAATGTGCCGGCAGACGAAGCATGGAAGCAAAAGCACTGCACTTAAATTCAGGCTGATTGTGAAGACCGACCATAACATTTCTTATGACACTCATGTTATTGAAAAGTCGAATGTTCTGGAAGGTTCTCGCTATGCCCTTGTGGTTTATCTGCTCCTGAGTTTTGCCCTTGAGCTCTTCGCCGTTAAGATAGAATGTGCCGGTTGTAGGCTGATAAACACCCGTAAGCAGATTGAATATTGTAGTCTTGCCTGCGCCGTTGGGGCCTACAAGACCGTAAAGCTGTTTTTTCTTTATTTCGAGATTGACATTCTGAACGGCTTTAAGTCCGCCGAAGGAAATGCCGAGATCCTCTGTTTTAAGAACAACATCACTCATTTTGTTTTTCCTCCTTTTGCGGGTTTGTCGGCCTTGTCGGGCTCATATGCGCCGTTGGGCTGAATGTCGGTTGTAAGGATTTCGTCCATCTTTATCTTTGTGGGAACAACCGTCCAGTCTGCTATGTCGTCGCTGATTTCCGACGGATCGGCTTTTTTCGCACGGCGGCGCTGCATAATGGCGGAGGGTGTAATTTTGTCTTTAAGCTTCGAGAATGCCGGAGCATTGTTGAAGATTATAAGGACGATAAGGATGATAGCGTATATAAGGTTCTTGTATGCGGCGGCGTCACCCGAGAGGTTCTTCTGAAGCCAGAAGTTAACGAAGGTGATAAGCGCGGCGGCTATTATCGAGCCGTTGAGGCTTGCCATACCGCCGAGAACGACCATAACAAGAATTTCTATCGAATAGTTGTAAGAGAATGCGGAGTAAAGAATAGGTGTTGTGTAGTGACCGTAGATAACGCCGGCAATACCCGCGAAGAAAGCGGCGATAACGAAAACAAGGAGCTTATAGAACGTTACGTTTATGCCCATTGCCTTTGCGGCGATTTCATTATCTCTGATAGCGGTTATCGCTCTGCCGTGCTTTGAACGGATAAGATTCTGAATAAGGAACAGAACAACAAGCGCAACTATGAACACAACTATATAAAGCGTGGTATCTTTTCGTGTGTCGTATTTAATCGTCTTTGTTGACAGACCCATTGCGCCGCCGAACACCGACAGATTTTTGCACACGGTACGCACGATTTCGCCGAATGCCAGAGTAACAATCGCAAGGTAGTCACCCTTAAGACGAAGTGCAGGGAGTCCGACTATAAAGCCGAAGAATGCCGCCGCAAGACCGCCGACAAGCATTGATATTATAAGAACAACAAGCTTGCTGGGGATTTTATCGATAAGCTGCATTGCGACGAATGAACCGAGATAAGCACCGACACACATAAATCCCGCGTGACCGAGTGACAATTCACCCAGAAAGCCGACGACCAAATTAAGTGATGTCGCAAGAATAACGGAATAACCTATCTGAACAAACAGGTTTGCCGTGCTCATGGGCAGTGCTCCGAGCTTCTGTGCTATAAATGCACCGACAAGAGCCGCCAAGATAAGCACATAGCCGATGTAATATTTGGGTTTGAATTTATTAAGAAATGCGTTCTTTGCCATTTATTACACCTTCTCTCTTCTCTTCTTGCCGAGGAGTCCTATCGGGCGGACAAGAAGTATTATTATAAGTAATGCGAACTCAACAGCCGTTGTATACGATGAAAGTGCCGGAATTGACTGGCAGACCTTTTCCACAACGCCTAAAAGTATTCCGCCTATCATGGCGCCGGGGATTGAACCGATGCCGCCGATAACCGATGCGGTAAACGCTTTAATACCGGGCATAGCACCGAGGGTAGGCTCAGCGGACGGAATCTGCATAAGATAGAACACACTCGCACAGGCGGCAAGAGCCGAGCCTATTGCGAAGGTGATTGTTATAATCTTGTTTACATTGATGCCCATAAGCTGTGCGGCTCCTCTGTCTTCGGACACTGCCTGCATTGCTCTGCCGGTATTTGTCTTGCTGACGAACAGTGTGAGCAGAACCATAAGAACGGCGCCGACAAGAAGAGTTATAATCGACGATACGCTTATTGACACATTGCCGAGCTTAACCGTGCCGAAATTGCCTATTGTGACATTCTGCGGTTTTGCGCCGTAAATAATCTGCGCAAGGCTCTGCAGAAGATAGCTGACACCGATTGCCGTAATAAGAACAGCCAGAGGGGATGCGCCTCGAAGGGGCTTGTACGCCAGCTTTTCCATTACAATACCGAAAACGGTGCATATCACTACCGAGATTGCCACACCGAGTACGATATGTCCGTCAAGTGCGAGCGTTGTGTATATTGCGTACGCACCGACCATTATTATGTCGCCGTGGGCGAAGTTCAGCATTTTGGCAATGCCGTAAACCATGGTATAGCCGAGAGCTATAAGCGCAAAAATAGCGCCCAGACTCAGGCCGTCGATTAAGATGCTCATGGGGATCTCTCCTTTGTTAACCGTATATGCCTTTGTTGCCGGAGAGTTTTCCTCCCCGGCAACAAGGACTTTATACACGCCGAAGCGGCAAGTTTTTCAAATCAGTTAAGTTCAACAATAACGGGCTCTTTGTTGCATGCGCCGCTGGTCTCCCATGTCATTGTGCCTGTAACACCTGTGTAGGAGAAATCCGCGGAAGTGATTGTAGCTACAAGAGCGTCGCCGAGTACGTCGGGAGCAACCTTTACGTTGTTGACACCGGCTGTCTTCATGGCGTTGTAGATGATGTAGATGCCGTCATAAGCATCGGCAGCGAACTGATCGGGAGTTGTGCCGTACTTCTCTTCGTAAGCCTTTGTGAAAGCGGCTGACTTTTCGCTTGTGGAGTTTGCATCGAAGGGAGTGATGTACTTAATCTTGTTTGTAACTGTTGCGTCTATCTGATCCTTAACACCGTCAAGACCGTCGCAGCCGAAGAGGAGTGCGCTGCAGCCCTTAGCGGAGCATGCCTTAGCTATAAGACCTGCCTCTGTGTAATAGATGGGAAGGAAGATAACATCGCAGTCCTTAAGAGCTTCAATCTGAGTTGAGAAGTCACGGTTGTTCTCGGAGTCGAATGTCTGCTCGTTGTATTCAATGCCGAGGTTAGCCATTTCGGTCTTGAAGGCAGTGTAGATACCGGTTGAATATGTGTCGGAGTTATCATAGATTGCGCCGACCTTGGTGTAGCCCTCTTCTTTAATCTTCTGAGCGGCGAGAGTACCCTGATCGGGGTCACCGAAGCATACACGGAAGGCATACTTTGAAGCGTTTATAACGCTGTCGGAAGAACCTGAAGGAGTAAGAGCGAAAACGGAGTCGCCGTCTGCCTTTGTGGCAAATGACTCAGCGGAACCGGATGTAACGGAGCAGAGAGAAGCCTGCATACCCTCTTCATAAAGAGCATCGTAGCCTGTGCCTGCGTCTGCGGCTGTTGCCTTGTCGTCCTTCATGACGAACTTGAAGTTTACGCCGTCAAGACCGCCTGCAGCGTTTATCTCGTCAACTGCGAGCTGAGCACCGTTCTGAACGGAATTGCCGTATGAGGAAGCGTCGCCTGTAAGAGGACCTGTTGCGCCGATAACATATTCGGTGTTGTTCTTTGTGTAGTCGCCTTCTGTGCTGAAGTCGAAGTCTGTGGATGAAGCTGCGTTTGTTTCGTTAGCCGCATCTGTTGTGTCTGTGCTGCCTGTGCCGCATGAAGCGAATGCCGCTACAACTGCGAAACACAGAACAAGTGCCAAAACCTTGGTAAACTTTTTCATTGTGGTTTCCTCCAAAAAATGTGTTGTGAGTTTGTTGATAATTCACATAGGATTTTCAACGTGATATGAAAATAGCACTTTTTTTTGTGCATGTCAATAAATTACGGCAAGTTTTTTCAATCGCGTCAATGAAGATTTTTGGAGAAAACGATTAGTTTTTTTAATGAATAAGAGCGTCACAGTAAAATCGGGTTGAAATAAATGCGAAGCGAGAGTATAATTTTAATTAGCAATTAGGAGTTAGCAATTAGCAATGACGGGCAATGAAGAATGCAGAATGCACAATGCAGAATGCACAATGCACAATGCATAATGCATAATGTCGGAAGGCACTATGTGCCTTGGATTATAAGCTTCGCTAAACAATCAGCAATCAGCAGTCGGCAATGACAGACAATGCGGAATGCAGAATTCATAATGCATAATGCATAATGTAGAATGCACAATGTCGGAAGGCACTATGTGCCTTGGATTATAAGCTTCGCTAAACAATCAGCAATCAGCAGTCGGCAATGACAGACAATGCGGAATGCAGAATTCATAATGCATAATGCATAATGTAGAATGCACAATGTCGGAAGGCACTATGTGCCTTGGATTATAAGCTTCGCTAAACAATCAGCAATCAGCAGTCGGCAATGACGGACAATGCGGAATGCAGAATACAGAATGCACAATGCATAATGCATAATGCATAATGTCGGAAGTCCTGCGGACTTGATTTATAAAGCTTCGCTGACTTTCAGATTGACATTTAAAATAAATCCAATCTTTTGCGAAGCCCCCGGCGTCATCAATTCCCCGAAGGAGAGATTTTTATGTACACTCTTATCGACGGCAAGGCTCTTGCCGCATCAATCAAATCGGCTCTTGCGGAAAAAACGCAGAAGTTAAGCGCAGAGTTCGGCAGAAAACCGTGTCTCGCCGTTATATTGGTCGGCGAAAATCAGGCATCTGTAACTTATGTTAAAAACAAAGAAAAAGCGTGCGAGGTCTGCGGCATAACGTCCGAAAAATACAATCTGCCCGATACAGCGAGCGAGGACGAGGTTTTGTCTTTAATCGACAGACTCAACCGTGATGATAACGTTGACGGCATTCTGTGTCAGCTGCCGCTCCCCTCTCATATAGATGAAAAGAAAATCATAAATGCCATATCTCCCGACAAAGATGTTGACGGATTTTCACCCGTCTCGGTCGGTCGGCTTGTAACAGGCGATGACGGCTTTGTGTCATGCACACCCGCAGGCATTCTCGAACTTCTGAAAAGTGTTGATACACCGATTTCGGGCAGGCACTGCGTGGTTATAGGCAGAAGCAACATTGTCGGCAAACCCGTGTCGCTTTTAATACTCCGAGAAAACGCAACAGTTACCGTCTGTCACTCAAGAACCGAAAACTTAGCCGATGAAGTCAGGCGTGCCGATATTGTCATAGCCGCCGTTGGCAAGCGTAAATTCGTTACCGCCGATATGATAAAGCCCGGTGCGACCGTTATAGATGTCGGAATAAACCGTGACGAAAACGGCAAGCTGTGCGGAGATGTCGATTTTGACAATGTCGCTCCGTTGTGCCGTGCGATTACTCCCGTGCCGGGCGGAGTCGGCCCCATGACCGTCGCAATGCTTATGAAAAACACAGTCAAAGCTTTTGAAAAAAGGAATTCAAGATGAACATAACCCCCGCAGAATTAAATTCGCTGTCAGCCGATACATACATATTATATGACATTCGAGCCAAAACGGAGCGTGAGTACGGATTTATTCCGAACAGCGTTTCGATTTCAAAAGACGAGCTTTTGTCGCTCTCCCCTTCCGACAGAAAAATTATAGTATACTGTGCCGGCGGAATTATGAGCGAAGAAGTCGTCAGTGAAATGCGTTCAAACGGACATGACGCATACAACCTTGCGGGAGGCTACGCAGGGTGGCTTCGTGACGATTTAAGCCGCAGAAACGAGCAGAAAACTCAGGCGGATGTCGAGCAGAGCATACGCAAAAAATACCGTGATCGTCTTATGAAGCCGTTTACGAAGGCTCTCAAGCTCTATAAGCTTGTAAACGAGGGCGACAGAGTTGCGGTGTGCATTTCGGGCGGCAAGGACTCAATGCTTATGGCAAAGCTCTTTCAGGAGCTTAAACGCCACAGCGAGGTTAATTTTGATGTAAAATATCTTGTAATGAATCCCGGATATAACGAGGCAAATCTTGAGATAATAAAAAACAACGCCCGCATTCTCGGAATACCGATAGAAATAAGAGAGACGGACATTTTCGCATCCGTATATAACGTAAAGAAATCGCCGTGCTACCTGTGTGCCAGAATGAGAAGAGGATGGCTGTACACATTCGCCAAAGAGCTCGGGTGCAACAAAATCGCACTCGGTCACCATTTTGATGATGTAATCGAGACAATTCTTATGGGAATGCTCCACGGGGCGCAGATTCAGACAATGATGCCGAAGCTTCACTCCACAAATTTTGAAGGGATGGAGCTTATCCGCCCGATGTATTTTATTCGTGAGGACGATATAAAATCATGGAGGGACTACAATAACCTGCATTTTCTTCAGTGCGCGTGCAAGTTTACGGACACATGCACCACCTGCAATGACGGGCAGAACAAGTCAAAGCGGCAGGAGACGAAGGAGCTTATTCGGGAGCTTAAAAAGACAAACCCGGATGTCGAGATGTGCATTTTCAGAAGCATGGAAAATGTGAATATAGACACGTGCCTTACATATAAACATAATGGGGTGAAGCATTCGTTCCTGGAGACGTACGACGAGGACAATTAGCAATTAGCAATTAGCAATTAGCAATGACGGACAATGAAGAATGCAGAATGCAGAATGTCGGAAGGCACTGTGTGCCTTGGATTATATAGCTTCGCAGAACAATCGGCAATCAGCAGTTGGGAACCGGCAATTTTGGGATAATGCAGAATGCATAATGCATAATGCAGAATGCAGAATGCAGAATGCAGAATGTCGGAAGGCACTGTGTGCCTTGGATTATATAGCTT
>CAVFPQ010000107.1:0-8025 GCA_963624415.1 Acutalibacteraceae bacterium | reverse complement strand
GCGACGAGGTGCGAAGCACCGAGGAGCGGAGGCGAGGAGCTTGCGTAAGCAAGCGACGAGCTTTGGGCCCGAGCCGCAGGCGAGGGCAAAGCCGCGAGGAGCGGCGACAGCCGTGACGAGCGGCAAGCCGTCAGAAGCGACAGCGGATGACGGCAACGCCCCGAGTGAGCTGAATTTGTTCAGCCGCAGCCCCTTGCGGCTTAACAAATGAAAGCGAAGGAGGGGCGACCGCCCGGAGGCGGTACCTGTCTGTCCGGCATAAAAGTCGAATTTATTGAAAAGCTGACCGACCGGACGGACAGGTGCCCCGACGGGCGGCCCGGCCCGCCGGTACGGCAAAGCCCGGCGCATCTTAGGACTTGTGTTTTTTTCAATGATATCCGTTCCTGCACAACGGGTGACATATCTGCAAAATGATATCGCACTTCGTGCGGTGATATACCTGAGGTATATAATGGAACGGATATTATATCACACCACATAGTCCAAGTCCGCAGGATTTCCTTAGTCCCCGGGGCCCTTATGACATTGCCAACTGCTGATTTTTTTCAGTCTTCGAGCCCGAAAAATTCCTTCGCATTGCCAAATGAAATATTTCTTACAATTTCCGTCAGAACTTCTTCATCGTACGGATACTCGCCGTTTTCGACGATATTTCCTATCATCTCGCACATAATGCGTCTGAAATATTCGTGTCTGGGATAAGAGAGGAACGAGCGTGAATCGGTGACCATGCCGACAAAATAGGGGAGTACGCCCAAATTGGCGAGTGCCGCCATCTGTGCCTTCATGCCGTCGATGTTGTCATTAAACCACCATGCAGATCCGAACTGAATTTTTGATTTGGCTTCATCGGTCTGGAAGTTGCCGAGCATTGAGCCTAATACATAATTATCTTTAGGATTAAGGCAGAACAGAACAGTTTTCGGCAGAGCGTTTTCGCTGTCAAGACTGTCCAAAAGCCGTGAAAGCTTGTATGCAACATTATCATCTGCGATTGAGTCAAAGCCGGTATCCGGACCGATTGTCTTGAACATTCGTGTGTTGTTGTTTCTCATCGGGCCGATGTGCATTTCCATTACCCAGCCGCGTTTTGCGTATTCCTTTGCGAAAAATCTGAAAAGCTCCGTCTTGTAGCCCTCGATTTCGTCCTCGGCGAGAGTTTTGCCGTCAATAGCATTCTTAAAAACGATTTCAAGCTCGCTGTCATTCATTCTGCGGAAGGGTACAGGTGAGAATGCGTGGTCGGTAGCTTTGCAGCCCAGCGAGGCGAAAAGCTCTATTCTTGTTAAGAGTGCCTCTTTAAGCTTAGAAAAACTTTCTATTTTATATCCGACACGGCTTTCAAGTGTGCTAAGCCACGGAATAAATGTTGCCGCTTCAATCGCCAGTGCCTTGTCGGGACGAAATGCCGGCAGAACTTTTGTCTTAAAGCTTTTATCTTCGGCTATCAGCTTGTGATATTCAAGTGTGTCTGCGGGATCATCGGTTGTGCAGACGCATTTTACATTCGACTTCGATATAAGCTCACGTGGCGTAAATCCGCCTGCGGCTATTTTTGCGTTTGCCGTATTCCATATTTCATCTGCAGTCTTTTCGCTTAAGGGAGTGTAAATATCAAAGTATCTCTGAAGCTCCAGATGTGTCCAGTGATATAAGGGGTTACCCAAAAGATACGGCATACACTTTGCCCATGCTTTGAATTTTTCGTAGGAGGAAGCGTCCCCTGTGATATATTTTTCACTTATCCCGGCACTTCTCTCGGCACGCCATTTGTAGTGGTCGCCGCCAAGCCACAGCTCGGTTATGTCACGGGGTGTTCTGTTTTCGTAAATCTCTTTAGGCGAGAGGTGACAGTGCCAGTCAAAAATGGGTTCGTCCTTGCACTTGTCAAAAAGTATTTTTGCCGTAGGTGTTGTGAGTAAAAAATCCTTGTCCATAAATTTTTTCATTATTATCATCCTTTTAAAAACGAGCCGGTTTTTTATTCGCCGACTCGCCTTTTTTTATTGTCCTAAACTGACAAGATTTATCGCCTTTGTCGGGCATGCTTCCGCACACGCGCCGCAGGCTGTGCATTTTGAATTATCAACCACAGCAGCGAAATTGTCGATTTTTATTGCTTCGTTGGGGCAGACCTTGACACACTTCATACAGCCGATACAGCCGACTGTGCAGGCTTTTCTTGTCTGTGCACCCTTGTCGTGATTTACGCACATGACACCGGCGGTTGTGCCCTTCGGCATAAGTGTAATAATATTCTTGGGGCAGACACTGACGCACTTTTTGCATGCCTTGCATATGTCGGGGCTGACTACCGCAACGCCGTCACAAAGCATAATCGCATCATAGGGGCACGCTCTCGCACAGTCGCCGAGTCCTAAACATCCGTATGCGCAGTTTTTGCCGCCCGCAAACAGCTGATTTGCCATTGCACAGCTCTGTACACCGTCGTATATCATAGAGGACGGCGCTTTGTCCGGAGTGCCCTTGCAGCGTACAACAGCCGTCATCGGAACAACCTCGCCCGCTTCAAGACCCATTACGGAAGCGATCTTCTTTGACACTTCATTTCCGCCCGGATTGCAGAGTGAAGTTTCTTTTGTCTTGCCCGAAGAGAGTGCCGCCGCATAACCGGAGCATCCCGAAAAGCCGCATGAACCGCAGTTCGCACCGGGCAGAATTTCTTCTATTTCAGCCGCCTTTTCATCAACAGGCACAGCCATTACCTTTGAAAGCACAGCAAGGAGAAGTCCCGCTATAAGTCCTATACCCGCAACTATCGCAATTGCAATTAAAACAGATTGCATGTCATTCTCCTCCTTTTACATAAGTCCCATGCCCTCGACTATACCGCCGAAGCCCAAAAAACTGAGCGATACAATCGAAGCCGCAATAAGCGTGATGGGCAGTCCCTGAAGTCCCTTCGGAATATCCGCCGCCTCAAGACGGGAGCGAACACCCGCAAAGAGTGTCATTGCAAGCATAAAGCCCGCACCTGCCGCAAATGAATTCATCATTGCATGACCGAAGCCGAAGCCCTGTGCCGAATATGTTGAAATGTAGTCAATGTTGAGTATAACAACACCGAGAACGGCACAGTTTGTTGTTATAAGCGGAAGATAAATGCCGAGAGCGTTGTAAAGCGACTTCATATACTTCTTCATGATAACTTCAACCATCTGAACCAGTGCCGCTATAACGAGAATAAATACAATAGTCTGAAGGTACTCAAGTCCGCATTTTTCAAGGAGAATATTAAGCGGATATGTGGCGGCGGTCGAGAGCAGCATTACGAATATAACAGCCGCACTCATGCCGAGAGCCGTGTTAAGCTTTTTTGAAACACCCAGAAACGGGCAGATGCCTAAAAATTTCGAAAGAGTGAAGTTCTGGGTCAATATGCCCATTACAAGAATTGCTATATAGAATTTCATTTCGCTTCGCCCTCCTGTCTTTTTCCGCAAGCGGCGGCATGCGGACAGCCCTCGCAGCCGTTGAGGCTTGCCTTTTTCATGCCCTTCTTTTCGGCAAGTCTGTTCGCAAGTGCCATAAGAATGCCGAATACAAAGAATCCGCCTGCCGGGAGAATGAATATTGTCATGGGGGACAGACCTATTTTTGAAAGCGCACCCGTAAAATCAAAGCCCGTGAAGGATGAGCCTATCATGGTGTCAAGACCTGTCAAAAATGTTCCGGCACCGAGAATTTCTCTTACAGTACCCATGCAGAACAGAGCCGCCGTAAAGCCGATGCCCATGCCGAGGCCGTCAACTGCTGATACAAGAACGGGGTTTTTGCCGGCGAACGCTTCCGCTCTGCCGAGGATTATGCAGTTAACAACGATAAGGGGAAGAAATACGCCCAATGATTCGTTAAGTGCCGGTACGAACGCCTTTACAAGCATTTGAACCATGGTAACGAATGAAGCGATTATTACAATATATGCGGGTATTCTCGCTTTTGAAGGGATAACCTTTCTTAATGCCGATATGGCAATATTCGAGCATACAAGAACAATTGTCGCCGCAATGCCCATACCGAGACCGTTTACGACGCTTGTCGATGTCGCAAGTGTGGGGCATGTGCCGAGAACAAGCCGCAAAACGGGGTTTTCTTTGAGAAGTCCTTTTGTGAACTCCTTGCAATAGTTATATTTTTTCTTTTCAGCCATTTTGTTAACCCTCCTGTCCCGATACCGTTTTATAAAGAGATAAAGCGTCATTTACAGCTGAGGTAACTGCCTTGCTTGTTATTGTAGCGCTTGTTATGGCTAAAATTTCACTGTCGCCGGGGGTGGTGTTCTTTACAACGGCAAGCTCACCCGATTTGCCGATATACTGATTTATAAACGAGTCTTTTTTGGCGTTCATGCCGAGACCCGGTGTTTCGTCAATCGACAGAATAGAGAGCCCCGTAACGGCGCCGTCGGTGTTCACGCCGACCATAAGCTCGACTTCGCCGCCGTAGCCTTTGCCCGAAACGGTGAAAACATAGCCGACTGTGCTGCCGCCTGCTTCACCTGTGTAGTATACCGTGCCGTCGTCGAGTGTCTGCTCCGTAAAATTATCGGCGGAGGACAGAACCTCTTTTCTCGATTCGTTGGCGGTTTCTATTGAGTTTGCCGAAATCTGAGGAGCGGTTATATTATTTACCACACCGAGAAGTCCGGCGGCAACCGCACATATCAGAAAGAGTGATACGGCGGTGGTTATAATCATTTTTGTGTCTTTATTCATGATGCCGCCTCCTCTTTCTTCTTTGATTTTTTCTCTTTAATCTGTCCGAAATATCCGGGGCGTGTAGCCTTCTCGATAAGGGGACAAGCGATGTTCATAAGAAGAATCGAATACGATACACCTTCGGGGAGCGAACCGTAAAGTCTTATGACGGAAGTGACTATTCCGGCACCTATGCCGAAGATAATCTTGCCTTTTTTTGTAATGGGGCTTGTTGTGTAGTCGGTAGCCATGAAGAACGCACCGAGGAGCAGACCGCCCGATGTAATTTCATAAAGCGTATATGTAAGACTGCCCTTTGACACGCACAGCATGAATACGCCGACTGTCAGAATGTAAGCGAACGGAATACGGGGGCTTATTATGCCTCTTGCAATAAGATATAACGCACCGAGGAGCAGTGCCGCCGCACATGTTTCACCGATACAACCGGCTCTTACGCCGAAGAGCATTTCTTTTATTGTGGGAAGTGTGCCGCCGGCGGACAGAGCTTTTATCTGCTCTGTTACACTGCCTGTCAGATCAAGTGCATTGAGACTTGAAAGGGGAGTGGCAGATGCAACGGCATCGTATTTCCAAAGGGTGGGATTTGTAAAATTCGTCATTGCCGACGCAAACGAAACGAGCATTACAATTCTCGCCGTTATTGCGGGGTTTGCGAAGTTCTGACCTATGCCGCCGAAGAGCTGCTTTACAATTACAATGGCGACAAACGAGCCTATAACGCACATCCACAGCGGAATCTGAACGGGCAGATTGTAGGCCAAGAGAAGACCGGTTACAACGGCGCTGAGATCTCCTAATGTATTGCTTCTTTTAAGAATTTTTCTTGACAGATATTCAAACAGAACACAGCTTAATATGCATACTGCCATTACAAGCAGTGCTCTGCCGCCGAAAATCAGCGTACCGGCTACACCTGCCGGGATAAGTGAAATTATGACATCCGCCATTATTCTTGTGACGGTCATTGGACTTTTTACGTGTGGTGACGAGCTGACCGTCAGTTTTTTTGTTGCTTCCATTTATTTTACCCCTGCCTCTCTCATAACGGATTTTGCAAGACGCATATATTGAACAAGCGGTTTGCCTGCGGGGCAGGAGTAAGCACAGCTGCCGCACTCCATGCACACGCCGACACCGAGTTTTTTAAGCTCCTCGGCGTCGCCCTTCAATGCGAATTTTTCTATATCGGTCGGAAACAGGCTCATCGGGCACGCCTCATGACAGCGGCCGCAGCGAATGCAGTCACGTTGTTTTTTTGTGCCGAGTCCGTCTTTTGTGAACGCCAGAATTGCGTTGTTGCTCTTGACAAGAGGAGCGTCAAGGCTATCTATTGCCTGCCCCATCATGGGACCGCCCGAAAGAATTTTGTCGGGCTCGGAAGAAAATCCGCCGCAGTAATCGACAATTTCCTTAAGGCTCATGCCAATCGGAACACGCACGTTTTTGGGGGACTTTATTGCGTCACCGCTGACGGTTACGGAGCGGCTGATAAGCGGCTTGCCTGTTTTGAGATATCTTGCAATGAATGCAACGGAAGCGACGTTTGAAACAATGCATCCGACATCCGCCGGCAGCTTGCCTTCGGGCACTTTTCTGCCGGTAGCGGAGAGTACCATCATTTTTTCCGCTCCCTGCGGGTAGTGTGACTTCAGTGTCATAAGACGGATAATGTCGCCGCTGTTATTGTCGGTATCGGCAATTCTTTTAAGTGTTTTTATCGCTTCGGGCTTGTTGTCCTCAACCGCTATAACGACACGCTTGAAGCCGCAGTATTTTATGAGGCTGTTTACACCGTCGATAATATCCTGTGCGTGATCCCGGCACTCACGGTAGTCAACTGTGATATACGGCTCGCATTCGGCGGCATTGACGACAAGAGTATCAATCGGCTTATCCGGAGAAATTCTGTATTTGACGTGTGCAGGGAATCCCGCACCGCCGAGACCTACAAGTCCCGATTTTCTTATGGCGTCGCACAGTGTAGCATTGTCTTTTACGACGGGAACTTCAAAATCGGCGAAGTTCATTTCACCGTCGGAAGTGATTGTGACCGCCTTGCACATTCTGCCGTTTGACAGTCTTACATCTCCGACAGCCGAAACAGTGCCTGAAATCGATGCATAGACAGGTGCGGATACAAATTTGTCGGTATCGCCTATAAGCTGACCGGCCTTTACGTAATCGCCGACCTTTACAGTCGGTTCACACGGTGCGCCTATGTGCTGGCTCATAGGTAATACAACCTTTTCGGGGACGGGTATACGCTCTGTTTTGTATTCCGCCGTTATTTTGCTGTGGACGACATTTACGCCGCCTGCGCCCTTTTTTACGGCTTTAAGTACGCCGCCGGGTCTTAGTTTTCCCATTAGGTTATCCTCCTTGGATGTATATGTAAAATTCAGTAATCAGCTAAACAATCAGTAATGCTATAAGGGGCCGGGGACCGGGGTGGTAAGGAAGACACTGCGTGTCTTGGATTATATAGCTTCGCAAAAGGTAGGCTTTTTTTTGTAGCCGGGCTTTTGCCGTGGATTTTGGCTTTTTTAGCTTCGCGGAAGGTGGGCTTTTGGGGGATGCCGGGCTTTGGCCGTACCGGCGGGCTTGGCCGCTCCTCGGAGACATCCCCTGTCTCCGCCCACCGCAAATATAACGGCTGTCTTTTTGCGTCGGCAGAGGATGCCGCCTCGTCGCGGCGTGCCGCTCGCTCCTGTCATCCGCTTGCTCGCTCCGCTTGCTCGCTCCGCTCGCAAGCTCCTTCCCGTCGCTCGCGGCACGTGCCCTCCTCAGCGGAAAATCCGCTTCGTCGGGCTTACGCTCGTCGTCGGCTTCGCCGCCTCCTCGCGTCAGCCTCCTCAACGCCTTCGGCGTCTCGTCGGCATTGCGCTCGCTCCGCTCGCGCCCATGCGCTCGCTCCGCTCGCGCCCCTTTTTCTCTTACTTCTCAAACATTTTCAGTCTCTTTAACTGCGGCATGATAATTTTCATTGCCGTGCCTGTCACGCATCCCGTCACCACCGCCGATATAATAAGCACCGGCAGATAAGCAAGATAATAAAGCGAACCTATTATTATGCATGCGGCGGCTGTCTGCCCTATATTGTGGCACAACGCTCCCAGGACCGAGATCCCGATATATGACAGCTTTTTGCCTGCGAATCCGATTAGAAGTGCCGTTGCCGCAACGCTTAATATGCCGCCCGAAAGTGATATGAACCCGGCAGTCGCACCCGATAAAAGCAGTGCGAACGCCGACTTTATGAGCGTCAGGCACAGTGCGTACC
>CAVFPQ010000106.1:0-8068 GCA_963624415.1 Acutalibacteraceae bacterium | reverse complement strand
CAAAAAGAACATTTGACACAAAACGCCGGTTTGCGTTATAATCATCATATTAAAAACGAACGGAGAAATACAATGACCGACAAAGAAACAGGCGAGCTTCGCCGCAGAATAAGAAAAGACAAATGCGCCGTGCCGTTTATCTACGGTGCTTTTATTAACGAAAAAAAGGAGCTTATAAGCACCTTCAGACAAAACGTGGGGCTCATGCCGAACGATGACGCCGACGCGATTTTTAAGCTCATGCGGAAGTGCTTTTCGGGCACTTTGGGCAAAAATCTTGTTAATGTATCCTTTTCTACCGAAACGGTTATGAACGGCGACGAGCATAAAATGCTTATGGCAATACGCAAACAGAATGCCGAAAGCGAGCCTTTTATTCAGACCTATTTTGAAAAGACAGCCGAAACGCTCAATATGCAGTCGGCCTATATAGTACTTCTGGCGCAGGATAAATACGATATTCCGTCATTCACAAAAGACGGACAGGACAACGAGGATTCAAGCGAAGTATTCGAGTACTTTTTCTGCTGTGTCTGCCCCGTAAAAGAGAGCAAGGCGGCACTCAGCTTCATAGCATCCGAAAACGCCTTCAAAACACTGAACGCAAGCACGGTTTTGGGAGCACCCGAAATGGGAATTGTCTTCCCCGCATTTGACGACAGAACGGCAAATATCTATGATATGCTTCTCTATACAAAAAACACAGCCGACAATCACACAGAATTTATAACAGATTTCTTGAAGGGCAATGTTCCGATGCCCGCCGAAGAACAGAAAGAGACTTTTAATACCATTCTTGAAGAAACTCTTTCAGACGAATGCAGTCTTGATGTAGCAGTTAAGGTTCGTGACGCTGTATGCGAGGGTATTGAGGAACACAAAAATTCCGGTGAAGAGGAAGAATACACACTTTCTAAGAGAGATGTAAGCCGTGTGCTTTCGGACTGCGGCGTATCGGAAGAAAAAGTCGAAAAATTTGAAAATCTGTATGATGAAAATTTCGGCAGTGAGACTTCCCTGTCCCCCGTAAATCTTGTAAACACAAAACAGATTGACATTGCGACACCCGATGTAAGCATAAAGATAAATTCAGACCGTTCGGATCTCGTAAAAACCAAAGTAATTGACGGCAGCAATTATATTCTTATCCGTGCGGATGTCTCTATTGAAGTAAACGGCGTAAATATCGCAATTGAGTCAAAATAAGTGTAGACAATATTATACGGATATGTTATATTTTTTGTAAGAACAACTGAAAGGATGGCCTGTTTATGGCAAAACTGATTTCTGTTTTAATGTCCCTGATAATGTTTCTGTTTCCGTGGCTTAATATTCCCGAAGCAAATGTTGACAAGGATGCATTTCAAACTAATTATACCAATGTTTTTGTTCACGGCTTTGCGGGCTGGGGAGAGTATAACAAGATTGCATACACAGCCATGCCCTATTGGGGAATAAACAGCGGTGATCTTATGAAATACTTAAACGCCCGAGGCTTTGACTGCCATGCCGCAAGCGTTTCACCGACTTCAAGCGCATGGGACAGAGCATGCGAGCTTTACGCACAGCTTACCGGCACAGTTACGGATTACGGCGAGGCACACAGCGAGAAATGCAATCACGAGCGTTACGGCACCGATTATTCAAAGAACAGACTTATTGACGAGTGGAGCAGCGAAGAAAAGATAAATCTCTTCGGTCACTCCTTCGGCGGAGCTACCGTCAGAATGCTCGCATCCCTCATGGCATACGGTGACGAAACGGAATGTGCGGCAAGTGATGATGTCTCTCCCCTGTTTGAAGGCGGAAAGGGCGACTGGATTTACAGTGTTACCACACTTTCATCACCCCACAACGGCACTTCGAGCATTGCGGCGGCTGAGGTTATACAGAACGACCCCGATGCCACCGTTCAGGAACGCCTTATTGTAAAGGTGCTTTTGGGCATAAGTGAAATGGGCGTAAACGACAAAGCAAAAGAAGACACGGCATATTATGAGATGGACATTGACAATGCGCTTGCACTCAACGAAAAGATAAAGACGGTTGACAGTGTCTACTATTTCTCATATGCTACCGATGGCACAAAAACGGACGAAAACGGCAATACCGTCACAGACGAAAATATGCTGACAGGTATGTACAAAACCTGTGCGGACAGAATCTGCGCATATACAGGCACTACTGAAAACGGCTATGAAGTCGACGAAAAATGGCTTGCGAACGACGGACTTGTAAATACATATTCCGCCTTGTCTCCGCTCGGTGCGCCTTCTGCCGAATTTGATGAGGACAACATTAACCCCGGCATATGGAATGTTATGGATGTTGTCCCGGGCAGTCACACAACACTTCAGGGCGGCGTGTCGGACTCCTTCGACGGCAGAATATTCTTTGTGTCGCATCTGACCATGCTTAACACAATAGACTGACAAAATGCTATATTGCAATTGCTTAAAATCGGAGATCGCCTCGGCGGTCGAATAGTCTGAAATAAAGAAAACAACAAAACAGGGAGCAGTGCTTGATAAGTTTCAAGTCGCTGCTCCCCTGCTCTTTTAAATAATATTGCTAATTGGGCACATCTGAAAACTAAGATATTCTTAATTATAATTCTCTGAAAGAATGAAAAAAACGGTAAAAACAGCCATTTTTCGCAATTTTTCAGCGTTAATTAAAGAGACTGAAGAGTTTTTAGAAATTCCCAATTACTAACTGCTAACTGCTGATTGCTTTATCCGAGATTCGGCACATCAACAAACTCCACAACCGGCTTTTTGTACCCTTCTGTTTCAAGCACGATTATCTCGTTTTTGCCCTGTTTAAGAATCGGAGCGGGAATATAGCAGGTATGCTGAGGCCCTTCACACCAGTATCTTGAAAGGCAGAATCCGTTTATCCACACAACGCCTTTTTTGAAGCCGTCAAGAAGAATAAACGTATCCTTCGGTGCTTCGGCAATATTCAGCTCGCCCTTAAGAAATACGGGGCGTTTTTCATATTTCAGCTTTTTGGGAGTTTCGTAAACAAGCTTTTCGAGATTATCAAGCGGCAATGTATATGCCTTCCAGTGCGAAATAAACTGCTGTCCGAGACGCACGCCGCCTATAATACCCTTTTGATCCCACAAATGCTGACCGTAGTTTGTTCTGCCCATATTTTCAACAAGTATTTTTATCTCACATCCGCCGGCGGGCACGGAAAACGACACCTTGGGCTTTTTGTCGTTTCTGTAAACTATACCCTCGAATCTGTCATCAACAAAAACATATGCTCTGTCATGAACGGTCATATTAAGATCCGCTTTTTCTTTGGGGCCCTTTACAAACGCCTTATATGCAATATAGCCGTAGCCCTGATTGAGCTTTTCCATAGGCACGGGCTGAATCACATCAACTCCGCTTGAAAGCACCTCGAGATTATCAAGGAAATCAGCTTTTTCGGTAAGTGTTACTTCACCGTATGCCACCGGTTCGGGCTGGCTTACTTCAATACCGTCATTTACAAATCCGTGCTTTGCAAGAACTTCTTTCATCGCAAAGTATTTTTCGGTCATAAAACCGTATTCGTTTATGGGTGCGTCATCGTCATAGCTGTTGACGGTGGGCTGATATTCGTCATCCGTGCAGTTCGCGCCGTTCCAGAAGCCGAAATTTGTGCCGCCGTGAGCCATATAGACAGAGACACAGGCATCATTTTCAAATATTTCATCAAGGCATTTTGCGGCATCCTGCGGATTGCGTGAATGGTGCTTCTCTGTCCAGTGATCAAACCAGCCGTTCCAGTATTCGGCACACATCAGAGGGCCTGTTTTTTGGAATTTGCGAAGATTTTTGAATGCGTTTGAAGCTCTCGAACCGAAGTTGCAGGTTGCGAAAATTTCGGGAACAGTGCCGCCCGAAAGCATAAAATCTGCATCGCCGTCCGATGTGAACAGAATTGAAGAAATACCTCTGTTTCGAAGTCCGTCCGCAAGATATCTTATATAAACACTGTCGTTGCCGTAGCTGCCGTATTCGTTCTCGACCTGAACCATAATGACATTGCCGCCGCAGTTAGTCTGACGAACAGCGATAATCGGCACAACCGCATCAAAAAATCTGTCGACTTTTTCAAGGTATGTTTCGTCCATACATCTTAGTGACATATTGTCATATTTAAGAAGCCACCACGGAAAACCGCCGAATTCCCACTCCGAGCAGATATACGGGCCGGGACGCACAATCGCGTACATACCGAGCTCGTCAATCAGATCAAGATACGCACCGAGATCGAGATTGCCTGAGAAATCAAACACGCCCTCCTGCTTTTCGTGCATATTCCATGCGACGTATGTTTCAACGGTATTAAAGCCGCAAGCTTTGATTTTAAGAAGTCTGTCTCGCCAGTATTCACGGGGTACTCTGAAATAATGCATTGCACCGGACGCTATTTTGAACGGCTGTCCGTCTCGCATAAATTCGTTGCCTTCAATAGTAATTTTTTTCATTTTATTCCTCTTTTCAGCTTTTGCTTTTTGTAAGTACACACAGAACATATCCGTCTGTTTTGTGATATTCATGAACAGCGACATTAAAAAACGGATCGGAGCATGTTATTTTGTCGGAGCTTATGTCGAAGTCGGCATATCTGAAGTCTGTTTTTATCGCTCTGCCGCTCGCCTTGAAATATGCGTCTTTAAGCGATTTATACAGTGCGAAGCGTTCCGTGACCTCGGGTTCATCGCACATTTTTCTGCATACGTTTTCCGTAAAAGAATATGCCGAGTACGAAAACAGATCACGCAGCTCCCTGTCGGAACAAATCGCCTGCGCCTGCTTAAATTCAAACGGCTGGGTTTTGCACATGCCGATGCCGCACATCTGTCTGTCAACGGCACAGCCTATAACATCGCCGTCACTGAGCACGCACACGGTTGCGGAATAATTACTCACAACACTTGATGAATTGGGGTTGACAAGAATCTTAAATGAATATTCCGGTGCTCTGTCTCCGCACAGAACAATACGGCACGCTCGTGGGCATCCTTTAGTTCAAGAAGCTTCTTCTGCCGCACGGGAGTGAGCATCGGATAATATTTTCTTGTCATGTCGTCCGAAAAATCATTTATGTTGAAAAAAGCGTACTCCATTTTAATTCTCCGCTTTATACAGATTTACTATCGCTTCTGCCCTGTCGGAAACCATTTTTTTAAGCTCTTCGGGAGCTTTGACTTTAATTGTGTCGCCGTACTGAACTATCCACGACACAAGCCCCTCGTTTACAAAAGCCTCGGCATGAAGCATAAAGCTGTCATCATCGATTTTGCGTATATTTGAATTTTCGCCGAACCTGTCGAATATCTGTTCAAGACGAGCGTTTCTGCACTCAAGCTCAACAGTCTCGGCTGAGCCCGAAAACATATTAAACGACTTTTTTGTGTAATCGGCGGGATCAAAGGAATTTTCGTACGGACTTACTTCTGACAATTTGCGTGCCGGTTCGTCTAAAATTTCAATAGCCGATATTCTGTCTATTCTGAGGTTCATCAGATTGTCGTATTTTTCGTTATTGGCAACAAGATAATAGTGATCCTGCGACCAGATAAGAGAATACGGACTTAAAACAAACTCCCGAACCGATTTTTCCGTCGAAAATTTTTCGCCGATATTGCGTCTGATATACAGAAGCTTAACCTTTTTATGTTTTTTTACGGCACAGTCAAGCGTATCGATAATATAATAAATTTGTTCATTTCCGCATTTTGCACGGGAATCGACATACACCTGCCGTCTTAAATCATCCGCCTGATAGACACTGAGAAATGACTCGATTTTTTCTATCAGTTTTATGGTTTTGGATTTGCTTATAAAATCCGCCGCCTGAACGGCATCACACAGAAGTCTTATTTCGGCAAGCTCAAAACGGCGATCGCCTGCAAAAAATCCGGTTCGGGGTGTGCGTGTTTTTATTATATCGACACCGTATTTTCCGAGGATATCCATATCTGTGTAAAGGGATTTTCTTTCGCAGATGATTCCGTATTGATTTTCGAGTATTTCGGCGATTTCTGAAGCATTAAGCACATGATTTTCATCTGTATATTTTTCGAGAATGTCCTTCAGATAAAGCAGTTTAAGTTTTGAATTCTGCTGACCTGCCATAAATTATCCCTTTCCGTAATTTGTATTGAAAACGCCGGGCGTTTCCTGTATAATTCATTATAGTTGATAACAGCAAATAATTCAACAGCAAAAACAGGAGAAAAAATATGAAAAATATTGATTATTCCGCCGTCAAAATCACAGGCGGCTATTGGAAAGAACGACAGAAAATTAACGCCGATGTCACTGTAAAAGCTATCTATGAGCGTTTTGCCGAAACACACAGATTTGATGCACTTAAATGCGAGTGGAAAGACGGCGACCCCGATATGCCGCATATTTTCTGGGATTCGGATGTCGCAAAGTGGATTGAGGGAACTTCGTATGTCTTAAACTCAAAGGATGACGAAAAGGCAGTTGAAATCATAGAGGAGTCCATCAATCGCATCATAGAAAACAGCGATGAAAACGGTTATTTTAACAGCCATTTTCTTGTAACGGAGCAGGAAAAAAGATTTAAAAACAGGGACTGCCATGAGCTTTACTGTGCCGGGCATCTTATCGAAGCCGCCGTCGCTTATTACAACACCACAGGCAAAGACCGTTTTCTTAAGGCTATGTGCAGATATGCCGACTATATAGAAAAGGTTTTCAAAATCGAGAAAAGTGCGGCGTTTGCAACACCCGGTCACCCGGAGCTTGAACTCGCTCTTATAAAATTATATGAAGCCACAGGCGAAACTCGTTATAAAGACCTTGCAAAATATTTTATTGACGAGCACGGCAGACACCCCAAGGATGCTGAATATCTCGGAAACTGGGCAAATGAACACTATAATCAGGATGAAATGCCCATCAAAGATCGCAGTACGGCAGAGGGGCACAGCGTTCGTGCAATGTATCTTATGTGCGGTGCGGCGGATGTCGCATATGAATATAATGACAATGAGCTTAAAGAAGCCTGTGAACGAGTGTTTGACAACATAATAAAAAAGCGTATGTATATAACGGGCGGTGTCGGCTCTACAAATATTGGTGAGGCGTTTTCGATTGACTATGACCTGCCGAACAGAACGGCTTACACCGAGACGTGTGCAGCCATCGCACTTGCGTTTTTCGCAAACCGTATGCTTAAATTCGGCGCAAACGCAAAATACGCCGATATTGTCGAAAAGGTTATCTATAACGGTGCATTGTCGGGCATCTCGCTTGACGGCAAGTCGTTCTTCTATGAAAATCCGCTTGAAATTGACCCCGACTTTAATAATGTGAATACTTCGACAAGACAGAAAGAACGTTTTCCGATTACAAAGAGACTTGAATATTTCGGCTGTTCATGCTGTCCGCCGAACATTCTGCGTTTTATCGCTTCAATATCGGGCTTTATGTATACGGAGGACGACAGCACGGTTTATGTTCATCAGTATATAAATTCGTCGGCCAAATTCGGAAATACCGAAATTGAGATGACGACAAAATACCCCAAGGACGGCAAAATCACGATAAAATGCAAGTCCGACAAAAATTATATCGCACTTCGCATTCCCGGCTGGTGCAAAAATTTCACCTGCGGCAGCAGATACGAAATAAAAGACGGATATGCTTACATTAAGCTTGACGGCAGTGACGAAATTGAGCTTAATCTCGATATGCCCGTTCGCTTTATGGCGGCAAACAGGCGTGTTCACGATGACGCCGGCAGAGTCGCTATCATGCGAGGCCCCGTTGTTTACTGTGCAGAGGGCATTGACAACGGCAAGGATTTAAGAAGCATCGGAATTGCACTTGATGCCGAATTTGAAATTTCCGACAGTGAATTTCTGCTCCCTATTCTTAAGACAACGGCATACCGCCCCAAAGAAAACGACAGCCTTTATTATGAAGCGACAGACGACTGCACCGAAATGCCGCTGACACTCATCCCCTATTACGCCTTCGCAAACAGAGGCGAAACAGAAATGCTTGTCTGGATTCTGAGAAAATAA
>CAVFPQ010000105.1:0-8102 GCA_963624415.1 Acutalibacteraceae bacterium | reverse complement strand
ACTGCGCTACACCCCGATAAATATACAATTAGCAATTAGCAATGAGCAATTAGGAATGAACAATTAGCAATAGAATTGCTTCATCGGTTCATAGGCGTACAACAGCCGAAAAACAGGCGGTTACACAACCCCGAATAAATAATTGCAAGATTGCAACGGCAGTTAATATATCATATTTTTCTGTTTTTGTCAACCTTTCGGAAATATGATTTGCGGATGGGCGGCGGCAATTTTATTGTGAAAATTATCAAAATATATCTTTTATTGCCGTTTTAAGTATGATATAATCAACAAAAAGCATCGGTCAGGCTACACAGGAGGAGAAGATTTTGAATTTAGTACCGACAAAAACGAATGACACCGGAAATTATTTCTGCACATGGGATTCGCAGTGCGACGAGATGTACAAGCGGTTTCCGAATGACTCATATCTGCCGGCACGTGATGCCATGAATGAGGATTTTCTTTTCGGAGAAATGGGCTTACTGAAAAGCTTTGACGGCGCGAGAGAAGATTTAATCGCACTTCTTGATGACGGCTGGGATGTTCCGTACGGTGCGAGGGACTCTCATCTGTTCGGTCTTATGGAAGCCGACAAGGAGCGTTTTCCTTCTATGGCGGACTTATCCCCTGCCGACAGGCTAAAAGAGCTTGCGAACAGAGTCCGTGAGCTCGGCTATAAGGGCTTAGGACTGTGGGTTCCGACACAGGTGCCGACTGTCATAAACGGCAAAAAGGTCGAATATACTCCCGAAGAAGAGCGTGCGTTCTGGGAGGAGCGTGCCAAATGGTGCAATTACGCCGGCGTTCTGTACATAAAAGCAGACTGGGGCGATCATCAGGGTGATGCCGAATACTGCAAAATGATGACAGAGTGCTTCAGAAAATACGCTCCCGACACAAAAATCGAGCATGGGCTTGTCGGGCGTTCGCTGTTTGAAGAACCGCAAAAGGGATATGAAGCGTCAGAAAAGACAAAAAAATATCTCCGTGAGGTTCTGCCGCACTGCGACTATCTGAGAACATACGACGTGGCTCACGAGGTAAAGTACGCTTCCACCGTTGACCGTGCGGCAATCTGTTTTGAGGCGGCACGGGAAATCGAGGGCGAATGTGCCATTCTGAATATTGAGGACACCGCTTTAATCGGCGCGGCTCTCGGCTGTTCAATCGGTGTTATGCGTCATGATTTTGAAAAAATAAGAAAATATATCCCACTGCCGCCGAGACCTGTTTCGGAATCGATTTGCGCCTTACGCTGGCAGAGAATAGCCCCTCCGTTTGCCGCAAATATCGGAGAAACGCATATTTCGCAAAAACGACAGAAGGACGTATGGAACTGTCCGGAAAGAGCGGACAACCTCTGGCCCAATGTTCCGAAGGGTAATCATTATGTAACTGCCCCTTTGGCGATTTCGAGAAATATGCCGCTGCCCCAATTTCTTTATGAAAATGTCAAATTGCCGTATGTGTTATGCAGTATTCATCCCGATAACAACGCCCTGTGCATTGCCGTGACACCCAGAACATTCGAAAAAAAGATTGACGTAACACCGCCTGCCACCATAAAAGTAAAGGGCAAGGATCCCGACGCGCCTATCGGTCTGTTCGGCTCATTTTATTCACTTACAATCGAATATCCCACTTCGGTTGACGATAAAAGGGTGTACGCGCAAAATCTGCTGTCGGACGAGGCTGTTGACATTACGTCCGAGATTTTTTTGTCAGGAGTCGGGGTACATATTCCCGGCAGAATAATGACTGAGCTGATGCCCCACGGTTCTCCGGAGGGAGAAATTCCCGCCATAGTTATACAGCTGAAATAAATCAAAAAGAGGAAAGATAAAATGAAAACATCCGAAATTAACATCCGTGACCCGTTTATTGTACACGAAAACGGAAAATACTATCTTTACGGCACAAGAGCGGCAAACTTCGGCAGAAAGACCGCAGGATTTGACGTATATGTATCAAGCGATCTCGAAAACTGGAGCAACCCCGTAAACTGCTTCGATTCCGAGAAAAACGGCATGAACAGAGAAGTAAACTGGGCTCCCGAAGTGCATAAGTACAACGGCAGATATTACCTGTTCGCGACATTCACGAAAGAGAACAATTTAAGGGGTACATATTCGCTTGTATCCGATTCTCCGCTCGGTCCGTTTGTTCCGCACAGTGACGGTGCGCTCACTCCGTTTGAGTGGGAGTGCCTTGACGGAACGCTGTATGTCTCGAAGGACGGCAAGCCGTATCTTGTTTTCTGTCATGAGCATACGCAGATAATCGACGGCACAATCTGTTATATGCCGCTTAATGACGATTTAAGCAAAGCCATAGGCGAGCCGACACTGATTTTCGCAGGTTCGGAGCCGTATTATATCAATTCTTCGGGATGGGACGGTCATTTTATTACGGACGGGCCGTATATGTACCGCACGAAAAACGGCACGCTTCTTATGCTGTGGTCAACATCCGTCAACGGAAAATATGCCGAGTGCATCGCCCGTTCGGACAACGGCGAGATTGACGGCAAATTCGAGCATCTTGATCCCATTATAACCGACGACGGCGGCCACGGAATGATTTTCAGAACGGATGACAGTCTGATGCTGACATTCCACGCACCGAACAGAAGTCTGTATGAAAAACCGGTGTTCAGAGAGATTGTTGACACCGGGGACGGGATTGAGCTGAAGAAATAAACGGAAGGCATAACAATTAGCAATTAGCAATTAGCAATGAGCAATGAGCAATGAGCAATGAGTGGTCAGTGGTCAGTATTCAGTGGCCGGCGTGCAATGAATCAGCGACTCGCTTAATATGTTCATCACGAATACCGCTATAACCGGCACCATCAATTTTGCCAATGAAAAATTGTGCATATCTACACGTTTTTCTCCATCCTCATATTTTCGGTGCTTTTCATTATTTCACATTCTTATAAAGAAATATTATTCCCGTTCAACATTTCAAAATAATCTTCTTTACAAGTCAGGAATATAACCTGATGCTGTTTTGCGCATTCCTTAATGAGTTCACAAGACTGTGCGGTTCTCTCGGCATCCATATCCGTAAACGGATCGTCAAAGACAATCACACCGCCGCCGTCGGGGAACAGATGATCAAGCACGGCAAGGCGAAATGCAAGAGAAACGGTTTCTTTGGTGCCTTCGGACAATTTGCCGTAATCGAGCAGTTTGTTATCGCTGTAAATGTTCATATTCAGTTTATCCGCTTCAGGGAACTCAGAGGAAACCTTACCGCCGGAGATAATGCTGAGATAGTGAGTGAAACGTTCGGCTATATCTTGCATCGGGTTATCGCGGATGTTTTCCTTTTGCGCTTTGAAAACTTCTTTAATATGGAGCCAGTGATTGAGCAATGCTTTTTGCTCTTCGAATTTGCGTTCTGCCTTTTCCGCATCGGCCACAGGGTCGCCGCTGATATTTTCTTTATAACTTTCCAGCTTGCTTGCGGCGTCAGTCTTAGATTTGAACGCCGTTTCACGATATCTCTGTTTGATCTTCAAATCATTTTGCAGATTTTCAAGATGGGTATCGGGATCGGTAATGCTGAGATATTCAGCAGGAATATCTTCTGTGCCCGAAACGGATTCTTTTGCCTTTTTAAGTTCGTTTTCTAAATCAAAGGCTTTAGCTTTGAGGTCGTTTACACTACCATATTCGGTTGCGTAGCCATTCACAGTGGTTTCGTTTGCGGTTATAAATCTTGCAATATCGTTACTGCCGCAGACAGAGAGAATTTCATTTTCTATTTCTTCTTTTGAACGAATAGCGGAGGTTATTGTTTTTGTTGCGGTTTCAAGTTCTTCGTATGAAACAGCACCCAAAAGCATTTCTAAATGGCTATTGGCTTTATCTATTTCAAACTTGGTTTTGTTAATGATTTTTGCCGACTGCTCAAGTTCTTCTAAGGTTTCTGCCTTATATTTACCGAGAATTTTATCAACGATATTCTGCTGTTCGGCAAGTTGTTCTTCAATAGCAGAAACATCTACGTCAGCGGGAGATAACTGCATCTCCATAACACCGGGAACTATGATTTTTACCGCTTCGGTAATAGAAGCAATACCGCCGGATATATCCACTGCTTCACCGGTACGAACGGATGAGATTTCCGCATTATTTCCACCAAACATATTGATAGCAGCGGTAATATTCATACCGCAGAGCTTGTTTTCAAGAGAGGTGATGCCGCGCTGTGCGGTTTTTACCTGCATAATTTCGGCATCGGTCGGCTGATATGGCGGAATGCCTTTTTGGAGTTCGGTAAGTTTCGCATAAATTTCATTGGCGGCTTCGTATTTATCAAGCAAATCACGGTTTGTTTTTTCGGTTTGCAAAGCTTTTGCTCTTTCGAGCTTTTCAATAAGTTTTGGCCAACTTGCTAAAACTCCTGCGATTTTCAATAGTTCTTTATCAATACGCTCGACAGACTTTTTGCGCTCGTTTTGAACGGCAAGGCGACTTGCGAAGGTGTTAAACTTGTTATATGCTTCTTCGGCTATGCGGGCGGCATTGTCTTTGTCGGTATAATCATTTGCCGCACGATCAGATTCCATTTCCAAACGAGAGATTTTTTCAAGGACTTCTTTAGCGTCCTCTAATGTGTAATATGCCTTTAATATTTCACCAAGACCGTTAGACCAACGACCGGTCTTGCGAACAGGTGCTTCTCTGTCAAAATCCCAATGTTTACCGGCAATCTCATCAATCCTTGCCGCAATTGCCTGTTCAATCGTATCAACAGAAATTCCATCGCTTTCAGCAAAGGCCTGAGATACAGCATCGGCAATTTCTTGCTTAGTACCGGTTTTCTTGGAAGCATCCAAAATGGTTTGCAAAGAAACATCAGTGTTGCGTTGTGAAGAAAAGAGCATATCGGAATATACGCCTTCCCCATAAAGGAGGGCTTCTTTTAAAATCTCATCAATTTTTGCTTGGTCACGAATAACGCCATCGGGTGTAGAGAGAGTGCAACGGGAATCAGAACCCCATTCTTTTGAAAGAGTGTATGTGCCGTTCAAAGTTTCAAAGGTGATTTTGCCGTCTGCAAAGTCGCCTGTAATATTGCTGCCTTTTTTAGCGCCGGGGAAATATAAATCATAAAAATTCTTGTCGCTTCTGCGATCAAGACGAGCATTTTGAAACAAAGTACGGGAAAGCAGATTTACAAGGGTACTTTTACCGCTTTCGTTTTTGCCATAGATAACATTGATACCATCAGTGAAGGAAACGTTACGATCACGAACGCCGGCAAACTGTGTGCAAGAAATATTGGTAATCTTCATTTTATTTACCCTCCTTCAAAGATTTCAAAAGCTCATAAACAAGTTGTGCTTCTTTGGGCTCATCCAAAAGGGATTTGAGAAGCCCTGCCGAGAATGAAGTCTCGGGAAATTCGGATTCAATCAGTTCTTTTGAAATGAGTTTACTGAGAGCGTAATCATTGTATGTACCCTCTATAAAACGAGAAAGAGCACCATCGATTATCTTGTTTTTATCTTCATATTCTTCTGCCGAAACGGCGCCGGTCAGAATAACATCAACAACACTGTTATCGTCAATATCTGCAAGTTCACGATTTATAATATTCTGCATTTCACCTGCAGTAACAACGATTTTTTTGCGATAAAAACGCAGATTGCCCGATACTGTTTTCTTGGCACGAACATTCTTCTTTTCATCAATTTCAACGATAAAGCATTGACCTTCGGTATTGCAAGAAACATCAGTCTGCACATGGGTGCCTGCATTGAAAATTTTATTTCCGCCCGTGAATTCTTCGGTCAAATTGCGAGGGAACGGAACATGGGTATGACCAATGAACCAAGCATCCACAGGAATGCTCTCAAGCTCAGAACGTTTCATAAGAAAATATTGGCCTTCGTTGTCGATGGTTTCACCCTCTACGGCACCGTGTGCGATACCGATATGATAAGCACCGTCATTTTCAAACTCAGCTTCTTTGATCCGGCCAAGGTTATTTTGACCGGGAGCAGAATGCAGCGAAGTGCAAAGCGCAGGATAAAGAACAACATCCTCACCATTGACAGAAAGCTTATACGGATGATACTCGGTGAGCAGCATAATGTTGTCATAGGAAGCCATAACATCCTTAAAATATTGCCACACCTTAGCATCCTTATCATAGTAATCGTGGTTACCCGGAAGAACAACCACAGTCCCATTAAAGCAAGACAGCATATCCAAAAGAGTTTTTATCTCCCTCTTAGATATGCTGTATGTATTCTCAAAGAGATCGCCCGTGATCACAAAAAGGGCGCAGTTTTCCTTATTGGCGGTTTGAACCATACCTTCAAAAGCCGTAATTCTGCTTGAAGCAAGAACTGCCGCTTGTTCGTGACTTGCATATTTCAAACCGATATGGTTATCTCCGGTTACAAAGACTCTTAACATCACAATACCCCATTTGCATAAAACCGATTGCAACATAATCTGCATTATGTAATTAACAGTTAGTTTATTTTTGTCGATTAGTTAAAAATCAACAAATGTACTATATCATAAAAACGCCGTAGTTTCAAGACGATCACGGTGTTACACTTTTTTAAATAAATTTCAAAAACAGCCGTTTTAGGGGCGAAATTCGTTTTTTGAGTGTTATATAATTCCTTCGCACGGGGAAGTTTCCCGATTTTAAGTGTGAAGGAGTTATTTTTATGTCATTAATAAATTACGATAACGGATTTACAAAGCTTTCAAACGATCTTCAGAAGGCAATTTTCTCGCAGAGCTTCACAGGCTCGGAATTAAAAGTCCTGCTTGCTGTAATCAGACTGACTTTCGGGTATAATTGCGAAGAAAAGGAACTTACGCACGCTCTTATTTCCGCTTGTTCGGGTGTCGGCGAAAGAACCGAAAGACGTGCGTTGAAAAAACTGGCGGAGAATAAAATCATTTTCGTAAAGGAAGGAAGTCACAACAACAGGCACATCATCGGCATTAACAAAAATCTTGAGGAGTGGCATACGGCTTTTAATTTTTGCCCTGAGCATGGTCAAAATGACCACACAAGCATGGACAAGAATGACCATACAAGCATGGACAAAACTGACCTCCCTTATAAAGACAGTATTACTAAAGACAATATTAAAGACAGTGTTTGCAACAACACGGCACACACCGATGAAAAGTCGAATGTCAAAAAAATGTGGGACGAGCTTAAAGCGTATTCAAATTCCGCAAAACAATATCTTACGAAAAGCGAAAAAAGAATTTTCGATAAGTGGGTTAATGAGTATAATTTCTCGTTCGATATGATCAAAGCGGCTTATGACAAATCGAGTAATTATACAGAAAATCTCAGCATTCAATATATGGACAGAATTATCACAGAATGGCACGAAAAGGGGATTTCATCAAAAGAGAAGCTTGATGAGAGCAAAACCGCAGTACAGAATAATAATTATTTCAGCCGTCAGCCTAAAATGAATTTAACCGAAACTCACACCGCCCCGCCGTCTTATGATATAGAACTGGCGATGAAAAAGGCGATGATGAGTGTGCCTAAGCTTAAGAAAATCAGGAATTAGGGATGGCGAGGAGCGTCAGCGACGAGCGTATGCCGCGACGAGCGAGCGACAGCGAGTGAGGAGCGGCAGGCCGTCAGGAGCGTCAGCGAGTGACGGCAAAGGGCCCCGAGTGAGCCGAATTTGTTCAGCCGCGCCCCGAAGCGGCTTAACAAATGAAGGCGAAGGAGGGGCCCCCGACCGGAGGCGGTACCCGGCTGTCCGGCATAACAGCCGTCATATTCCGAGAAACTGACCGAACGGACAGCCGGGTGCCCCGACGGTCGGTTCAGCCCGCCGGCACGAGAAAAAACAGTCTTAGGACTTGTTTTTTCAATGATATCCGTATTTGTAAAACGGATGATATATCTGCGAAATGATATCGCACTTCGTGCGGTGATATACCTGCGGCATATAATGGAAAGGCATGCAAATACTGAATACTGACAACTCATTGCTAATTGCTAATTGCTAATTGCTAACTGCTGATTGCTAATTGTTCTGCGAAGCTATATAAATCAAGTCCGCAGGACTTCCGAAATTATGCATT
>CAVFPQ010000104.1:0-8129 GCA_963624415.1 Acutalibacteraceae bacterium | reverse complement strand
TCTTGCAAACGGTGCAATATACTACGCTGTCATAACTGCCGTTCTTTGTGCAGGTGGAAGCAACTTCATTTTCCTTTACTGCTTTGGCAGGTGTATGCGCCGCAAGAGGAAGATCAACCTTATCGGTGTAGTCACAGTGTGAGCAGGTGTTGTACGCATTCCAGCCGACTTCGGTGCAGGTTGCCGCCTTTGCATCATGTGCAATATAATCGTGCCCCTTAGGATCTATTGTCTTTGTTTCGGTTGCGTTACAGCGAGAGCATGTGCGTGTGGCTGTGCCGTTGTTTGTGCAGTCGGTATAAGTGTTAACCCACTCGCCCCAGTTGTGATTATCATTAACCGGAAGAGTTGTTATTGTCTTATAACCGCACACTGTACATTTTTCGGTCTTTGAACCGGTTGTGATACATGTAGGCTCGGTTGTTTCTATAACCTCATTTGTATGTGCCACAGCATTGTACTTTGCGTTAACCGTTATATCATTTTTGAGGGACTTGCGTGTGGACTCATCAATATCCCACCCGGCAAAAACATAATGATATGTGCCGTCTGAAGTTTTTGCGGGAGTGCCGGAAGGTAAAGCGACTTCCTGACCGTATTTTGTTGTTTTACTGTCAAATTCAACGCCGTTATTCATATATGTGGCAGTTACGCTATATGCGTTTAATGTAAACGACACAACCTGCGATTTTACATTTCCCGAATATGCGTTCACATAAAAAGTCTTTGAATCGGCAGGAGAAACCCACTCCTTGGCGGCATTTGTTACAGTTACCGTTGAAGAATCCGATTTGTCCGATGTAATCGAAATGCCGGTAATAGATTCACTTGATACCGCACCGCTGTTTGAAGTCGAAACTGCATAATTCGGCTCTTCATACCACTCCACACCATACTGATCTTTTACCGTAGCACTTGTGTTAATCTGAACATTGCTCGAAGAAACATTTTTAGGCACATCTGCGACATAAGAGGAAGAAGCATCCCAGTCTATTGTTTTAGGTGACGGAACTCCACCGCCTGTAACTGTAGCAATAGCTTCTCCGTATGTGCATTTTCCGTTTGTTTCAAACCCTCTTACATCATTGGCATTACTCGAGTCATTATAAACCCAAATATTAGTGTTAAGTGTGCCGTTGGTATTGCTGCCGGAAGAAATCGTAAGCTCTGTCACTTCTTCATATGCATTGGTATTATTGTTATACATTTCAAGCTTGAAACGGAATTTTACCGTTGCATTCTTATTTTTTGAAAACCAATACATAATCTGGTAGGGAAATTCTTCTGTTTCATATTCGCCGTAAGGATACCAGTTGCTGTCGGTTTTGTTTATCAGAATATTATCCCTGTTGCCAATTTTTTCATAATCGCCTGAACTTCCGGGCTTTTTTCCGTAAATCTGAATACCGCCGGCAGATGTCGACGCTTTAATGTGCTGAAGGTAAATCTTGTACTTGTACGTGGTTGCAGTTGTCGCAGCCGCCTCAGCCTTTACAGCTGATTCGGGTGGGGCAGCGAAAACAAGACAGGAAAATACCATGAACGCCGACAAAAGCAACGACATTGCTCTTGTTAAAACCTTTCTCATTCTGTTTGACCTCCTGATTTTCGGCAAGATGTTTTGCCGAGGTGTTTTTTTTGATGTGGGCATCTGACGGCAAAACCGATTCTTTTCGCCATTTTTCGCACAATCCCACTATTCTGTTTTTTTATACCATAGTTCAACCCGAAATTTCAATTCTAAATGAAGAAAAATTTCGGGCTGTGATTTTATTTTACAAATTTTTAACAATAATATGCAGCTTATTCCGCATTTTCGCCGTTTATTTCCCTGTCGATTATGTCACACGCAAGGCGAATGCACCCGACACACGGACGGGAGCGATAAAATTCCGCAGTGCGTTCACTCGACACGGGTGAATATTCCGTCTTACGCAGTTTAAGAATATCACGGCAGACATATGAGCCCATCACATCGGAGAACTCATTCATACAGCGTGAAATCATGGCATAGACATCGTTTTTGCGTGCGGTGTCATTGGGGGTGTCGTTACCCTTCAGGCAGCCGAGAACAAGTGTCATTCCGCTGACAGCACCGCAGACTTCTCTCATTCTGCCGAAACCGCCGCCGAAGCCGGACGACATACGAAAAGCGTCACTCTGTGAAAAGCCCGTTTTATCACAAAAGGCCGCAAAAACAGCCTGTGAGCAGTTGCAGCCTTCGTGAAAGAGCTTTTCAGCCAAATCGGCATGAAAAGTATTGTTCATATTTTACGCTTTGTTTACGGAACCGAAAAGCTCCATCTTTTCGCGGACAATGTTCTTAATGCCCTCACAACCGGGAGCGAGGAGCTTTCTGGGATCGTAGCCCTTGCCCTGAAGGTCCTTGCCGGCTTCAATGTACTTTCTGGTTTCCTCCGCAAACGCGAGCTGGCACTCGGTGTTAACGTTAATCTTGGAAACGCCGAGAGAAATAGCCTTCTTAATCATGTCTGCGGGGATACCCGTGCCGCCGTGAAGAACAAGAGGCATTGTGCCTGTCTTTTCCTGAATCTTTTCGAGAACGTCAAATCTGAGACCTGCCCAGTTTTCGGGATATTTGCCGTGAATGTTGCCGATACCTGCGGCAAGCATATCAACACCGAGATCGGCAATAAGCTTGCACTCGTTGGGATCCGCAACTTCGCCGCCGCCTATAACGCCGTCTTCCTCGCCGCCGATTGCGCCGACTTCTGCTTCAACGGAAACGCCGAGCTTTTTGGCATCTGCGATAATCTGAGTTGTACGCTGAATGTTTTCGTCAATTGTGTATTTGGAGCCGTCGAACATAACAGATGAGAAACCTGCGTTCATAGCGGCATAGGCACCGTCATATGAGCCGTGATCAAGATGAAGAGCAACGGGAACGGTTGTGCCGAGGAATTTCATAACCTCTTTTGTCATAGCGGCAATTGTGCCGAAACCGCACATATACTTGCCTGCGCCCTCGGAAACACCGAGAATTACGGGAGAATGAAGCTCCTCCGCAACCTGAAGAATGCACTTTGTCCACTCAAGGTTGTTGATATTGAAATGACCTACTGCGTATTTGCCTGCTTTTGCTTCTTTGAGCATTTCAGCTGCTGAAACTAACATGGTAATACCCTCCGATAAAATATTTTCGTTACAATTATAATACAATTCGGGAAAAAATCAATATTTAATTGAAGTATTCTTCGGAATATGATAAAATAGAGAGGTCGGATTGGCATTGGTGACACAAGGCTTTGTCAATGCACAATGCACAATTCATAATACACAATGAAGGAAAACGCTATGCGTTTTGGATTATACAGCTTCGGAAAAACAGCATTTTCATTAAAAATTCATTTTTAAGTCTGCGAAGCTTATACAAATCAAGTCCGTAGGACTTCCGACATTATGAATTATGCATTCCGCATTATGAATTACAGACAGACAGAAAAATTTAGAGTAGGACATACAATAATGAATAATGTTATAGTTATCGGCGGCGGTGCCGCAGGACTTACGGCGGCGGGCAATGCCGCGAAAAGAGGACTTGATGTAACGGTATTGGAGCGAAACGACCGTCCGGCACGAAAAGTCATGATAACCGGCAAAGGGCGCTGCAACGTGACAAACGCCTGTACGCTTATAAACGAGCTTATGGATGCCGTACCTGTAAACAACAGATTTCTGTACGGTGCGTTTTCTCGCTTTATGCCGTATGACACAATGGATATGTTCGAGAATCTGGGCGTAAAGCTTAAAATCGAACGAGGAAACAGAGTTTTTCCGGAGTCCGACAAAGCGGTTGATATAGTCGACGCACTTGTAAAGTTCGCCAAATCAAACGGAGCGAAAATAAAAACCGATGTTCGTGTCACGGAGCTGATAACCGAAAACAACGAAATAAAGGGCGTAAAAACCGAGGACGGGCAGACGCTTTTCGCAGATGCCGTAATCATCGCAACGGGCGGCATGAGCTACCCCGGCACAGGCTCGACAGGCGACGGATACACTCTCGCAAAAAGCGTGGGTCATACGATAACGCCGCTTAAGGGTTCGCTTGTGCCTCTTGAGACGGAGGACACCTGGTGCAGAGACTGCATGGGGCTGTCGCTTAAAAATGTGTCGCTTAGTGTCTATGACAAAGAAAAATTCAAAGAGATTTACAGTGACTTCGGCGAAATGCTGTTTACACACTTCGGCGTGTCAGGGCCTATGATTCTGTCGGCATCGTCTCACATGAGAGACATTACTCCGGGCAGATATATGTGTACGGTTGACCTGAAGCCGGCACTTAGTGAAGAAAAGCTTGACGAGAGAATTCTGCGTGATATTGCCGAAAATCCGACAAAGGGACTGCCGACGATTTTAAGAGGACTGCTCCCGAAATCGCTTGTACCCATAATAACCGAGATGAGCGGAATAGACCCGTCAAAGCACGCAAACGGCATAACGAGAGATGAACGAAAAGAGCTTGTATATCTTCTTAAAAATCTCACTTTTACAATAAAAAAAGCCCGTCCGATTGAAGAAGCGATTGTAACCTCCGGCGGCGTTAAAGTAAACGAAATCGACCCGAAAACAATGCAGTCGAAAATCTGCAAAGGGCTGTATTTTGCCGGAGAAGTGATAGATGTTGACGCATACACCGGCGGCTTTAATCTGCAGATTGCGTTTGCGACCGGCACGGCTGCGGGGAAGAATGTAATCAGCAATGGGCAATGAGCAATTCGCAATGAGCGGTCAGAAGTCAGTGGGCAGTTTTCGGTGAGGCTTCACAAGAGGCGGAGCTTATAATCCGGGACACGCAGTGTCTTCCGAAATTATGCATTATGCATTGTTTTCAATCTTACTGATTGTTACCGTTTTTATGAAACTCAGCAGAATATAATAAGGTATGGTAAAAAAAATGATAAACATCGCAATCGACGGTCCTGCGGGGGCAGGCAAAAGCACGGCGGCAAGACTTGCTGCCGCAAAATTAGGTTACATATACGTTGACACCGGGGCGTTGTACCGCACAGTGGGTGTCGCCGCAATGAGAAGGGGCATAGCGACAGATGACAGGGTTAAAGTCCCCAAAATGCTCGCTGAAATTACAGCCGAGCTTAAATTCGAGAACGGCATACAGCATGTTCTGCTAAACGGCGAGGACATATCCGAAGAAATACGCACTGCCGATGCCGGAATGGCGGCTTCAAATGTTTCTGCAATGCCCGATGTCAGGGCGTTTCTCCTCGATTTGCAGAAAGACATGGCAAAGAAGAACAATGTAATAATGGACGGCAGGGACATAGGCACGGTTGTTCTGCCAAATGCCGAGCTTAAGATTTTTCTTACCGCTTCTCCCGAAGTCAGAGCAAAACGCCGTTTTGACGAACTGACGGCAAAGGGTCAGAGGGTTGAATTCAACGAGCTTTTAGAGCAGATCAAGCTTCGTGACAAGCAGGACAGCGAAAGAGAGGTAGCTCCCCTGAAGCCTGCCGAGGACAGTGTATATCTTGATACTTCCGATTTGACACTTGATGAAGTTGTCAACAGGATAGTCGAGCTTGCCGAAAATATAAAAGGAGAATGAACCGTGGCATTTAAGATAAGTCTCGCAAAAACGGCGGGCTTCTGCTTCGGCGTTGACAGAGCCGTAAAACAGGCGGAAGAGCTTATAAGCGAGGGGCAGAAGGTCTATACATTAGGGCCGCTCATTCATAACCCCGGTTTTATAAACGAGCTTGAAAACAGAGGAGTTCACGCCGTAAACGATATAAACGATATGCCAAAAGGCGGTGTCGCAGTTATTCGTGCGCACGGTGTACCGCAGGAAACGGAAAAGGCAATAAAAGACAGAGCCGGAAGCGTTACCGACGGCACTTGTCCGTTTGTCAAGAAGATACACAGAATTGTCGCCGAAAAATCAAACGAAGGGTGCGACATTATAATAGCAGGTGACCCCGTTCACCCCGAGGTTCTGGGCATAAGAAGCTACGCAAAAACAAATTCCTATGTTGTAAGCACCATGGAAGAGCTTCAGAATCTGACTGAAAATCACCCCGAATTAACAAAAAACAAGGTCACCATGGTGTCACAGACCACATTTTCGGCAAAAGAATTTAAGAATTTTGAAAATTTTGCAAAAAAAGTCTATACAAACGCCGAAATATTTGATACAATATGCAGTGCTACCGCTCTGCGCCAGGAAGAGGCCGAAAGGCTCGCCGCAGAGAATGATATGATGATTGTAATCGGCGGCAAAAACAGTTCAAACACAAAAAAGCTGTACGAGCTGTGCCGCAGACACACAAACGCGTATCTTATCGAGGATGCCACGGAGATATCCGAAATTAAATTGTCAGGCATTCATACGATCGGAGTTACTGCCGGAGCGTCCACTCCGAGCGGTACAATTAAGGAGGTTTTAACAACAATGGCTGAGATTAACGAAAACATCTCAACGGCAGCGGAAACCGCAGGACAGGCAGACGCTGGCGTGGCATCCGAAGATATGTCCTTCGAGCAGGCTCTTGAGGAATCACTCAACAGCATGAACAACGACCAGAAGGTTGTAGGCGTGGTTATGGGAATTGCGCCCAACGAAATTCAGGTTGACATCGGCAGAAAGCAGACAGGCTACATTCCGGTTGACGAGTATTCGGCAGACCCCAACGCGGATCCCGCAAAGGAACTCAAGATCGGCGATGAGCTTAACCTTATCATCATGAAGACAAATGATGCAGAAGGCACAATAATGCTTTCAAAGCGCCGCTATGATGCCATCCGTTATTGGGATGACATTGTCAAAGCAAATGAGGAAGGAACAATACTCGAGGGTAATGTTGTTGAAGTTATCAGCAAGGGCCTTATTGTTTATATAAACGGTGTTCGTATATTTGTTCCCGCTTCACTTTCAACCGTTCCCAGAAACGGCAGACTTGAAGAGATGCTCAACAAGACTGTTTCCTTCAAGGTTATCGACATTGACAAGCGCCGCAAGAGAGCTGTCGGCTCCATCCGTGAGGCTATGAAGTCCGTCCGCAAGGAAGCTCAGGACAAGTTCTGGGCTCAGGTTGAGGAAGGTCAGAAGTACACAGGCGTTGTAAAGTCACTCACAGACTACGGCGCATTTGTAGAGCTTGCTCCCGGTGTTGACGGTATGATTCACCGCACAGAGCTTTCATGGAAGCGTATTAAGCATCCTTCGGAGATTGTAAACGTCGGCGATACAGTTGAAGTTTACATCAAGGGTCTTGACACCGAGAAGAAGAAAATTTCCCTCGGCTACAAAAAGACAGAGGACAACCCCTGGGAGATCCTCAAGAGAGATTATCCCGTCGGTTCACAGATTAAGGTTAAGATCGTAAGAATGACCACATTCGGCGCATTCGCAGAGATCTTCCCCAGAATGGAAGGACTTATCCACATTTCTCAGATCGCTAACGAGAGAATTGAGAAGCCCCAGGATGTTCTTTCAATCGGTGACGAGGTTGACGTACTTGTAACTGACATTGACTTCGACAAGAAGAGAATCAGCCTTTCAATCAAGGCTCTCCTTCCCACTCCCGAAAAGCCCGCAAAGGTTGAGGAAGAGGTTAAGGACGACGCTCCCGCTGTTCTTTCCATCGATGATATGATAGCTCAGGCCAAGGCTCAGGAAGCAGCCGAGGCAAATGACGCGGAATAATCCGGATTAGGCTATATAAAAGATAATAAAAGTCCGTGGCTCACACAATGTGGGCTGCGGATTTTTTTTGCGGAGGGGCGAGGAACGCAGTGACGAGCCGAGGGCGAGCGAAGCGAGCGGGGGCGAGCGAAGCGAGCCGCACGGCCCGAGCCGATAGGCGAGGGCGAAGCCGCGAGGAGGCGGCGACAGCCGACGACGAGCGGCAAGCCGTCAGAAGCGTAAGCGTATGACGGCACTGCCCGGAGTGAGCCGAATTTGTGATGCTGCCCGGGGCAGCAGAACAAATGAAGGCGAACGGAGGGCAGCCGCCGGGAGGCGGTACCCGTCAGTCCCGTCAATCGGCATGCCTCAGGCGAAAAAGTTAACCGGGGCTGACGGGTGCCCCGAGCGGCGGTTCAGCCCGCCGGTACGGCAAAAGCCCGGCAACACCTCAAAAGCCCACCTC
>CAVFPQ010000103.1:0-8188 GCA_963624415.1 Acutalibacteraceae bacterium | reverse complement strand
GTAGAATGTATAATGCATAATGCATAATTTCGGAAGTCCTGCGGACTTGGACTTATACAATTAGCAATTAGCAGTTAGCAATGTTGTTATAATGTAGAATGTAGAATGCATAATGCATAATTTCGGAAGTCCTGCGGACTTGATTTATAAAAGCTTCGCTGACATTAAGGACATTTTTTAATGTAGAATGCAGAATGCATAATGCATAATTTCGGAAGTCCTGCGGACTTGGATTATAAAGCTTCGCAAATGCTTAACTTATAAAAAATGTGTAAAAAATCACCCTCACGGAAAATGCTCCGTAAGGGTGTTCTGTTTGATTTGTTATAAAATTACTTTACAACGAAGATGATCTTCTCGTCAGATCAAAAGTCAGCAGTATATTAAAGCTCAATTTCGGAAGCATCGGCGGGAACTTCAAAGAATATTGTGCCGTCTGTGTTTCTGCCGGACGATTTTTTCGCCGCTTGACATAAAAACTGAATATGATAAAATATTTTCGGTGTTGAACTGAATCAATGCCGAATTATTTTTTTCTGAAAATGTATATTCGACTCTTAAATTTACAGGATCTTACAAAAAAAGTATCACCTGAGAAGCCCTGTGAATTTCCGACTTTGTTGATTTGCATTAACTGCTTACTGCTGACTTTTTCAAAGGTGTTGATTTTATGCCATGCGGCATTGTTATAAACATAGATAAGGGTGCCATGACGGAACAGGCACTGTCTTTTTCCAAAAAGAATAATATCCCCATTACGGACACCCCGGGGGATGAACTGACCCTCGTTTTTGACAGCGGGGGAGTGTCGCTTTCGGGCTTCGGGCTTACATTTCGGGGCGATTTCGAAAATATGCTTCATCGTGTAACAAACGGCAGACTGTCGCATGAAATGCTTGTAAAGGCGGCAAAAAGCGACGGCGAAAACCTCAGGGCGATTGATGCCACAGCCGGAATGGGTGAGGACAGCTTTCTTCTTGCTTCATACGGCTACAACGTGACACTCTGCGAACAGAATCCGATTATAGCGATACTTCTGAAGGACGCCATACGCCGTGCAAAGAAAAATCCTCAGCTTAAAGAAACGGCTTCAAGAATGACACTTGCAAACACTGACAGCATTCGATATATGACCGAGCTTCAATCGAGCGTTGATCTGATATATCTTGATCCCATGTTCCCGGCACGTCAGAAAACGGGGCTTATCAATAAAAAGCTTCAGCTTATACAGAAGCTTGAGCCGCCCTGCTCCGAAGAAACCGATCTGTTTAACGCCGCACTCATAGCTAATCCGTCAAAAATCATCGTAAAGCGGCCGCTTAAAGCCCCCACACTTGCGGACAGAAAACCGACATTTTCGCTGATGGGAAAGGCTATCAGATATGACATTTATACAATCGGCAATTAGCAATGCCATAAGGGATCGGGGGAAATGAGTAAGTCCGCCGGATTTCCGGAATTTTTAATTCAAAAAATGCCTTAGTTTTCCAACACATTGTACTGATAATATGGTTTATCTCCGTAAAGTGTTGCTTTTTTCAAAATAGATTGATAAAATAATCCGCGATGAAAAAAATAAGGCTCTGAAAATCAATGTCAAGCCAAAAAACGGAGAGATGAAAATGTCACACAAACCTTATCTTGTAAAACCCGGTATGGAATCGTGCTATGAGTATCTTCTCAACTGCCACGAAAAAATCTCAGCCGATGTGGGCGACTATGACGCTTTTGTAAATGTCGACTGTCCCACAAAAATCAGTGAAATGATTAACGATGTCGAAAAGCTTGCCGCGTTCCTCGTAAAGAGCGGCTTCAAAAAAGGCGATGTTCTCACGGCGTTCCTGCCCACATCTCCTCATGCTTTTGTCGTATTCTATGCATTCAGCAAAATCGGCGTTATTACCGACTTCGTTCACCCTCTTACTCCTCCCGATGCTCTGGCAGAACAGTTGAAGCTCGTCAAGACAAAGGGCATATTCATTCTTGATCGTTCCGCCGCCAAATACGCGGATGTCATAAAGGATTATTTCACCGTTATCTGCTCGGTATCCGATTTTACAACAGGCAAGATAAAAGAAGCCGTCATGGCGGATGAAGCAAAATGCCCCGCAGTGCCCGAAGGCGACAATATCCACTTCTTCAAGGATATTCTGGCGGGTGATTTCGGCACGGTTCCCACAATAAAGAATCCCGGCAAGGACCCTGCAATCTATCTTCACGGAAGCGGCACAACAGGCAAGTCAAAAACTGTTGTTCTGTCCTCCTTCGCTCTTAACAGCGCGGCTTACGGCTCATATTATTATGATGTTGACATGCCCTTCTCGAACGGCGGCGGCTATAACCTCTGCATTCTGCCCTGTTTCCATTCATTCGGCGTATCAACCGGTATTCACTACTGTTCATGTGTTGGTATCGCAGGTATAATCATGCCGAAGTTTGACGCGCACAAGGCAAACGACTACATCAGCCGCTACAATGTTCAGTATATCTCCGGTGCGCCTTCAATGTTTATGAAGATGATGGCGGAGGACAATTTCAAGAACGACGGACTTAAAAATCTTGTCGCTATGTATTCGGGCGGCGACATAGTAAGTGAACAGTTCCTTGCCGACTTCAATCAGGCTCTTGCCGAGAGCGGAAGCAAAGCCAACATTTTCCGCGGTTGGGGACTTACCGAGATGTGCGGCGTATGCACAACAAACAATTCGCAGGGACACAAGCCCGAATCAATCGGCAGACCGCTTACAGGCATGGTTATAAAGGCAATTGACGAGGACGGCAATGACCTCCCCGCAGGTGTAAACGGCGAGCTGTGTGTATGCAACGACAGCATAATGAACGGCTACCTGCCCGACGGTGAAGTTACCGAGAGCGGTATTTACACCGACAAGGACGGCAAACAGTGGATTCACACAGGCGACATGGGCTATGTTGATGAAGACGGATATATTTTCTTCACAGGCCGCAAAAAGCGTATTATCATAATTTCCGCATATAATATTTATCCTTACACAATCGAGCAGAAGGTTATGACACTTCCCTTTATCGATGAAGCGTGTGCTGTTCAGGGCTACGGCGATGACAAAAAGCCGCTTGTAAAGCTGTGTGTTACACTTAAAGATAAAGAGATGAGCGAGGCTGACGCAAAAGCGAAAATTCTCGAGTTCTGTCAGAGCAATCTCAACAGCTTCTCCGTTCCCAGAAAGATTGTCATTATGGATGTTATGCCCAGAACAAAGATGGCAAAGCTTGACTTCCTCGCAATGACAGATCCGCTGCCGGAAGGATGCTGAGCAACCGGCAATCAGCAATTAGCAGTTGGCAATGAGCAATGCAAAGGTTGTCAGTTGTCACCGGAGATGGAAGTTCCACAGGCTTGATTTATATAGCTGTACACTTATTAAATCCGAGTGTTGATGATAAATTAATCTCTTGCGAAGCTTTATAAATTCAAGACACACAGTGCCTTCCGACATTCTGCATCCTATATTCTGCAATTTTCACCTCGCTTAATTTTCGGCGGGGTGAATTTCATTGTTGCAAGAATTATATTTCTGTGGTATTCTTTGAATGTAAAATAAAAGAGGGTGATTTTGTGTCGATAATATTTAAATGCTTAGTGGAATTTTTCCTCTCGGTTGCCATGATTTTCAATCCGCTGCTCGGCTGCGGAATGGGTATAACCGTAGAGCCTTATACGGCGGCAAAAGAAAATGAAGTGCGTATAGTTCAGTTTAATCTTCGCTGTTACGGAATAGGAAAAAAATCGGTTGCGTACCGTTCACAGGGCATGACTGCGCTTCTTAATGAAATTCATCCCGATTCCATGGGCTTTCAGGAAGCGACATATGAATGGATGCTTTGCCTTCAGAATAATCTGCCCGATTACGCCTATGTCGGTGTCGGCAGAGATGACGGCGGCATAATGGGTGAATTCAGCCCGATATTCTATCTTAAAGATAAATATGACCTGCTCGACAGCGGCACATTCTGGCTGTCGGAAACGCCCGATAAACCCGGTTCAAAAAGCTGGGGCAGTGCCTGCTCCCGTATATGCACATGGGCGCTTCTTGCCAATAAAGAAACAGGCAGGATATATGCTCATCTCAACACGCATCTTGACCATGTAAGCGACAGTGCCCGCACTCATCAGATGGAGCTTGTTCTGCAAAAGGCAAAGGAATATATCGGTGATTTCCCGGTGGTTCTCACGGGCGACATGAACGATGTCAGCAATTCCGATATGTACAGGACGGCGGTGTCAGTGCTTGTTGACACAAGGCTTGCAAGCCCCGAAACCGATAACACGGCGACATTCCATAATTACGGACTTTCGGTGACAGACAGAATTATAGATTATGTTTTCGTATCGTCGGATGTTGCACCGGTTAAGTATGATGTCATAGACGATAAGCCGAACGGGGACTATGTTTCCGACCACAACGGAATCTGTGTCGATCTGAAGTTTTAACGGAGCGGCGAAGCCCACGGCGACAATCCGACTGACCGCTTAAAAAACTCCGCATATCAATAAAAAAAGCAATCCGGCGAGCATAAAGCCTTACGGATTGCTTTTTGTGCTTTTATTTGCAAAAAAAATTTTAATGATATAACAATCAGCGGAGCATATAAATCCGGGACACACAGTGTCTTCCGACATTGTTAATTGTTAATTATTATCGAAGCTCCGTTATTTTTATAGAATTTCGTCATGCTTTCATCGCACAGCAGAAACGGAGCTCTGTTTCTCTGCATTATCCGCCTTGAGCAATGTTGAAGGAGTGCCGACGCAAAGCCATGTCCTCGTACATCCGGTCGGGTGTATATATCGCCTATAAGCGCGTATTTTTCATTGACGGCAATTATTGAGGCTGTTGACAGAAGACTGTTTTCGCTGTCGTATATGCCGTAAACCGCCGCCAAATCACGGTTTGCACAGCGTACACGGAAAGTATAACGAAGCTCGTCTCCGTGTGTCATATTGCCATTTGTAAAAAGCCTGAAGGCATCTGAAATTTCTTTGCCTGTCAGCTTTTTTATATTATTATCGTTTTCGCAGTGTTCTCGCACTTTGCCGCTTTCCAGAACGACCGTTCTGTCGCCCGTTATCTTACCGTTCGGCAGGATTTCGGCGTTATGTAAAACATATTCTCTGTTGCTCCGAAAAAGGTAAATTATATCCCCGACAATAAAAAGCAGATCTTTAATCTCGCCGTTTTCGTCTGTGCCGATTTTGAAAAGCTCTGCCGATAATTCGCCGTCAACAACGATATGTGTATATGCCTGTGTCCCTAATAATGAGAACTTCAGTCTGTCTTTTATCTGTTCAAGCTCCGTCGGGGCAGGGGAGCGGTAAATCAGATTTTCGATTAATTGCATACGATTTGTTTAGTCTTCGTCTTTGTCGCTCTTGCCGAATTTCTTCAAAAACTCGGGACGGCTGTCGTCATCCTCTTCGGTCTCGCTCGGTATAAGCTTTGTTACAACGGTTTTTTCGATTCTGTGGAACTGAACGGACTCAACCTTTACGGAGAGAAGATCGGTTTCAAATGACGGAGTTGTACCGTCCGCCGGAACAGCACCGAGAATACTCAGAACATAGCCGCCGAAGGTCTCGCAGTCCTCACACCCAAGATGTATGTCAAGCTCCTCCTCAACGTCCTCAATAAGGGCAGTGCCCCATATCTGCCACATGTTTTCGTCAAGCTGTTTTATATCGGGCTCGCCGCCGTTTTCCGCAAGCGTATCCTCGTCAAATTCACCGACAAGACACTCAAGAATATCCGTGAATGTGACAACGCCTTCCATGCCGCCGTATTCGTCAACGACAATTGCGAACTGCTCACCCTTCGCCTTCATGTTCTTAAACAGAATATCAACACGCACTGTGTCGGGCACAAGATAGCCCTTTTTGACCGCCTGATTTAACACATTGTCTTTGGTCTTGTTCTTAAGACGGAAATAATCCTTGGCATTCAGCACGCCTATAATGGTGTCGACAGTGTCGCCGCAGACGGGATAGAATGTATGACGGCTTTTGTGGATAATCTCTTCCCATTCTTCGACAGTGTCATCAAGGCTTAATATGTCAACCTGCGTTCTGTGTGTCGCGATTTCGCTTACAACTGTGTCGTCAAACTCGAAAACGTTCTGCAGAAGCTCTTTTTCCTGCTTGCCGATTGTGCCCTTTTCGCTGCCGACATCGATCATCATGCGGATTTCCTCTTCAGAAGCGGTGTCCTCTTCTTCGTTGGGGTCAATTCTGAAAAGACGCAACACACCGTTTGTTGAAATGCTCAACAGCCAAACGATGGGCGCAAAGAGCTTTGATATGAATGCGATTACGCCCGAAATTCCGAGAGCCATGCTTTCGGTTTTCTTCATTGCGATTCTTTTGGGAACGAGCTCACCGAAAACTATTGTAAAGAATGAAAGAATAAGCGTGATTACGATAACCGATACCGAGCTTAAAACATTTCTGCTCGATTCCGGCACGCCTAAAGAAATAACCCAGTCAACAAGCGGCTGTGAAAAATTGTCGGCGGCAAAAGCCGAGCCTAAGAAGCCCGCCAAAGTAATGGCAACCTGAATTGTTGACAGAAAACGAGCAGGTGTGCTTGTGATTTTGACAAGCCGCTTTGCCCTGCGGTCGCCCTTCTTTGCCATCGCTTCAAGCTTTGCGTCGTTCATCGATATTATCGCTATCTCCGCCGCCGCAAAAACGGCATTCAGCGCTATAAGAATAATCTGCAAAATAAGTTGGGGTAAAATGCCCATAGTTTATAAAAACCTCCGTTAAAACACAAAAAACACAACCCGGCGAAAAACCATCGCGAGCCATGTTCTTTACTCAGATATTAAATTGCCGAATAAGGGGACGGGTGATGTACTGTCGCCGTCAGCGTTATCCACAGTTATTATTCCTTTCGGTAATTAAATTAAGAATAATTTTAGCATACAATAACTCATATGTCAACAAGAAATGCATAATTAAAAATGAATTCCAGCCTGACTTTGGGCTAAAAAATCCGAGTTATCTTAAAATCCGCTTAAACTGAATATAAATACGGCTGTGCACCCGGGAGTTTGACAGCTTCCACCCCGAAAATCACCCGAAAAGCCCTATGTAGACTTATTTTTTTGTCAAATTTCAAATTTATGCTTGCACGTTATGCTAAGGTATGTTATAATATATATGAGGTGATTATATGCGACTTGGATGGGCAAAAACGAAATATTCCATATCTTATTACGTCAAGAAGACGGTATATGTAAACGGCAAAAACAAGGATCTTGTCATTAAAAGGCTTGGCTCCGAAAAATATATCTGCGAAACCTACGGCGTGACCGATGCCAAAGCCTGGGCAAAAGAGCAGGTGCGTCTGATGAACGAAGCCGAGAAGGAAGATCAGGCAAAATTCAACATCGAACTCTGTTCCGGAACAGATCTTATCCCGAACGAACAGCGGCGTTTTAACGGTGGATACCTTTTCCTTCAGGATATTTATTATGAGCTGGGGCTCCACAAGATTTGCCGTGCGATTTCAAAGAGGCATCCTTTTGAATACGACCTGAATGACATACTTTCCCGTCTTGTTTATACACGAATTCTTTATCCTTCGTCTAAAAAGAGCAGTTTTGAAGAGGCAAAACGTTTCATCGAGCAGCCGTCATTTGAGCTTCATGATATTTACCGTGCGCTCTCGGTTATCGCACAGGAATCCGATTATATACAAAGTCGTTTGTTCAAAAACAGTACGGCAATTCAGAAGCGAAACACACAGGTCATTTATTACGATTGTACCAATTTTTACTTCGAAACAGAATCCGCCGAGGATGATAAGCAGTACGGAAAAAGCAAGGAAAACCGTCCGCTTCCGATTGTCGGCATGGGTCTTTTTATGGACATGGACGGCATTCCGATATCATTTTCAATTTATCCCGGCAACAGAAATGAACAGAAAACCATGATTCCGTTGGAACAAAAGATGCTTTCCGATTTCAACCTGTCGAAATTTGTCGTATGCACGGATGCCGGGCTTTCGTCGGCAACAAACCGGGTGTTTAATACTTATGACGAATCCGACGGACTGCGTGGGTACATTACGACTCAATCCATTAAAAATCTGAAAAATTATCTGCAGGAATGGTGCATGGCAGATGACGGCTGGACGCTTGATGGGGACAC
>CAVFPQ010000102.1:0-8206 GCA_963624415.1 Acutalibacteraceae bacterium | reverse complement strand
CGCTTGCTTACGCAAGCTCCTCGCCTCCGCTCCTCGGTGCTTCGCACCTCGTCGCCCCGGGCTCGTCACGGCTGTCGCCGCTCCTCGCCCCAAAATCATTCATCTGATATTTTTATCTGCGACTTTTTTCCGTCCCGACAGCTCCGCTATATTATTTCTTCCCGATTTTCTTATTCTTTTTTGCTTCTTTGAGTGCCGCCTTTTCTGCCCTTCTCTCATCTTCGAGCTTTTGTTCGGCGGCGGCTTCCTCGGCTGCTTTTGCTTCGCTTCGTGCTTTTGCGTCATCGTAGAGTGCTTCTATCTCGCCGAAACGGTCATAGTTTTTCTCCTGCATGATAAGCTTTTCGGCATCGGTATACACCTTGACAACACGGTTATAGTATGTATAATCCTTTGTTAATGTTTTTAGACTCTTTTCGTTTTCTTTCTTCTTTGTGTTGAGTGTCTTTATTTCATCTCTGATTTTTTGTACCTTTGCGGTATCATTTCCGTGGCGTGCGACACTGAGTTCAAGATGCGCAAGACGGAGCTTTTCGTCAAGTGAGTCGGACTCGTCAAACAGTGTCTTGAATGAAGAAGTATCAAATTCCGGAATTTTGCCGTCGGGATATATTTTTTCGGCGGTCTTTTTTCCTCGGAGCATAACACGTGCTTCTTCTATGCAGTCACGGCGGATACGCTTTTCTTCATCGGTCGTGCGCGGCATGGCTTTTGCGTCCGCAAGAATGTCGTCGGTCGTCGTGAAAACACTCTCTTTTCCGAGCTTTGCCGTATGCTTTGCCCTTTCGAGCTTTGCGGCTATGACAGGGTCACTGAATTTGTTAAGCTCGTTTACGGCAAGCTTTGATATTTCAATTTCTTCGTTAAATTCTCTCTGACGGCGATATTCTTTTTTAGCCGCCCTGATTTTTTCTTTGTCCTTTGTCGCTTTCGCCTGCTTTATTTCTTCTTTTGAAAGTACATACGGCTGTCGGGCGGCATTAAGCTTTGACGAACGGACAAGATCAACAGCCTCTACAAGATCCTTGTCTCTCGATACGCCGTTGCCGTAATCCTCGAATAAAGCGCGGATTTTAAGAATGCGAACCATACCCTTCTGTTTAAGCTCCGTAAGGTCATAGAAAAAGTACGGAATAACATTAAGAGCCGCACCGATTACGGAGAGCAGTATAAGCAGATAGATAAGACTGTACAGAACATCGGGATTATATTTAAGAATATCATAGGCGTTTTCGTATCCGTTATTTGAATTTATGCCGTAGCTGTCGAAAATCGCCGGCAGAACCGTGCCCGTGACAAGACCGATAATCGAACCGATTATTCCGACGGCTGAGAACATTCCGTCAATGCGTTCACCTGAAATATAGTGCTGATAGTCCCTGATATCCGCATTTACGGCGGGTGACAGAATAAGCGCAAATGAGTTTACAAGGGCATTTACATACAGGCAGACAAGCACAAGCCATATTGAATGCGCAACTTTTATGGACGGATACATAAGTGCGATAAAACCGATATTGAGCAGGTTTGTATAAATCAGCACCTTCTTTTTGCCCCATTTTCTTATTGCGAGAGGTGCGGCAATCATACCCCATAAAGATGCGTTGCCGTAAATGAGAATAATAAGTGCGTATTCGGCATCGGTGCACATTTTGCCGTAGTTATAAAGCCAGCCGAGAATATAGGTCTGTGTGCTTTCGAGGAAGCCTATCCAGCCCGCAAGTGAAATTATCCAGAAATATTTGTTTTTCGCGACTGCCCTTAAAGCATCGATAAAATGAATTTCGACAACGTGAGTTTTTGCCTGAACAATATTTTCTTCGACATATACATATATGAGGATAGACAGAAGTATTCCTATTATTGCCGTCGGCGGAAACAGCACACGATAAATGCGTACATCGTACATATCATCGGTGTGCATCCACTTGACCATCAGAGGAATAAGGGGATTGAGAATAGTCGGGGCGAAGGAGTAAACGATTGACTTGACGGATGAAATATCCGCACGCTCCTGAGAGTTCGGAGACATGACGAGAATAAGATTTTCATATGCCTCATACATGAAGTTATAGAAAAACTGAAGCGCGAGATTTAACACAAACGCCAGAATCCAGCGAACTGCCATTGAACTGAATTTTGTATACGGACACCACACCATAGCACATGAGATAACGGCTGTGGGTATGCCCATTTTGAGAATATACGGACGGTATTTGCCCTTTGCGCTGCGGCAGCTGTCTATCATTTTGGCACGAATGCCGGTAAAGAACAGATTTATAACGAATGTCACATACTGCATCGCAAGCAGCTCTTCGGGACCGAGCCCCGTGGCGTTTGACATAATGACATTTGATGACGATACGCTTATCGCCATGTAGATATACATTATGCAATAGAAGCCTATCCCGCCGACGGAATAAGCAAACACGCCTCTGTAATTTACATATCTGCCTTTGGGCGGCTTTTTCCAGTAGACAAGTGCATCGGACACGAGGTCCTTTACTTTTTGCAGCATTTTTCGCAGCTCCTTCTTTTTTTCATACATAAATTATATTTTAGCAAATTGCAGTAAATTATTCAAGATTAAACGAGAATTTTGTATGATTTTCAAAATAACTGTTCTTCTGTACTTTGATTTCCGGGATTCCGTAATCGTCATTTTTGAAAAAACCGTTGTTTACAGCCGTCTTTTTATATGATAAAATAATAATATCGTAAACACCAAGGAGAATACCATGCAAATGAATTTCTGTGTCCCGTGTCTTTTGGGGCTTGAGGGACTTATAGCCGATGAATTAAGAGAAATGAACGCCGAAAACGTGCGTGCCGAGAACGGCAGAGTGCTTTTTTCGGGAGATGAATACACTTTGGCGAGGGCGAATATCCGTTCCCGCTATGCCGAGAGAATACTTGTCATGCTCGGTTCGTTTGAAGCGCACTCGTTTGAGGATCTGTTTCAGGGAACAAAGGCTCTGCCGTGGGAAAAATGGATAGGCAAGGCAGATCAGTTTCCCGTTAAGGGCTATTCGCTCAATTCAGACCTGTTCAGCGTTAGTGACTGTCAGGCTATCATAAAAAAGGCTGTCGTGGAGAGGCTCAAGACCGTATATCACCTGCCGTGGTTTGAAGAGTCGGGCAGTATGTATCAGATTCAGTTTTCGATTATGAAAAATGAAGTATCGCTCTTTATCGACACTTCGGGCAGAGGACTTCACAAGAGAGGCTACCGTCCCGCCGCCAATGCCGCACCGCTTAAAGAAACACTTGCGGCGGCGCTGTGCTCACTCGCGCATTTAAGACATTATCATACGCTCTATGACCCCATGTGCGGTTCGGGTACGATTATAATCGAAGGCGCGCTTATGGCACTGAACATTGCTCCGGGAATCAACAGACGCTTCACGGCGGAAATGTGGCGGCAGTGTCCTCCGGCGGTATGGAAAAAGGAACGCGCGGACGCAAAAGCGCTCGAACGCCACGATATCGAATTTCACGCTTACGGCTCGGATATTGACCCCGAGGCACTTAAAATCGCCGAGGAGAACGCCAAAAGAGCCGGTGTTGAAAAATATGTCACTTTCAGAAAAGCCGATGTAAAGGACTTTGAGCCGGTGACCGAAAAAGCGACGGTTATATGCAATCCGCCGTACGGTGAAAGACTTCTTGATGCCGAGGCGGCACACAAAATATACAGGACACTCGGCGAACGCTTTGTTCGTACACACGGCAGAAGCTATGAAATAATCACGGCGGACGAGGACTTCGAAAAGCTGTTCGGAAGAAAAGCGGATAAGAGAAGAAAACTGTACAACGGAATGATTAAATGCCAGGTGTATATGTACTTCAAATGAGTAAGAGGCAGGGACATTGTAAAATTAACAATGTCGGATAATGCAGAATGCAGAATGCAGAATGCAGAATGCATAATGTCGGAAGTCCTGCGGACTTGATTTGTATAGGCTTCGCTAAGCAATTAGCAATGTCGGATAATGCAGAATGCAGAATGCATAATGTCGGAAGTCCTGCGGACTTGATTTGTATAGGCTTCGCTAAGCAATTAGCAATGTCGGATAATGCAGAATGCAGAATGCATAATGTCGGAAGTCCTGCGGACTTGATTTGTATAGGCTTCGCTAAGCAATTAGCAATGTCGGATAATGCAGAATGCAGAATGCATAATGTCGGAAGTCCTGCGGACTTGATTTGTATAGGCTTCGCAGACCTTAAACTTGAAGTTCCGTAAAAAAATTATAATTTGCGAAGCTTTATAATCCAAAACGCTTCAGCGTTTTCATTAATTATGCATTATACATTCTACATTATGCATTGTATATTGCATTATGCATTCTACATTATGCATTATATATTGCATTATGCATTATGCATTCTACATTATGCATTGCATATTGCATTATTTGGAAGGGTGAAAATTTTGTTCAGGGTTTTAGTTTTAGAGGACGACATAGAGCTTAACCGTTCAATGTGTGCATTCTTAAGAAAGAACGGTTTTAATCCGACGGGGTGCGAAAACGCCAAGCAAGCATATGACATACTCTTTTCGTCAAAATTTGACATTATTGTGGCGGATGTAATGCTGCCCGATATTGACGGCTTTGAGTTCGCAACTGCCGTGCGTGTTCACAACAGGGATATTCCCATGATGTTTGTTACCGCGCTTGACGATTTCGATTCGAAGCAGAGGGGATTTAACGCCGGAATTGACGACTACATGACAAAGCCCGTCGATCTAAACGAAATGCTCCTTCGAATAAATGCCCTTATGCGCCGCTCGAAAATCGCAAGCTCCAAGACTCTTACTGTCGGCGGTTTTGCTATGGATGCCGATGCGTATGTCGCAAAGTGCGACGGCGAAGAGCTGAGTTTAACCGTAAGGGAATTTAACATTCTGTTCAAGCTTCTCTCTTACCCCGGCAAAACATTTACACGTTTTCAGCTTATGGAAGAATTCTGGGGTGCGGAAAGCTCCACGGGTTCCAGAACCGTTGATGTCTATATGGCAAAGATAAGAGAAAAACTCGGGGAGTGTCCTTATTTTGAGATAAGCACAATAAGGGGACTCGGCTACAAAGCGATAATTAAGGAGCAGCAGAATTGAAGAAGATAAAAAAGCAGGAAAAAAATCACCGTGTAAAACAGAGTGTATTTGACGCAAAAAACTATTTTCTCGTATTTCTCGGAATACTCGCCTGTACACTTCTTTGCGCAAGCATTGTTTTTCTTGCACTGCCGCTTGACCCCAGAACAGTCAGCGCCTCACATCTCAAAATCATCGGCACTATTATACTCATAAGCACAGGCTATACCGCAAGCGTTGTGATTTACAGAGGCGTTACAATAGAAAAACCCACAAGACGCATTCTCGATGCCACCGAACGTATCGGCAAGGGCGACTTCAAAATGCGTATAAAAAACGTTCATCACCGCAGGAAAAACGAATATGATGTCATAATAGATGACATAAACAAAATGGCGGAAGAGCTCGGGACAATCGAGACGCTTCGAACGGACTTTGTGGCAAATGTTTCTCACGAAATAAAAACTCCGCTTGCCGTCATAAGAAATTATTCCACGCTTCTTGAGGAAGACAACATATCCGACACAGAACGAAAAGAATATGCCAAAGCCATAACGGATGCTTCAAAAAATCTGTCAGAGCTTATCAGCAACATACTAAAGCTACACAAGCTCGAAAATCAGCAGATATTTCCGCAGTTTACGTCGATAAATTTAGGGCAAAGTCTTACGGACAGCATAATCTTTTATGAAAATATGTGGGACAGTCACAATATCGATTTGCAGACTGACATACCCGATGACATACTTATTCCCGCCGACCGTGAGCTTTTGTCGCTCGTCTGGAACAATCTTATTTCGAATACGCTGAAATTCACACCGAACGGCGGCACGGTAATAATTACCGCTTCGGAAACAGAAAACCGAGTATCTGTCACATTCTCGGACAGCGGCTGCGGAATATCCGAGGATGCCCTGCCGCATATTTTCGAAAAATTCTATCAGGGCGACCACAGTCACTCCACACAGGGCAACGGACTGGGGCTTGCGCTTGTAAAAAGAATTGTCGATATTCACGGCGGCTGCGTCTCAGCCGAAAGCAAATCAGGTACAGGCAGCAAATTTACCGTAACACTGCCGAAAGACAGAGAGCAGTAAGCCACGTGCTGATAAGGAAGTATTGTTTCAATACAAAGACAAATTATCAATCGAATGTATAATAAAACGATTGCTTAAAATAAAAACATTCTATATACTTTTGTTGAATGTTTGTTTTGAAATGCAAAGCAGTTTCATAGCCAAGAAAAATTTTTCATATCGAAACCCTAAAAATGAAGCAAGGCAAACGAATACTGTTAAAAAACGCAAAAACCACCCCTGTATCTTATACGGCACAGAGGTGGTTTTGATTTTATAACTGTATTATGAAAGCAGCATTCTGTCGTTGTCGAGCTCTTCGCCGGCGGCTTTTTTGAACTGAGCGAGAAGGTCTTTAACCGTAAGGCTTGAGCGTTCATCGCCTGTTGTGTCAAAAATGACTTTGCCGTGGTTCATCATAATTGTGCGGTTGCCGAGGTCGAGTGCGGACTGCATATTGTGCGTTATCATAAGGCACGTCAGATGCTTTTCGGCGATTGTGTTTTTTGTGACATCAAGCACCTTTTCGGCGGTTGCGGGGTCAAGTGCGGCGGTATGTTCGTCAAGAAGCAGAATCTGAGGAGCGTTTATTGTCGCCATCATAAGCGTAAGAGCCTGACGCTGACCGCCCGAGAGCATTCCGACGGGCTGTTTCATTCTGTCTTCAAGTCCCATGCCGAGAAGTGAGAGCTTTTCACGGAACATTTCTTTGTCGGCGCGTGAAACATGGCTGAGCCATCCGCCGTGACCTGCCGCAAGGGCAAGATTTTCTTCGATGCTCATTCCCGGGGCGCTCCCCTTCATGGGATCCTGGAACAGTCTGCCGATTATACGGGCACGCTTATATTCCGGCACTGTGGTAATATCTTTCCCGGCGAGTGTGATTGTGCCTTCATCGGTAAGATATGTACCGCAAATCGCATTGAAAAGTGTGGACTTGCCGGCACCGTTAGCACCGATTACGGAAATAAAATCGCCGTCTTTTACGGACAGAGTTATATTATCGAGAGCCTTATGCTCATCGGGTGTACCCTTATTAAAGCTGAGAGTAACATTTTTAAGTTCAAGCATTTTTATTACCCTCCCCTGCTTTGCGTGATGCCGTAAGATGTCTTTTTATAGTGGGTGCCTGCTGTTTTAAGTACGGTCCCGAAATGGCGATTATGACAATTACGGACGATACAAGCTTAAGCATTGACGCCTGAATATTAAATCTGAGAGCGATTGTATAGACAAGGCGGAAAACAACAGCACCGACAACAGCGCCGACAGCCTTCAATGTGATATTCTTGTTTTTAAGGAAAACCGTTCCGATAAGAAGCGATGCCAGAGCAACGGTAACCATACCGGAGCCTATGTCGATATTAACTGACTTCTGACTCTGTGCAAGAAGGCATCCCGAAAGAGCTGTAAAGGCGTTTGCGACACAAAGACCGACCGTTGTTGTAAACACGGGGTTTATCGATGACGAACGCACCATGTCGGGATTGTCGCCCGTCGCGCGAATTGCAAGTCCCAGCTTTGTCTTGAGGAACAGCGAGAGAAATACAAGAACAAGTATAACGGCAACAGCCGCCACAATGACAGTGTATTTGTCGGCAAGCACCGTTTCTTTGAGTATATCACGAAGCTTTGTGAACACGGTGTCCGTCTTGTTCATGTTTAGTATCGCCGAGTTGCCCATTATGGCGATGTTGATTGAATACAGCCCGGTATTTACGATAATACCCGCTAAAAGACTGTTTATGCCCATGCGTGTCTGAAGTACGGCGGTTATGAAGCCCGACAGCATACCGGCAAGCATGGCGGCGGGGATGCTGAGAAACGGATGACCGTTTATAGCGACAACCGCACCGACGGCAGCCCCGAGAGTGAAGCAGCCGTCGGTGGACAGATCACAGACATTAAGCATGGAATAGCTGAGATACAGTGCCAGCACGGTAAGGGAGCTTATAAGCCCCAATTCAAGTGCCGTCTGCACCAAGGTTGCGATTACAGATAATTCCATAGTTGTACCGTCCAAAATATTTTA
>CAVFPQ010000101.1:0-8287 GCA_963624415.1 Acutalibacteraceae bacterium | reverse complement strand
CGTTCCGTCATATGCTGAAAGCATATATCACCGCACGAAGTGCGATATCATTTCGAAGATATATCACCCGTTCCGACAGGAACGGATATCATTGAAAAAAGCGTCCCGTGGGACGCTTTTTTCTTGGCTGGGGAGGCGGGATTCGAACCCACGCATACAGCAGTCAAAGTGCTGTGTCTTACCGCTTGACGACTCCCCAATATGCAGTGCAGTTTGAAATGATTTCGTAGTGGTAACTTCAAACCGAACTTATTTTTCTGTTAAAAAAAGCCGCAAAATCTATTGACCTTGCGACTTTGTATGGGGTGGGTAAACGGATTCGAACCGTTGGCCTCCAGGGCCACAACCTGGCGCTCTAACCAACTGAGCTATACCCACCACATAACGCGTCACTGTCTGTGACACGCTGAATATTATACTTGATAAAACATATGTTGTCAAGTATTTTTTTTATTTAGTTTTTGTTACCGTATGAAATTTGTTCTCTCAAACGGCTCCTGTTCGGGCAGACCGTATTTTTCTTTTCCGAGCTTAATGCTCTTCATAAGAAACGCCATGTTTCTTGCAAGTGTACGCATACTCTGAAGCCCTTCTGCGTCTTCTTTTGCTTCTCCCGGTGCTCCGCCGTGAATGCTGTTCCAGTACTGACCGCTTGCGACAGGCATTCCCGAAATCGTGAAGAACTTGTTAAGCTCGTCGAATGTCGATGACAGACCGCCACGCCTTGCCGCAACCACGGCACAGCCGACCTTCATTGTCTTGTCAAACGGCGAACTGTAAAACAGTCGTGTAAGAAAAGCCGTAAGAGTGGCATTTGCGCCGGCGTAATAAACGGGACTGCCTACTACAAGTCCGTCGCACTCTTCAAGAAGCTTTGCCGCCTCGTTTACATCGTCATCAAAAACGCATCTGCCCAAATCACGGCATTTGCAGCAGGCGATACAGCCTCTTATGTCTTTGCTTCCTATGTTCAGAGTTATGCACTCTATATTTTCTTTTTCAAAAATTTTCCGCATTTCCTCAAGTGCCGCGGAAGTGTTTCCGTTCACTCTCGGACTGCCGTTAATTATCAATACCTTCATTTTAACTCCAATGTTAATTCTTAATTGTTTATTGTATTTTTCGCTTCTCTTACCGCTTTTGCCAGCTGGTCGGCGCAGGATGTTTTCTTGAATCCGCAGGTATTGCCGAGCAGTACGCTTTCAATCTGCTCAACTGTCATGCCGTTTACAAGCTTTGATATGGCTTTAAGGTTGCCGTTGCATCCGCCTGTAAAGCTTACATTTGTAATAATATCGCCGTCAATGTCAAAGTCGATTTTTGAGGCGCAGACGCCGCGTGTTGAATAAGTGTAGTGCATAAAAAATAGCCTCCCGAAAAATGTAGAATGTATAATGCAGAATTACGGAAAACGCTAAAGCGTTTTGAATTATAAAGCTTTGCGACAGGTTATATCGTCGCTTGATATTTGGCTTTAATGTCTGCGAAGCTTTATTAAATCAAGTCCGCGGGACTTCCGACATTGTTAATTATTAATTGTTAATTAGCAGTCTTTGTATTTCTTATCGCATACGATAATTGCTAATTGCTCACTGCTAATTGCCGATTATTTACTAAGCGCTTCTCTCCCGCCCAAAAAGTACACATCCGTCATAAATTCCGCCATCTCCGCAGGTGGGATTTTCATTCCGTCATAAAGCCATTTCAGAATAGTCTGCCAGAATCCGGCGACGGCAAATGTCGTAAGGTATCTTTTGGGGTTGTCGGGTGCAAACACCTTTTCGGAATCCGGTATGCACTCAAGAAGCCCGGCTTTTATCTTGTTTGTAAGATTGTTGTTCGGGTCGTTTGTTATCGCAAACTCGCACATTTTGCCGTTTTCGGTGCAGAACACAAGAAAGCGTGTAATGTATTCTATAAAATCCTGCTGTGTGTTAAAGCTCGCATCGTGTCTGATGACCTCTTGTTCGAATATCTCGAAAATTTCATCCTGTATCTGACGCACCATATCGTTTATGTCACGGTAATAGAAATAGAATGTGGAGCGGTTTACGTCCGCCGCCTCAGTCAGCTCTTTTACGGTGATTTGGTCGATTGTCTTGGTTTCGAGGAGCTTAAACAGCATATCCTTCATGGTTTTCTTTGTTCGTTTTACTCGCCTGTCTTCGGTATGCGGTGCAATTTCTTCCATTTCGTTCTTTATCTCCCTTTTTTCAGCATAAATGTATTTTATCATACAGGTGATGAAAATACAACACCAAAATAAGCCGTTGGGAGTCTGATTTTGGTGTCGGAGGCGGCACATTAAATCATCGTTATTTTATAAATTTGGGAATAATTCTCATTTTCTCTTGACAAATCACGGAATTTGACTATAATTTCTTTTGAAAATGAAATTCAGTCTCAAATTCAGCTCGGAGGTGTAAAAATGGCACATTATAATACACATCAGAAAAAAATGCTTGTCGATTTTCTGAGCAGTCACTCCGGCAAGGCTTTTTCGGTCGATGAAATAGTGTCCGCTATGTCTGTATCCGAAACAGAGGCCCCGGGCAGAAGCACCGTATACCGACTCTTAAACGGACTTTGCGCCGACGGTACAGTAAAACGCTTTCCGGAAGAAGGCGGCAACCGATTTCTTTATCAGTTGGCAGGCGGAGAGGAGTGCCACCACCATCTGCATCTTAAATGCAATGTCTGCGGACGGCTTCTGCATATGGAAGACAATGTGTCCGATGAAGTTCTGCAAATGATATCGGGCGAAAACGGCTTTGATGTCGATCGTGAACAGACCACACTGTTCGGAAAGTGCAGGGAATGCAGGAACAAGTGAGAAAATAATTAATAATTCACCATTGATAATTAATTATGGAGGAAAACGCTGAAGCGATTTGGATTATATAGCTTTGCAAAAGATAAATTTGTCTTTGAAGTTCAGCCTGATGGTTGCGTAGCTTATATAAAACAAATCCGCAGGATTGCCGATATTGTTAATTGGCAAAAAGTCTCGTGAAAGGAATAATCCGATATGAAAATCTGTCTGAAGAAATACATTGCACTTATACTTGTCGCCGTTTCCGTTATTCTATGTTTTGCATCGTGCGGAGGTGACAGCGACAGCACTGAGGCAACCGATTCGGCTGTGTCCGACAGCAACAAAAAATCGATTGTATGCACAATCTTTCCGCAGTATGACTGGATTCGTGTTATCCTTGGCGATAAAGTCGGTGATTATAATATAACACTTCTGTCCGACAAGGGCGTTGATATGCACTCATTTCAGCCCACAGCGTCCGATATGAAAAAGATAGGGGAGTGCGCCCTGTTCGTTTATGTCGGCGATAAGAGTGAAACATGGGTTTCGGGAGTAAAATCAAGTGTCGGCTCCGACAGCACAAAATTTGTCGGTCTGTCCGAAATTCTTGAAGGCTCTCTGACCGGGGAGGGCGAAGCCGTTCAGGGTGATGATCACGACCACGACACATATGACGAGCATGTATGGCTCTCTCTTAAAAATGCCGAAAAATGCTGTCTGTATCTTGCCAATGTCTTGAGTGAAATCGATCCCGATAACAAGGACACTTACAGCGACAACGCCAAAAAATATGTTCTTGAGCTTGCCGCGCTTGACGGCGAATACAGCAAGACGGTATCGTCTGCGAACAAGAACACCGTTGTGGTTGCCGACAGAAATCCCTTTGTCTATCTCTTTAATGATTACAACATAAAATACTATGCCGCATTTAACGGCTGTTCATCCGATACCGAAGCGAGCTTTAAGACTATTACAACTCTTTCTGCCGCCGCCGATGATATAGATGCAAAGGCTGTTATTGTAACCGAAAGCACCGACTCAACCGTTGCCGCATCAGTTATCTCAGGTATGACAAAATCGGGATGCACAAGTGTTGTCATGAATTCCATGCAGTCGATAAAAGCCGAAGAAGCTCTCGCGACATCATATATGAGTATTATGAAAAGCAATCTTAATTCACTTAAAGCCGCATTGGGAGAATAGAATATGCCTCAGATTATCTGCGAAAACGTATCCCTCGGTTATGACGGAAAAGCCGTTACCGAAGGGCTTAATCTGAATATTAACGCCGGTGAATATTGGTGTGTGGTCGGCGAAAACGGTGTCGGCAAATCAACATTTATAAAGACACTGCTGGGACTTATAAAGCCTGTGTCGGGTGAAATAAAATTCTCGGACGGACTTAAAAGCACCGAAATAGGCTATTTGCCTCAGCAGACGGCGGTACAGCGTGATTTTCCGGCGTCCGTTCGTGAAATAGTGCTGTCGGGCTGTCTCGGCGGCATGGGGCGCCGTCCGTTTTATTCCGCTTCGCAGAAAGCTCTCGCAAACGGGAATATGGAAAAGCTCGGCATCTCGGACCTTGCCCGCCGCTGTTACCGTGAGCTGTCGGGCGGTCAGCAGCAGAGAGTGCTTCTTGCCCGTGCTCTGTGCGCAACAAAAAGCCTTTTGCTTTTGGATGAGCCTGTTGCCGGTCTTGACCCTGTCGGCGCAAGGGAAATGTATGAGCTTACAAAGTCACTCAATGATGAGGGCATAACGGTTATAATGGTGTCGCATGATATTGCATCCGCCGTAAAATATGCTTCTCATATTCTGCATATGGGCGAAAAACCGCTGTTTGTCGGCACAAAGGACAACTATATAAAAAGCTCAGTCGGCAGATTTTTTACGGGAACGGAGGAAAACGAAAATGAGTGAATTTCTGTCGTATTTCTCGTATCCGTTTGTTCAGCGAGCGATAATCGCCGGTGTGCTTATAGCATTGTGTTCGTCCCTGTTGGGTGTGACGCTTGTTCTCAAACGCTTTTCGTTCATCGGTGACGGACTGTCGCATGTGGCGTTCGGCGCAATGGCGGTGGCGGCGGTGCTGGGTATCACAAATCAGATGACAGTGGTATTGCCGATTACAATTTTGTGTGCTATAATACTTCTGAAGACCGGGCGCGGCAGAAAGATAAAGGGTGACGCCGCCGTTGCTATGGCATCTGTCGGAGCATTGGCTGTCGGGTATCTGCTGCTTAATATTTTTCCGTCAAAGGGGAATTTAAGCGGAGATGTGTGCTCTACTCTTTTCGGCTCGACTTCCATATTGACACTGTCGGATGCGGATGTGTGGCTGTGTGTTGTGCTGTCCGTTCTGTGTGTCGCGGTGTTTGTTTTCTGCTATCATCGCATTTTTGCCGTGACATTTGACGAGACCTTTGCAGAGGCCACGGGAACAAAAGCAAACGCCTACAATCTTGTTATAGCCGTTGTTTCGGCTGTAATAATCGTGCTTGCAATGAATCTTGTGGGTGCGCTTCTCTGTTCCGCACTTATAATATTTCCGGCACTTTGCGCCATGAGGGTATTTAAGAGCTTCAAGTCGGTTGTAATCTGCTCCGCCGCAGTGTCGGTTACGTGCGCGCTTATGGGGCTTATACTCTCCGTCGCATTTTCAACCCCCGTCGGTTCTACAATTGTGGCGGTGGATATTGGGGCATTTATCATTTTTTCAATTATAGGAAAAAGGCAATGATAATTAACAATTAATCCGGATGATTTTTGTCTGTGACATTGTTAATTGAAAAAATCTGCTATCAGATATTAAAGACAGGAAAGGGTTTTTATTATGAAGAAAATTATCGCAGCAACAATCGCATTTCTGCTTGCCGTATCGTTTACCGCATGCGGCGGCAGCGAGGACACAACAGACTCCGCAAACGCAACCGACTCCGCCGTTGTAACGGATGAGCACGGTCACGACGCAAGCGACGGTCACACCCATGTTCATGAAGAGACCGAACCCACAACTCTCCCCGAAAACGCTCCCAAAGAGTCCGTTATCGACATTAAAGAGACGTTTAACGAGGATGACTACAACGCCTACTATGATCTGTTCTATAACAAGAACAAAGAGTCCGAAGGCAAGACGCTTACAAAAACAGGTGTGTTCGCTTCTATTCGTGATGAGTACAATGAAAAGACACGCTATTATGTCTGGGGCTACAAGGACGAGAACCGTGCCGAGTGCTGGCAGTGGGAATTTGTTCCGAGTGATGAAAAATCGCTTCCCGATTGCGGTTCGGTCGTTGAAATGACGGGTGTTCTCACAGCTTCCGAGGAATCACTTGACGGCTACTGGTTCACCGATACAAAGCTCACGGTAAAAGAAGAGTATAAGTCCGACTATGATTTTGATATTGCCGCAATGTCGCCCACATTAGGCAGAGTTCAGATAGCCAATATGCAGCAGAAGTCAGATTATTTCAAGGGCAAGACCGTTCGTGTATTCGGCAGAGCGTTAAATTCAAACTGCGTTCAGCACCCCTACTACGACAACACATGGAATCTTGATTTTCAGTTTAACGGTGCTCTTCCAGAGGCCGGTGAGTATGTCGTTCTCTCGGGTGAATTTAAGGTTGATAACAACGGCGGAACGTATATTCAGGCGAATGTTCTTGAAGTCCTGTAAAATTATGCCAAAGCGTATGTTATAATTAACAATTAACAATTAACAATTGAGGAAAACGCTGAAGTGTTTTGGATTATATTAATTTGTAATTGTCGGTTGTTAATTAAAAGTTTTCGGGGTGCTTTTTCGCTCCGTATTATCTAAAAGGGAAGTGTTAACTTTGCTGTGTCAGAACTGTCAGACAAAGGATGCGGCAGTGCATTTCAAACAGATTATAAACGGTGAGGCTGTTGAGCTTCATCTGTGTCCCGATTGTGCGAGAGCAATGGGCTATTCGGATTTGCCCGGTATTTTTCAGGCATCATTCGATATGCTCTTCGGCACTGCGTCGTCAAAAGCCGGCATATCCGACAGACGTTGTCCGACATGCGGACTTACTTTCGGTGATATTTCGCATACAGGTCTGCCGGGGTGCCCCGATTGCTACAAGGTGTTCGGTGACAAGCTTATGCCCTCCGTTCGCCGTCTTCACGGGCGTGCCGTGTTTATGGGCAAAATTCCCGAATCTGCAGGCAGGGAAGCCAAAAACGACCGCAAAATCAAGGAGCTTATATCTCAGCTGAACGAAGCCGTATCACAGCAGAACTACGAGCGTGCGGCTTATCTTCGTGATGAGATAAAGTCCCTGAGAAAGGACGGCGATGACTGATGTATATGCTTGATTTTATACCGGAATACCACGGTGACGTTATATTATCATCGTCTTCCCGTATCATAAGAAATATAAAGGGTATTCCCTTTCCGGGCAGGCTCGGCAGTGTCGAGCGTGATGCTGTCAACAGGCGTGTTTACGAAGCCGTAACCGAGGCGGGCCTTCGTGTTAACGCCACCGAGATGAACAGCCTTTATCCGTATGAAGCTGTTTCTCTTGCCGAAAGAGGCATTATAAGTGCCGAGTTTACGTCCGCAGTCGGCGGCAGAATGCTGCTGATGACTCCGGATGAAAGTGTAAGCCTTATGCTCGGCGAGCATGATCATATTCGTATAACATCCTTTGTGTCGGGACTTCAACCGGAGGAGAGCTATAAAAAAGTTGAGGAGTTTGAAAGTGCAATCGATAAAAAGATAAGCTTCGCTTTTGATTCCGAGCTTGGGTATCTTACTCAGAATCCCAAAAATCTCGGTACGGCTCTGAAGGTGTCGGCGGTTATGCATCTTCCGGCAATGACAAAAAACGGGCAGATTCACTCTCTTATTTCAACCGTAACAAAGCTCGGATTCAGTTTCAGAGGAGCATTTGGCGACAGTCTTACAGTCAGAGGTGATATGTACCGATTGTCAAATAATGTAACTCTCGGAATTGACGAAAAAACGGCAGTCGCAAACCTTAAGTCAATGGCTCTTCAGATCGCGACAAAGGAGCATTCGTGTGCCGAGGAGCTTATAAAGGATATTGGCATCCGCGACAAAATAAACCGTGCGGCGGGGCTTCTCTCAACAGCCGTTCTGGTTGACAATGACGAATGTCCCGAGATGCTCTCGCTTCTTCGCCTCGGTGCTGTATACGGACTCACAAAAGCGGATGTCGGCGTTATAAACGAGCTTATGTACACCCTTCAGCCGGCGTGCCTTAACTGTATTGCGGGCGGCAAAATGTCTACCCGTCAGCAGGATGAACTCAGGGCGGCGATAATTAAGAAGAGGCTGTTTCAGTGAAGGGGCAGTGGCAGAGAAGGCATAAGGGAATTAGCAGTTAGCAATTAGCAGTTAGCAATTAGCAATATCGGAAGTCCTGCGGACTTTATTTATATGGCTTTTTCAATGTAGAATGTAGAATGCATAATGCAGAATTTCGG
>CAVFPQ010000100.1:0-8494 GCA_963624415.1 Acutalibacteraceae bacterium | reverse complement strand
CCTGACCCCCGATCTCTCATGGCTTTCCTTAAAATAAGCCAAAATTTGCATATATTGCCCATTGAAAACAATGTTAGTGAGTGCTATTATTTTTCTCGGAAAGACACGGTGTGTCAAAAAATTAACAATTCTCTAAAGGGAGGCGTCAACAATGTTTTTCCACATTTACGGCGACTTTTCCATTACTCAGCTTCTTGGCTGGCTGATGGCATTTGCCGGACTTATCATCCTCAATGAAATCGCACGTCGTTCAAAAGCAGGCGGAATTGCTCTTTTCATTGTTGTACCCGCTGTTCTTACGGTTTATTTTGCCGCAATCTTAATCGGCGCGAAAACAGGAGCCGAGTGGGCACTCAACAACCCCACCTACGTTCACATGAACGGCTGGTTCCATTACGCAAAGCTTTATGCCGCAACAATCGGCTGTATCGGCTTCATGCTCCTCAAATACAAATGGGGCATCGGCAAAACACAGTGGTTTAAGGCATATCCTTTCGTTATCGTTGCCATCAACATTCTTATCGCTGTCGCATCCGACTTTGAGTCCGCTATAAAGGGTGCCGCCGCTCTCGCAGAGACAGGCTCCGCTTGGTGGTATTCAAACGAAGGCATCTGGCTTTACGGCGGTTGGTGGAACTGGGTCAACGGTATCGCCGGTATCATCAACATCTTCTGCATGACAGGCTGGTGGGGCATCTATCAGTCAAAGGACAAGAGAGATATGCTCTGGCCCGATATGACATGGTGCTACATCCTCGCATACGACATCTGGAACTTTGAGTATACATACAACAACCTTCCCACACACTCATGGTACTGCGGTCTTGCGCTTCTCCTTGCTCCCACTTTCGCAAACGCTTTCTGGAACAAGGGCGGCTGGATTCAGAACCGTGCAAATACTCTTGCTCTGTGGTGCATGTTCGCTCAGGTTGTTCCGCAGTTCATGCTCAGCGACAAATTCGCGGTATATTCATCCGTATACCCCGAAGGCTACGTTATGAACGCCGCATCCGCTCCCACAAGCGCAGATCCCAAAGCACAGGGTGTACTTGCCGTTCTCGCACTTATTGTTAACGTCGTAATCCTCTGCATGATTATCAAGCGTGCCAAAGAGACAAAGACAAATCCCTACAAGCACGAGATTTTCACCTATCAGAACGATTACAAGCTCGCTCTCGAAAGAGCCGCTGATGCTAATAAATAAAAAAAACCGTTCCGATATTGTGTAATATGCACATCTTCTGAGACATAATACACAATCATCAATTCACGATTCAGGCAATAAATAACAAAATGGGACAGGACTCTAAAAGTGGTCTTGTCCTTTTTTATATCAAAGATTATGTCAGGTTGCACAATTATAATTTATAAGATTAACAATTAACTATTGACATTTGCCCAAATATAAAGCATAATTATAGAAGATTACACAGAAACAGGGGGAGAAAAATGGTTCTCACGGTTTTAAGAAGCATTTTCAGCAGACTTTATACGCTGATATATGTATTTTGTTCAATGGTCGGCACAATCTGCACGCCGTACACGGAAGCACTTCCGGTTACTGCGGACGATTTTGAGCCGGCAATCAGATTTGTGGTATTCAGTGACGCTCATGTCATGCAAAGGGATGATTACCGTGACGGCAGACGTGTTGCCGATATGATAAACACCATGTTCGAGCTTTACGGCGACGACGGCATAGACTTGTTTGTAAACTGCGGTGACTTTTCTGAAACAGGCAACGATTCGCAGACACAGCAATATCTTAAAGTATACAATGAAGCACTTGCCGGCAGAGCACAGAGTATTGTTATCCTGGGCAATCACGACCTTAAAACCACATACAAAGCGCAGGAATATTTCAGAGAAAACTACGGCCTTGAAACAGGCGAGCAGTCAATAACAATAAAAGGCTTCCACTTTATTGCAGTGCCTTCATATACTCAGTCCGCAATTCAGATTATTCCGGAATCCACCGTTATATGGGCGGCAAAAGAGCTTAAGGCAGCAGAAGAGGACAGCGAAAATCTTCCCGTATTCACATTCCAGCATCCGCACAACAGAGGCACTGTTTACGGAAGCGGAATCTGGGGCTGCGACAGCCTTAACAAAGTATGGGAAGGCCACAGCAGAGTTGTTAACTTCTCCGGTCATTCTCATTTCCCGATAAGCGATCCCCGTTCGATGTGGCAGGGCTCTTATACGGCAGTCGGTGCAGGCGCAATGGCTCGCTGGGAGCTTGAAAAGGATGTAATCTGGGGTCAGCATCCCGATCGTTACGATGACGCCGCCGAATTCTGGGTCGTTGAGGCAGACAGAGACGGCAGTGTAAAAATGAGTGCGTATGACCTTAATTCAGACACATTCTTCCTTACATATTATATCGATGACGTAAACGACAGCAAGAATTTTGCTTATACATACAAAAACATGGAAAAGTACGATGCCGCACCGGAGTTTGACGAGAATGCAGCGGCGGAGTATACCGTCAACGAAAACGGCGAATATTCGCTTACATTCGACAAGGCGACTGCAAAGCTTGTTGTTCAGAATTATAAGATAGAAGTCAGAAACAAGTGCGGTCTGCTTCTTAAGAGCGAGACATACCTGTCAGATTATTATCTGCACGACACAGGCGACACCATGACGGTAAATCTGGGCGACCTTAAGCTTGATGAGGGCGAGGAGTTCACCGTTAAGGTTATAGCCTGCAGTGCATACGGCAAGCAGTCCGAAGCAAAGGAATTTACATTCAACAAATAATCCGAATCCAAAAAAAATGAACTATAAAGAAAAGCCGTTCGAAATCTTCGTGCGGCTTTTCTTTTGTAAAGGAAAGTGAAATAAAAAAGCTGAGTTTCATAAGCAAAGGACAGTACTTTGCAAATTGTGCATGACACAACAAAACCCCTCTCAAAAACAAAACCGCACGGAAAGCAAACAATGCTCCCATGCGGATTAAAATACGGTTATTCAGGCAAACCAATCAGTTGATTTCAAGCGCAATGTCAAGTGCCGCACCGGTGGCGTCTGCTATGCGTCCGCTCTTTACGGCATCGCCCATAACGAATGTGCGTGAAAATTCTTCCTTAAACTCGTTATAAAGCGTATTTTCGGGACGGACACCCATTGCCAGAACAACACAGTCGGCTTTTATAATACTCTCGTTGTGCGTATGTGTATCCTCGGTTACAACATGGCCGTCGGTGATTTCAACAAGGCGCTTGCCGGTAATGTACTTTGTGCCGGCGTCGTCAAGCTTCGGTTTTATGTCGTTCACGTGCTGCATCCATGTGCCGGGCGCAATGGTGTCAGCCATTTCGATTATTGTAATCATATTGTTCTTGCACAGTGTTTCGGCGGTTTCAAGACCGGTCATACCCGAGCCTACAAGAACGATATTTTTGTTTTCGAGCTTTACACTGCCGTCAAGAATATCGGTTGAAGTGTAAACATTCGGCAGGTCAATGCCCTTAATCGACTTCGGTTTAACGGCATTTGCACCGGTTGCGAAAACAACGGCATAGGGGTTATATTCGAGTATGTTTTCTTTTGTCGCCGTCTTGCCGCAGACAATTTCAACACCGTTTTTCTTTGCGGCGTGAACCATATCGTCAATGCACCACTGCATTTTGTCTTTATCGGGAGCCGCACCCGCAAGCAGAAGCTGACCTCCGGGGACTGCCGCTTTTTCGAGAACGGTAACGTTAAATCCGCGTTCGGCAAGCAGTTTTGCGCACATAAGTCCGCCGGGACCCGCACCGATAACGACAACCTTTCTGCCGTCACCGTTCTTTTTAAGCTCGGTATTTTCTCTGCCGACAAAGGGGTTGACGGAGCATCCGCCGCTGCCGCCTGTGTAGGCATTGTCCTGCATACTCTGAATGCAATAAAGACAGCAGATACAGCGTGACACATCCTTTTCATTGCCGCTCTGAACCTTCTGAGCCCAGTGAGGATCGGCTATATGCGGACGACCGAGAGATATCATATCCTGTGTGCCGTTTTCAATCTGTTCTGCGGCCTGTTCGGGGCTTCTGATAAGGTTTGCGGCGATAACGGGAATATTGACCGCCTTTTTGACAGCCGCCGCCATATACGCACGCCAGCCGCATTTATATGACATCGGTTCAAGCCAGTAGTTGAATGTATCATATGCCGCACTCGAAACGTCAATTGCGTCCGCTCCTGCCGCCTCAAGGCGTTTTGCCATTTCAACGCCCTCTTCAAGACCGTATCCCTTATTCGGCTTGCCTATATATGAATAGCACTCGTCAACGGTCAGACGAACAATAACGGGGAAGTCACTGCCGCAGCGTTCTTTTATACCCTGAAGAATCTCAATGAGAAAACGCATTCTGTTCTCAAGCGAGCCGCCGTATTCGTCCGTTCTGTGATTTGTATTCGGGGACAAAAACTGCTGAATAAGATAACCGTGAGAAGCGTGAAGCTCCACACCGTCCGCACCGGCAAGCTTTACACGAACACCTGCCTCAATAAATTCATCACGCAGCTTTCTGACCTCTCTGTTTGTAAGAGGACGCATGACGGAATCCGCAAAATAGCTTCTCTCGCACTTTGAGGGAGCGACAACCGGCGGAACAATATGATGCTTTAACAGCACCTTGCCCGCAGGAACAATTTTATAAAGCAAATCGGAATAAAACGGCAGCTTTCTGTCAAGGGCAATGCTCATGGGCACTGTGCCGACAAGAAGCCCCAGATTCTGTCTGCCGGGGTGATGAAGCTGAACAAACAGCTTTGCGCCGTGACTGTGTATTCTGTCCGCAAACGGACGGAAAGCGTAGATATTTTCGTCGTGGCTCATTGAGAGCTGTGCGAAAGCGGACGCGCCCGTAACATCGTCAACACGGGTAATCTCGGTTATGATAAGCCCGGTGCCGCCCTTGGCACGCTCCTCGTAATAATTCATCAGTTTTTCGGTCGGTGTGCCGTCAAACTGCCCCATACCCATAAGCATGGGAGCCATAACAATTCGGTTTTTTATTTCACAGCTGCCTATTTTTATAGGAGTAAAAAGAGTGTCGTATGCCATAATTTTCCTCTCCGTTTTTTATGAACAATGCACAATGTATAGTTCATAATTTACATTTTCGTCTGCCGAAATTCGGCAATATTAAACAAAGAAAATGCTTTGTCTGCAATGTATTTTCAATACACACACCCTAAATTTTAACATATATTATTTGTTATGTAAAGATTTTTGTTTGATTTTTTGAAGAACAGCGTGTATAATATTTTTTGTCGGGGAACAGTAATCGATTATTGTTTGATTAACAAATCCGGAATTTCCGTCAACTCGATTTATAACCCGAGCGAATATGATACCGACTCTTTTTAATATAACAGCACAAACGGAGGAAGAGAAATGCTTACAAACAGAAAAATAGTTTTAACAGGTGCCGGAAGCGGCATAGGTCTTGAGGTACTTAAAATTTTAGCCGCCGCAGAGGGCAACAGAATTTTCGCTGTTGACAAGGACATCAGCCGTATTAAAGATTTCGGCGAAAATGTCATTCCCTTTGAAATTGACGTTTCATCACAGGAAGCCGTTGACAGAATTTTCGATGAAGCGGACAAGGCACTGGGCTTTATCGATATTTTCTATGCGAATGCCGGCTATCCGTACTATGAAATTATCGATTATGTAAACTGGGACAGAGCCGAGAGAATGTTCGCAACAAACGTTCTGTCACCCATTTATTCATATGAAAAATACCGTGAGTATCTGCACGGAATGCCCGGTCACTACGCCATAACGGTTTCCGCAATCGGCAAAATGGCCATGCCCGGATATGCTCTCTATTCCGCTTCAAAATTCGCGATGCACGGTTTCCAGCAGGGACTTCGTTTTGAGCTTCCGAAAAACATGAAGCTTACATGCCTCTACCCCATAGCGACCGACACGGGATTTTTCAAGGCGGCAAATGAAAAGGTCTTTGAAAAACCGTTCCCGGTTCAGTCACCTCAGCATGTCGCAAAGAAGATGGTTGAGGGACTTGAAAAGGGCGCAAAATCCGTTAATCCCAGCAATCTGTTTACGCTCTCGGGTGTGCTGTTCGCACTTGTGCCGCCGGTAAAATCTGTATATCTGAAGCTTGAGAAAAATAAGCTGACAAGATTTATTGAAGGCAAAGTCAAAGCCAAGAAATAACTTTCATATGTAACCAAAACAAGGTATTTTTGCAACAGCGAAAATACCTTGTTTTTTTGTGTGTATTGTCGGCAACTTCTGACTGACCCGTTAAATTCCTTCGGTGTTTCTTGTCACAAAACAATCGACTTTATTCTGTATTGCACTTTCTGCCATAACGGCAACTTCGAAATCGGTAATTTCAGAGGTAAGTGCGTTTCGGATATCCATTACCCCCGGTATCAATTATAACTTTCATATACGATTTAAATGCTCTTCTTCGGCCTCCTGCAATGTCATGCTATCCGGAAGTATACCGAAAAGTGACTTCGCAATTGCCACTCTGTCTTGATTTGGATTTGAAAGCTCTGTAACAATTTTGCCGTTGCGTGATATAAAAATATCCTCTGTTTCGGCAAGCGTAAGATATTTCCGATATTATTTTTTAATTCGGTTGCGGTTATTGCCTTGTTGCAGTCATCCTGTTCACAATCTGTTTCAAATTCATTCCGATAAAATCTTACGATAAAGTCAATAATTTTGTACGATATTTCACTTTTCTTTTCCCGATACTTCGGTCGGATTTGTTTTCTTGCGTTTGAACAGTTTGCCGATTTTAGCTGTAAATTTATCAAATTTTGCCCATTCCGCTTCGGCTTTTACCGCGTCCGCTTCAAGGCGTGCCTCCATATTGTAATAAAGAAGGTCACAGCCGCATTTCGGGCAGGTCTGCTTGAGATAGAAAAACCCGAGCTTTGTGCCGCATTTCGGGCAGTTATTATCCATATTTATGCCTCCTTTTTATACTTCGGCTTTGACTTCGCCGTCGGTTGCCGCACGGGAGCGTTCCTCACGGCGTTCGGCAAGCTCTTTACGGATAGTGTTAAGCTTATCCCCTTCAAGATCGTAAAATCTGTACGGAATAAGTGTCAGAAGCGACACTGTCGGCGGAATAATCGTCATGAGCGCCCACAGCCAGAAGCGTGTGTTTACAGTCTGATTTTCAACAAGCGTAACAGCTCCGTCCTTTTCGGTTGTCACAAGCTTTATCACGGGAATAAGAGCAGTCGCAAGTGCCGTTGCAAGAGAAGAATTCAGCTTTGCGCCGAATGAGTTTAACGCAAATGCCATGCCTTCACTGCGTTCGCCGCTCTTCCATTCCATATAGTCGACACTGTCGCACAGCATCTTTGACGGACATATATTTCTTATGCACCACACAATGCCGTTTGTAAACTGATACAAAGCCATAAGCGGCACGACAACCGCCGGTTTTCTGTATGCTTTTACACCGCCTAAGAATACAACAAGGCTGACGAGGAATTTTGATATATATGAAAATCTTACAAGCTTTTTTGATGAAAATCTTTTTTCGAGTGACGGCATTATGGCATACATAACATAACCCGAAATTGTTCCGGGAACGCCTGCGACCGTGCCCCAGCTTGCCGCATTCAGCGAGAACATATAAAAATACTGTCCGAATGTATCGGAAATACCTTCAACCGTCGCCAGAATATTCGAGATTACTATAAGCAGAAGCGGCTTGTTTCTGAACATGAACTTAAAACAGTCGATAAGCTTAGGCTCGTCGGAGTTCTGCACTACTCTCTCCCGGCACTGTATTCCGCCGTTCAGGAACAGTCCCATTCCGATTGTGCCGGCGACAATTCCTATGCACATAAACAGGCTCTTAAGATCAAGGCTGATTTTGCCCTTGTTGCTCAGGTCAATCAGAAAGAGAAGTATGGGAGAAATCGGTCCTGCCATTGTTCCCGAAAAAAGTCTTGCGGAAGTTATGGCGTTTGAACGGTCAAGGGGACTGGGAGAAATGGATGCCGACAGTCCGCCGAACGGAATATCCGCTATTGTATACAGAAATTCCCATATAAAATATGTGACGCACATATAGACGATTTTGACAACGGATGAATCCACGCCCGACAAAAACCGCGCGCCGCCGAAATACATGATTGTCGCAAGTCCCAGCGGAAACGGTATAAACAGAAGAAACGGACGCAGCTTGCCGTAGCGTGTTCTTGTTTTGTCGACAATAACACCCATAATAGGATCGTTGATGGCATCCCAGAAGCCCATGACAGTTATCATTGTGGCAACGGCACTGCTCGGCACGCCGAAAACGGTAACAAGATAGAAAGTCATCTGCGAACGGATTGTGTTGTAGCCGAGAATCTGGCCGCCGCTCGCCGCACCGTAGGCGATGATTTCCTTTACACCGACGTAGCGTTTTTCTTTTTCGGTTATAGTTTCCATTTTATTCTCCTCGTTTTAGATTTGGGGGCAGAGGGACTATATGCAATTAGCAATTAGCAATTAGCA
>CAVFPQ010000099.1:0-8761 GCA_963624415.1 Acutalibacteraceae bacterium | reverse complement strand
TAATACAAGCATAGCGCACAATAACAGCGAAAGTGCCTTTCTGAAAACGAGTTTTGTTTTTTTCATGTCGCTTCATCCTTTCCCGCCCGAAATACAGGCGTGACAAGAGTATATTTATACTGATACATAATTTATAATATCATAACATTTTGCAATTTTCAATATTCTGCACTTGATTTTTAGTGTGGGAAAAGAAAATTTTGTGAAAATAACAAAAAAAAGCGAAAAAGTTTCCGACTTACAAGTCGGAAACTTCGTAAATTCGGAGACTTTTCGACTTGCAAGTCGGAAACTTTTATATTTTGACAAGCTTCTGAAGCGGGCTTTTCGGCTTATCGGGCAGTGTAAAAAGAGCACGGACGGGCGGTCCTGTCTTTTGATATTTTTTCGGTTTGCGGGGAGGAGCCGCGACGAGGCGGCGAATGCCGACGAGAAGCGGCAAGCCTCTTCGTAACCGCAAAAAGTTGGTAGTGCAGTATTTTCGTCGTGAGTGCGTTTACAAACGAACAGAAAATACAAACGTGACTTTTTGCGGAAAGGAGTCGCAAGGGAGCGGGCGGATGTCACGTGCCGCTGCACGGGACGGAGCTTCGCGGACTTTGCGGCGACGTAGCGAGACGACGTCACCGAGGCCGTAAGAAGCGTAAGCGTATTACGGCAAAAACCCGGCGATAATAAATTCGCTGACCTCTTCGTTACCGCAAAAAGTCGGCAGTGCAGTATTTTCATCGTGAGTGCAGTTAGGAGCGGCTGAATGCCCGCCTCCGCAAAAAGCTTACCACAAGCGAAAATCTCACCCCTCGCGAAGCTATACAATTCAAGTCCGCAGGACTTCCGAAATTATGCATTATGCATTCTACATTATGCATTATCCGACATTGCTAATTGCTAACTGCTAATTGCTAATTGTATAAGTCCAAGTCCGCAGGACTTCCGAAATTATGCATTATGCATTCTACATTATGCATTATCCGACATTGCTAATTGCTAATTGCTAACTGCTAATTGCTTACGCCCACCACATCTCAGCGGGACTTTCCTTTATAAGGCATCTCTTAAGCATCTCAACCGCCTTTGTAAGTCCTTCATTCTGACTCATAAGCGAATCCTCATGCTCAATTGAAAGCACATGGTCATAGCCGACAAGACGCAGATTTGACACGATTTCCTTCCAGTAAATCTCATCGTTGCCGTAGCCGACGGAGCGGAAAATCCATGAACGGTTGATTTCATCCGCATAGGGCTTTGTATCAAGAACGCCTGTACGGGCGATATTGTACTTGTCAAGGCGTGTATCCTTTGCGTGAACATGGAAAATGGCGTCACCCAATGCACGGATTACGGCGACAGGCTCCATGCCCTGCCATATAAGATGCGACGGATCGAAGTTTGCGCCGAGCGTATTGCCTATCTCTTTACGGATTCTGAGCATGCTGTCCGTATTATAAACACAGAAGCCCGGATGAAGCTCAAAAGCTATTTTATCCACGCCGTGTTCATTTGCGAACTTCACAAGCTCTGCCCAGTAGGGGAGAAGCACATCGTTCCACTGATAGTCAAGCACCTTAAGAAAATCTTCGGGCCACGGACATGTAACCCAGTTGGGATACTTCGCTCCGGGATGGTCACCGGGGCAACCGGAGAATGTGTTTATCTGATGAAGTCCCAGCTTCTCCGCAAGAAGAATTGTTTTTCTTATGGTATCGTCCGCCTTTTTTGCCTCGTCCTCATTAGGATGAACGGGGTTTGAGTGGCACGACAGAGCCGAAATTTCAACGTTGTACTTTTTTATAAGCTCCTTGAAATCATCAAGAGCCTTGTTATCATTAAGAAGCACATCGGGGTTTGCGTGGGCGTTGCCGGGATAACCGCCGCAGCCTATTTCAACCGCCTCAATGCCGAGTGACGTAAAATATTTAAGAGCCTCTTCAAACGGAAGATTGCTCAGAAGTGTCGTAAATACACCGAGTTTCATATTATTAACCTCTTCAGAAAATCTATATTGAATTTGAAAGCATTCATAGAATGAAAAATGTATAATTAAGTGAAATGACGATTACTTTACATTCGCCTTAATCCATTCCATACTTCTCGTAATATCCGAAATACCGTCCGGCTCCGGATCGTCATTTTCGAGTATGAGCCATTCTATATCCGTATCTTTTGCGACATTTATAACAGCCGCAAGGTCGTTATTGCCCTCACCGAGAGCCAGAGGATGACCGTCAATACCGTCTTTTATGTGAAGATGCGGTATTCTGTCACGGTTTGCCGTTATAAACGGATAGTTGTCAATACCGGCGACAAAGCTCCAGTATGTGTCAACCTGTACATAGCAGACTTCTTTAAGTCTTTCAAAAACAGTTGCGGAATTTTCCGAATCCGAAGGTGCGTGGAATTCTTCCGTATGCGTATGGAAATATACCTTCATGCCGTATTTATCGGCTGCCTTCTGTGCGTCGCCCATAACTTTAAGCGTATTGCTTAAATCGGCTTCCGTCTGTGTTGCGCCGCCGCCGATGCCCATGGTCTTTGCGCCGAGTGTCTGCATGAATTTTATTGTTTCCTCGACTTTGTCCGCCTTAAGATCGTCCGAACCGAGATGTGCGCCTACGCATACAAGGCCCAGCTCGTCAAGCGTCTTTTTGAGTGTATCGGCATCGTAGCCCCAAAATCCGGCAAATTCAACGCCGTCAAAACCTATTTCCTTTACTTTTTTGAGTATATCAAGCAGATCTTCGCCCTGTTCCATGTGGTGACGAAGCGAATAAAGCTGTACCGCAAATTTCATTGTCATAATCCTTTCGAAATAGATAAGAGGTCAGCTTCCGGCGACCGACAGTTACCCGCTGACCCCTCAGCACAATGTGAACAGTGAAGTTTACCGAGAAGCGAAGCTACATAAATCAAGTCCGAAGGGCTTCCTCAGTTCCCCGACCCATTTTTCACTGTTCCTCACTGCTTTTTATCAGTCATCAAAATAAACCGGCTTGCCTGTCTTCGCCGAAGTATATATAGCCTCAAGTATGCGTGTTACGCAAAGAGCCTGCTCGGGAAGAACACAGGGATCATGGTCATTAACAACGGCATCAATCCACTGAGCCATATCAAGAACGGAAGGATCCGTTGAGTTGCCGTCATAGAAAGCAACGCCGCCCGCCTTGCAGGGGGATGTTTCAATTGTCTGCTGTCCGTGCTTTACGGTATTTATTCTGACCTGACCGTGAAGTGTGTCAAGACCGGCCTTTGTGCCGCAGAGCATGAATGTAGCTTCGGGTGCTTCGGCTATATTAAGAGCCCAGCTGGATTCAAGATTTATAACGGCGCCGTTTTTCATTACAATGTAGCCGAATGCGGAGTCTTCAACCGTGAACTCCTCGGGATCCCAGTCTGCCCAGGGGTTGCCTGTGCCTGTCTGGTCGGCAAGCTTTCTGAATGTATTGCCGACTACCATTTTCGGCTCGTAGTTGTTCATGGTCCAGAGTGTAAGATCAAGAGCGTGAGTGCCGATATCTATAAGCGGACCGCCGCCCTGCTCTTCTTCGTTAAGAAATACGCCCCATGTGGGAACACCTCTGCGGCGAATGGCAAGAGCCTTTGCATAATAAATATCACCGAGCTCGCCGTTTTCACAGGCCTGTTTCGCGAAACGGTTCTGTCCGCACTGACGGTTCTGATAGCCGATAGAAAGCTTTTTGCCTGTCTCTTTTGCCGCTTCGAGCATTGCCTTTGCTTCGGCATATGTCTTTGCCATGGGCTTCTCGCACATAACGTGCTTGCCGGCGTGCAGAGCGTCGATTGTGATGAACGAATGCTCACGGTTGGGTGTGCATACGTGTACTACATCAATTGTTTCATCCTTGAGCAGCTCTTTGTAGTCTGTGCAGACAAAAGCATCCTCTGTGCCGTAATCCTTGGCGGCCTTCTGTGCTCTCTCTTCGATTATATCGCAGAAAGCGACCATTTCAACATTGTCGAGCTTTTTGAGTGAGGGCATATGCTTGCCGTTGGCGATACCGCCGCAGCCGATAATGCCGATGCGAAGTTTCTTGTCCATATTTTTTCCTCCAAAAAAGGTTAAATTATTTCTGTGTTTTCGGACACACATCAAGTGCATTATAAAAGATATGCCCGTATAATTCAAGCTTTTTATATATAAATTTTTTGAGAACTATTTTTTTGTTTGTGAAAAATGTACATGCATGCATTCAAAACATTGTAATATATGCACGAAAAAATTTTGAGTGTTCTCAATTTCTTGAACTTATTATACAACAGTGTTATAATTCTTTCTGTTACTCCGCGCTTTTTGCGGTCTTTTTATATCATTAAAGAGGGAAGGAATCATCAAAGTGGCAAATCTCAAACAAAAAGTCAACGACGGCATTTCCTCCGTCAAAGCAAGATGGAACACTCCCGCCGAGGGTGAAACCACTAACCTTAAGGAATTTATCTCGTATTGCTTCGGCACAATGGGCATATGCGGTTTTACATTCATCTGCGGTGAAACAATTTCATTCGCCTCGGGTTATTTCTGCGGCTCCATAATGGGCATAAAGCTTATCGACTTTACAATAGTAACGATAATTACCCTTATTGTCCGTTATGCGACACTTTATATTGAAGGTCTGTCAATGACCATATTCGAAAATATGGGTCATCTGCCCAAAGAAAAGGTCAGAAAGACGGCTATTGCGTATATCGTATGCGCCATTGTCGGTGTCGCCTGTTATTTCGTTCCGTCCGAACCTTTTGAAGAAATTATCAAAGGTCTGCCCGGCATCGTAGCCAATTTATTGGTCTGCACCGGTCTCGGCGGTCTTGTAAACTGGTATCTTCGTGCCAAGCTCTGCCGCAAATACGGCAGATACAAGCCCTTCATGATGGCTTACGGCGTACCGATTACGATTATAACAATACTCATCACATTTATTCCCACAACGCTCGACTATTCGTGGAAAATAGTAATTCTCCACTTTCTGTTCACATTAAGAGCGCGTTTTCAGGCTCTGTATTCCGACAAGCCCACAAACATCGTCGCTCTTATCTCTCCCAACATGGTCGAGAGACAGAAGTACTATTCAATCGGCGGCATTTTCCTCGGCTTCATGCGTTCGATATTCAGAATAGTATTCCCGCTTATGATAGTATCCACCGGCGGCTACTTCAGCATAAAGAGCTACCGTGTGTTTATCCCGATTCTCGCAATCGCCTCAATGCTCTGCGGCTTTGCGTTCGCGAATGTTAAAGAGAGAGTTGCGGCAAACGAGGACGAAAACCACAAGGTCGAGTTCAAGAAGAGCGCGAAATCACTTCTCAAGAACAAATATTTCTGGATTGTCAATATAAGCTCCACGCTTGAGCTCTGGAAAGGTCTCGGCGACAGCGTTATAAACTATATTATTCTCTATCAGATGCGTTTTGAGAGAATTACCGGCATACTTACCATTTTCGGCGTTACATCCGTTATAGGCAACGTCATAACACCGTGGCTTATAAAGAAGTACGAAAAGCGTACATGTATTCTTATAATGCGTGCGTTATGGCTCGGTGTCACATGCTTCTATTTCATAGCGTTAAAGCACAGCAGTGTTGTAATATTCCTGGTAATAAGATTTGTTCTGTCCGCAATCACGGCGGCGTGCAATAATATTTCCGGTAATATGGCCGCCGATGTTCTTGACTACCACCAGTGGAAAACAGGCGAGAGAGCCGACAATATGCAGAATATTTTCCAGTGGTTCACAACTCCCGTGTCCACACTCCTGGGACTTGTTTCCCCCGCGCTGTTCGCCATGTACGGCTTTACATCCGACTGGGACGTTCTCTATGACGCATCGATATTCAACAATGTTATGATTGTTCATATCATTCTTACCATCATAAGCCTTGTTGTTTCAACCGTGCCGTTCTTCTTCTATGACCTTACAAGAGAAAAGCACAAGAAATATGTCGCCGAAATAGCCGAACGTGAGGCGGCGGAAAAAGGCGAGGAAGCCGCGGTGGCACAGGAGGCGTAAAACGATGAAAAAATTAAGCGTAAAAATAATTTCCGTTGTTCTTGCAGTTCTTACGGCAGCTCTTGTATTTTCTTCATGTGCGTCTAAGACGGACGAAAAGCTCGAGTACGAAATAACCGAGAACAACACAATAAAAATAACCGGCTACACCGATGTTTCAACACGTACCGAAATTACCGTTCCCGACGAAATTGACGGCATACCGGTAACAGAAATTGCTGATTACAGCCTGTTCAACGCCGATTCACTTCAGAAAATCACAATCGGCAAAAATATTCAGACCATAGGCACATGGGCGCTTACAAACAATCAGAGACTCAAGGAATTTGCGGTAGCCGACGGCAACGAGTATTTTACGGCGGTTGAAGGCATACTTTTCACAAAGGACATGAAAACTCTTGTGGCGTATCCTCCCGCGAGAAACATTGAGTTTAACTCTCTTACGGGTGAGAGCCTCAACAGCACAACATACGAAATTCCCGACGGTGTTGAAGTAATCAGAAGCAAGGCCTTCTATAAATGCTCCAACGTTACGGAAATAAAAATCCCCGACAGTGTAAAGATTATTGAAGAAAAGGCATTCTTTAAGGTGTCCGCTCTCGAAACTCTTACCCTGCCGAAGTCACTTGAATATATCGGCAAGGACGCATTCACGGGACTTGAAAAAGTGCCCGAGCTTACAATTCCCGCCACTGTTGCCGAAATAGGCGAATACGCATTCTATAACTGCACGTCAATGCTCAAAATCACAGTCGAAAACGAAAAGAGCATCGAAAACGCCGGCAAAAAGTGGTACCCGACCGATAACGGATCCGATCTTGACGGACTGACGGTTAACGGAGAAAAATACCCCGGCTAATGCGGAACGCATTAGTCGGAATGCAGAATGCATAATGCAAATTGCACAATGAAGGAAAACGCTAAAGCGTTTTGGATTATAATGCTCCGCTGATAATCAGCTTCTCTTTTAACTTCAACTTTGATTTCCGCGAGGCCTATAAAATCAAGTCCGCAGGACTTCCGACATTATGCATTATGCATTTTATAATGTGAAGTAAATTGAGTGAATTTTCTGTGCAAATGGAGTCTTATCATGAAACCGTTCTTTTTATTCAGCAAGCAGTCAAAGGGTGACGGTTATCTGCCGAACAACGTTGTCTTTACGTATGCGGCAAGTATGGCAGGGCAGAACCTGACATATTTCTATATAACCAACTGGCTCAAATACTTCTTTATAAACGTACTGAAGGTTGACGAACTGCGAATAAGCAGTGTGTTCTCCGCAAGCTATATATGGGATGCGATAAATGATCCTCTTGTCGGTGCGTACATAGACAAACGAAAGTATAAGCCATACAGAAAGCTGCGTCCCTTTTTGCTGTATACTCCGCCCGTTATAGGCATATTGTCGGTGCTTATGTTCATCAACACCGGCAATATGAGCGAAACGGCAAAGCTTATATATCTTGTTCTCATCTATTTTCTGTGGGATTTCTTCTATACGTTTCAGGATGTGGGACTGTGGGGCATGGTCGCATTGTCCTCTCCCCATTCCGATGAACGAGGCAGAGTCTCTCAGTGGGTGTCAATCGGCGCAGGTGCCGGCAGTGCGATAGTCGGCGTGTTCCAGCAGCTCCGAACCATGATGACGGGTGCGGGACTGAAAGACGCGCAGATATTCTTTATATTCGCAATTGTATTCGGCCTTTGCGGTGAGCTTATCTCGATGAATGCTTACAGAGTTCACGAGTGCGTTGCCGCAGACGACAAAAAAGAAGAAAGCCTTTTGCAGTCCATAGCCGTTTTAAGGCATAATCCGAAATTGCTGTTAATCTGCCTCGCGAGATTTGCTCAGTCATTCTCTCCGAAAGTGCAGAACGCCTATTTCTTCGAAAACTGCACGGGCTACAAGGTCGGCAATGTCGAAATATCCGGTCAGTCCTCCGAATTTCTTTACGGACTTCTGGGCGGCATTCCCGGAACATTCGCAACATTCTTCGCAACAAAAATAGCCGACAGAATCGGCGGCATGAAGCGTATTCTTGTTGTATCGCAGATAACCGCAATCGCCATAAGAGCCATAACATATTTTGTGGGCTACAACACATTCGCAAAGTTCATTATAATGACATTGCTTATCTCTCTTGTAAACCTCCCCGGTTCACTTATGGATATAGCGCACCGTTCACTTATAACGGACTCCATTGACGAAACGGAGCTTAAAACGGGACTTCGCACCGAGGGCATTTCATTCTCGATGCAGAATTTCACAACCAAAATGCAGAACAGCGCAACAACGATGATAGAAGGCATTCTGCTTAAAAAGCTCGGCTACAACAAAGAAGCGAAGGCGGCGGGACTTCCTCAGAGCGAGCATTTCATAAAATGGCAGTGGCCCATGTTCGTGCTCGGCCCCGCAGTCGGCAGTATCTTCTACCTGATTATAATCCTCTTCATAAAAGACGACAAACAGACAAAGCTCGAAACCGAACGCAAGCTCAAATCCCTGCGCGAAGAACGGGCAAAAACTCAGGCATAACAAAAAAGCAAGGCAGAGTTAGCCACGTACTGATAAGGAAGTATTGTTTCAACGCAAAGACAAATTATCAATCAGATGTATAATAAAACGATTGTTTAAAGTAAAAACATTCTATACATTTTTGTTGGTTTTTTGTTTTGAAATGCAAAGCAGTTTCGTAGCCAAGAAAAATTTTTCATATCGAAGTCCGGAAATGAAGCAA
>CAVFPQ010000098.1:0-8815 GCA_963624415.1 Acutalibacteraceae bacterium | reverse complement strand
CAGGCTCAACATTTGAATCTATAAATTCTGATGTAGTGAACAATGCTGTGATTTCTTTACCTAAAGATGTAGCAGAGCAAGATGAAATCGGAGCGTATTTCTCCAACCTCGACCACCTCATCACCCTTCATCAGCGTGAGTTGGAAAAACTCCAAAACATCAAGAAATCTATGCTTGAAAAGATGTTCGTGTGACTAAGTATCGCAGGAAGGAGGAAATCGAATGACATTCCAAAAAGAAGCGGACTTTGAGGAAGCCTTAATTAAAGTCCTGGCGGATAAAGGCTGGGAAAAAGAAGTTATCAAAAATCCGACCGAGCAAGACCTCATCCGAAATTGGGCAAATATCCTGTATGACAACAACCGTGGAATTGATCGTTTGAATAACTATCCGCTTACGGATGGCGAAATGCAGCAGATAATCGAGCAGATCACAGAACTCAGAACCCCGTTAAAACTCAACGGCTTTATCAACGGGAAAACTGTGTCCATAAAGCGTGATAACCCTGATGATAAGCTCCATTTTGGCACTGAAATCAGTTTGAAAATATATGATCGCAGAGAGATCGCCGCCGGACAGAGCCGGTATCAGATCGTACAGCAACCGGTTTTTCCGAGCAAATCGAAAATGCTGAATGACCGTCGTGGCGATTTGATGCTGCTCATCAACGGTATGCCGGTCATACATATCGAGCTGAAGCGCAGCGGTGTCCCCGTCAGTCAGGCATATAATCAGATTGAGAAATACTCATATGAGGGCGTTTTTACAGGGCTGTTCTCGCTCGTTCAGGTGTTCGTTGCAATGAATCCCGAAGAAACCCGCTATTTTGCCAATCCCGGTCCCGATGGAAAATTCAACACGGATTATTATTTCCATTGGGCAGACTTCAACAACGAGCCGATCAATGATTGGAAAGCTATTGCCTCCTCTCTGCTGTCCATTCCTATGGCACACCAGCTCATCGGGTTCTATACTGTTGCCGATAATGCTGACGGTATTCTGAAGGTAATGCGAAGCTATCAGTACTACGCGGCCAGCGCCATATCCGATGTGGTATCTAAAACAAAATGGGATAGCGGAAAACAGCGTGGCGGCTACATTTGGCATACCACAGGTTCAGGCAAGACTATGACGAGCTTTAAGTCAGCTCAGTTAATTGCAAACTCCAATGATGCCGATAAAGTCATATTCCTTACCGATCGTATAGAGCTTGGAACACAGTCACTCAAGGAGTATCGTGCATTTGCAGATGAAAATGAAACAGTACAGTCAACGGAGAACACCTATGTTCTTTTGTCAAAGCTGAAGAGTAACGCCACAGCAGATACACTGATCGTCACTTCTATTCAGAAGATGAGCAATATCCGGGATGAGGACGGCGGACTTAATGCAAGCGATATTGAAATAATCAACGGCAAGCGACTTGTCTTTATCGTTGATGAAGCTCATCGCTCGACTTTCGGAGATATGCTCTCAATCATCAAGGAAACATTTCCCAATGCGATTTTCTTCGGTTTCACCGGCACACCGGTGTTTGAGGAGAACGCAAAGAAAAATAACGCCCAGACAGATGTTTTCGGAAATGAACTCCATAGATACAGCATTGCGGATGGTATCAGAGATAAGAATGTGCTTGGATTTGACCCTTACAAAGTTCTGACCTTCCGTGATAAGGATGTCCGCAAGGTGGTTGCATTGGAAAAAGCAAAAGCGGCAACCGAAGAAGAAGCAATAAGCGATCCGAAAAAGGCAAAAATATTTTATGAGTATATGAACTCCTCCGCCGTCAAGATGGCAGGTTTCTTAGACAATGACGGCAAGTGGGTAAAGGGCATTGAAGATTATCTTCCGAAGACTCAGTACCTTTCCTCAGAGCATCAAAGCAAGGTTGTTGAGGATATTAAAGAAAACCGGCTTACTTTGAGCCATAACGGAAAATTCCACGCAATTTTTGCAACGAGCAGCATCCCCGAAGCAATAGACTACTATCGACTGCTGAAGTCTGCGATGCCGGGACTCAAAATCAGTTGCCTTTTTGACCCCAATATCAGCAATGAAGATGGGGATTACAAAGAATACAAGGGGCAGCCGATTGCCTTCTATAAAGAGCAAGGTTTGATTGAAATCCTAACTGACTATAATAGGATGTTTGGTCAGGATTTTTCGATTGCCACACACGCTCGCTTCAAAAAAGACCTTTCTCTACGCCTTGCCCACAAAGAACAGTATAAGCGGATTGAGAGAGAGCCTGAAAAGCAGCTCGACCTCTTAATTGTAGTGGATCAGATGCTTACCGGCTTTGACTCTAAGTGGGTCAATACGCTGTATATGGACAAGATACTGGAATATGAGAACATTATTCAGGCGTTCTCCAGAACCAACAGACTATTCGGACCCGATAAGCCTTTTGGCATAATAAGATATTACCGCAAGCCGCATACGATGGAGCAGAATGTGAGCAAAGCGGTTAAGCTCTATTCCGGCGATAGGCCGATAGGTCTGTTCGTTGAAAAACTGTCTTACAATCTCGAAAAGCTCAATTCTGTGTTTGATGATATTGCTTATCTGTTCAAGAATGCCGGTGTCCCTGACTTTGAAAAGCTGCCAGCGGACGGAACGGAAAGAGCTAAGTTTGCCTCGCTGTTCAGAGATTTCAACGGATACCTTGAAGCGGCTAAAATCCAGGGATTCAGGTGGGACAAACACACCTACTCATTCAAGAACGAGGAAAGCGGTAAAACGATTGAGATTGAGATGAAGTTCGATAAGAACGCATTTTTGATTTTGGCACAGCGTTATAAAGAGCTTTCCTCTGCCTCTGCCGATGATCCCGAATCACAGGACATAGATATACCATACGATCTTGTCGGATACCTGACTGAAATTGATACAGGGGTTATCGATGCCGATTATATGAACAGCCGCTTCGACAAGTACCTGAAATTGATTCGACAGGAAGGTTCGTCCGAGAAATCTATTGAGCAGGCAAAAACAGAACTTCACAAGACTTTTGCCGCCCTGACGCAAGAAGAACAGAAATACGCAAATATCTTTCTGCACGACATTGAGCGAGGTGATGTCATTGCCGAGGACGGAAAAACGCTTCGTGACTATATCACTGAGTATCAATTCAGAGCAAAAGATGACCAAATTCACCGCTTTGCGACAATCTTCGGTCTTGATGAGGATAAGCTCCGGAATATGATGGGGCTTAACCTGAATGAAGCAACTATCAATGAGTTTGGTCGGTTTGACGATCTGAAAAAGAGCGTCGATAAAGCCAAGGCAAAAGCGTTCTTTGAAGCATATGAGCAAACCAAGTTGATTCCGCCCAAGGTCAACATGAAAATAGATCAGCTTTTGCGGCAGTTCATTCTTACCGGTGGATTTGAGGTTAATATGCCGTAATGAGCGTCATTAACGCTAAAGCAAACCGAAAAAAATATGCGGTTTTAATAAGAGAGCCAAGGTGTTTCCCCGGCTCTCTTGATTTTTTTTGAACAGCGTAAGTTTTTCGAACTGTATGAAATGTAAGCAGAAAAAATAATTTAACATACGGAAGAAATAACATAATCTCTGTTGCGAATATGTATTTTAAGCCCGATTAGTATATTACGGACGATAGCTGTTATATAATCCTCATTATAAATTCATATCACAGCACATACGCCGAAATCAGTGAGCACAGCTGTTTAATGTCAACACGCTCTCTGAAGTCAAACTGCAGGCGGTTGCCGTCATTGAATACGAGGATAAGCTCGCTGTCAATGTCGAGAAGTCCGGCTGTCTCAACGCCGAAATACTGCACCTTGGAATAAGGATACGAAAAATAAGCTATCTTTTTACCGGTAATCCCCTGTACATTTACGACAAATACGCGTTTATTTGTAAAAATCACCTGATCACGCACTGTCTTAAAGCACTGAACGAACTGTTCGCCGTTTACCATGAAGCCGGAAACCTCGGGGCGTACCTGCGAAAGCGGCATTTCTTTAAGATTTAAAAGATTGGAATCGGCAAAGATTCCGGATGAAACATTTGACATACTGTATCTCCTTTTTTATTTCGTTACGATGTTAATCGGCTTGCCTTCGCAAAACGCCTTTACATTATCGTTTGTGACCGACAGCAGGCGTTTGCGTGCCTCAAGCGGCGCCCATGCAATATGGGGAGTAATCCAGACATTTTTCGCGGTAAGAAGCGGATTGTCACTCTTAGGCGGTTCGACGGACAGAACATCAATTCCCGCACCCGCAAGGTGACCGCCGTTAAGTGCGTCGGCAACTGCCTGTTCATCAAGCTCCTGTCCGCGTGAAGTGTTGACGAGGAATGCGCCCTTCTTCATTTTTGATAAAAATTCCTTATTGACAAGCTTGTCTGTGTCGGGTGTCAGCGGACAGTGAATTGTAACAAAATCACACACCGGGAGCATCTCATCAAGTGAAACAAAATTTACACTGTGTCCGGAATAATTTTCGGGATGTGCGGTATTGACAAAAACATTCATTCCGAACGCCTTCGCAATCTCCGCAACTTTTCTGCCTATTCTGCCGTAGCCGATAATGCCGATATTTTTGCCGGCAAGCTCGCACAGGGGCTGTTTTATAAAGCTGAAATCGGGGCATGATGTCCACTCGCCGCCGTGTACCGCATCGGAATGACATCCCACACGGCAGGCAAACTCCAATATAAACGCAAATGTCGCCTGTGCAACGGAATCCGTAGAATACGCCGGCACATTTGAAACGATAACACCGTGTTTTTTTGCGGCATCAGTATCCACAATGTTAAAGCCTGTCGCAAGAACGGAAATGAGCTTTAATTTGGGGAGATTGTCAAACATCTCGGCTGTTATATTTGTCTTATTCAGAAGAATAATATCGGCGTCCTTCGCACGGGGGACAACTTCCTCGGGTGCAGTGCGGTCATAAACGGTCACAGTGCCGTAAGCGTTAAGAAAATCCCACGACAGATCGCCGGGGTTTGCGGCAAAAGCGTCTAAAATTACAATATTCATAAAAATGCTCCTTTCGGATTTCTACGGTTTATCTTAACATAAATATTGTCTGATTGCAATTCTCTTTAAAAGCAAAACAGCCGCCCTGCCCTCAGATTTATTTCGGCTAAAACTGAGGACTCCTCTCGGACGACTGTTTTACAGGGGGATGGAATGTATGTACAAATCGGGAAAACGAATTAAAGGAAGTTACGCGACATAGCCGTTGCTCGGCACGTGTGCGGATGAAGCGGCGGAGGGCTTTAATGCCTTCAGAAAGGTTTTATCGCGGCTTACACGGGCTTTTGAGATTTTTGCACGGACGGACTTTTTGAAATTCGCCCTGATTTTGTCCTCCCATTCGATAAGATTCTTGTTGTTGTAAATTGCCCAGAGAGCAACAAGACCCACGAGAATGTATGCGAAAAATAAAATATAAACTGTCAGCATGATAAATCACCTTTTTCGATTATTTGTTCGATTGATACGAACGTTTGTTTTGTTTACGAGTAGAGTATACTACGAAAAAACGGATTTGTCAACACATTTGTTCGATTTTTCGCCGTTTGGTGTCCGTCAAAACGGACTCTGCGAGAAAAATATCAAAAATATTCAGATTTTCACTCCGACAGAATACGCATTTTTCCAGATGACGACGGGATGATAATTTCAGCTGCTATTATGTATGAAAATATTTGCGTTCCGTTCTTTTATCACAAGCACAATATATTCGTTGATTTGTACTCTTATTATGGTTAAGAACCGTTTTTCATTTTTGAATTTCATCATAAAATCCTCCGTACCCTTTGTATCTGATACTATTATACGGAGGATTCTTCGACTATTCAAATGTGCGCTTTGCCGGCGCAGTGCGGTAATTTTATTATAATTCCAAGCTGTCTTTATCTAACAAAAACTCTTTAACGCCCATCATAACATATCCTTTTTCATCGCGACGCGGTTTCATGCTTTTTTCAACAATGATTATTTTCTTGAAGGAATCAGGTGTTTTATCAAATGAAGCCGTTTCCTGTTTGTATTTGTCTTGGTTCGGAATAGCATACGCAGACTGAATATAATATTTTTTACTGCCCATTGACGCAATAAAATCTATTTCGCGTTGAACCCGTATATCTTTGCCGTTCTTGTCTTTTTCCCGGGATTCCACCATACCGACATCCACTCGGTAGCCTCTGTATCTCAACTCATTGAATATGATGTTCTCCATAATATGAGTGCTTTCAATCTGTCGAAAATTCAGACGTGCATTGCGAAGCCCGACATCCTCAAAATAGATCTTATACGGCGTTCCGATATATTTTCTGCCCTTGACATCGTATCGCTTTACACGAGAAATCATAAACGCATCTTCCATATGGTCGATGTATTTATTGACAGTGTAAGCGCTGATATTTTCCCGCAAAACAGATAAAAAGGTGTCGGCTATTTTTTTTGGGTTGGTAAGAGCGGAAATGCCGGAGGCAATGACATCGAGAACTTCGCCTATACGCGTATTTTCCGGGAGATTATTACGCATGATTATGTCTTTCAGATACAAATTCTGCATTTGCGAAATGAGATAGGTCGATTTTTGTTCTTCACTCGTCATAAGAGCAACTGCCGGCAATCCTCCGTAAACCGAATAATCGTCGAACGCTTCGCCTTTGTCGCCGCCCCTAAAAGCATAATATTCCGAAAAAGATAAAGGAAGGATATGAATTTCATCGCCTCTGCCTTCAAATTCCGTTAAAATATCTTTCGAAAGAAACTTGGAATTGCTGCCCGTAACAAATACATCCGTATTGTTTTTGCGAAGGAAGCCGTTTAACACCGATTCAAATGCACCGAGCTTTTGTACCTCATCAAGCAAAATATAGTACATTCCGTCATCTTTGATTTGAGGCAGAATCCAATTCAGAAACTTTTTCGGATCAACCTTTCTGTCATTCTTTTTGTTATCTAATACAATCGGGTCCTCGCCTATTTTTAGCAAATCCTCGGCGGAATCAAAAGCGAATTTAATAATATGATCGCTGTCCACACTTTCGCTTATTAAATAATTATAGAACAAGGTGTTGAGCAAATAAGACTTTCCGCTTCTTCGTATTCCGGTAATAATCTTTATAAAACCGTTATGTCTTCGCACAATCAGCCTTTGCAAATATTCATCTCTCTTAATTTCCATATAAATCACCATTTAATATTTTTGCCGTTAGCGGCTAATTTATTAAATGTATTATACTATATAAACTCTATTTAATCAAGAAAGACATTTAATTTTACTGCCGCAAACGGCAAAAAAATTAAATCATATTAGAAAAGAGCTACCGTCGTTAGCCACTTGCTGACAAGAAAGTATTGTTTCAACACAAAGACAGCTCATTGACTTAAAATAAAATAAAGCAATTATCCGGAATAAAAATATACAGCACAATGACTGCCATTATAAATTTGCCCTTAGAAAAATATTTACGGCAGAATTATATCAGGGAATGGCAAAAAATCCGATAAATAAAAGAGCCACCGCGGGGGTGACTCAATTGTATTTATTTTGTTGCGATTTTCGATTTTATTTGCGATATTGCTGAGGATTATCGCAGAATAATGCAGATTTATCTGAAAATCCTTTGTTTATCGGAATATATTGAGAATAAGTCCGAACAGATATCTTATGAAATCGAAAAATCTGAGAATGGGGTCTGTAAAACGACCGAAAAACGCATTGAAATCAAACCCGTTATCGGGATTTTCTTCGGGATTTTCTTCGGGTTCTTCTATCGGAATAAACTTAAGATTGCTTTGTTAATGGAACCGATGTCGAATATGCTCCGTCAGACATCACCATCCGCGGCTACGCCGGCTCTTATGCCGAAACATATGCCAAAGAAAGGATTAACAATATATTTCATATTCCGTATCTTTGGCGTAAATCATCGAAAGCTTTTTCTGCGGGAACCGTTTTACCCTCGGCAATTTCACGGTATCCTTTCTCAAGCTCTTTGTCTATTTCTTCCTTTGACAATAAACTGAAATCAAGAGGTGTAGTCGGAAGTTTTACATCAAAAGTCAAACCGCCCTGAAGTATAATCTGCTTATAGAACATAGTAATTGCATTTGATGCCGAAATACCCAACGCTGTCAGAATCGCTTCCGCCTGTTCCTTTATATCCGGTTCAATTCTTGCATATAAATTTGCGGTTTTTGCCATTTAATACACCGCCTTTCGTTCTACGGTTGTATTGCACACAAATGTCCGTACAAACGCAAGACATTTTTTTAGAATTTATACTAATGTGAATAACAAGACATCCGCTGCGGCTGTTGACATGCGCGTCACAGGTGCTGAAAAGCTGAAAAAGCCAATAAAAAAACCACTCTAAAAGAGTGGTCTTTTTATTGGCGCCTCAAACAGGACTCGAACCTGTGACACCGCGGTTAACAGCCGCGTGCTCTACCGACTGAGCTATTAAGGCAAATCGCTGAAGTATTCCTCAACGAAAAAAGTGACGGCGACGACCTATCTTCCCAAGCAGCTACCCGCTAAGTATTTTCGGCACAGTTGAGCTTAACTACCGTGTTCGGGATGGGAACGGGTGGGACCTCAATGTTATAGACACCGTCTTATAACACGCGTTAACGTATTATCTGTATTTATTTTTCAAACCCTTGCGGGTATAGAAAACTGGTGACCCGTACGGGATTCGAACCCATGTTGCCGGCGTGAGAGGCCGGAGTCTTAGGCCGCTTGACCAACGGGCCATAAAGTGGTACACCTTCAGGGACTCGAACCCTGGACACCCTGATTAAGAGTCAGGTGCT
>CAVFPQ010000097.1:0-8973 GCA_963624415.1 Acutalibacteraceae bacterium | reverse complement strand
TTCGCCTTCATTTGTTAAGCCGCATGGGGCTGCGGCTGAACAAATTCGGCTCACTGCGTGCCCGTGCCTCGTCGTCGGCTTACGCCGCCTCCTCGGCCTTGCCGCTCCTCAGCGGCTTCGCCGCTTCGTCGCGGCATGCCCTCGCTTCGCTCGGGCCTCGCCTCGCTTCGCTCGGCGTTACGCTCGCTTCGCTCGCGCCGCGGCTCGCTTCGCTCGCCCCATCAAACCAATACCCCAAATTGTTTTATCCAATTTGGGGTACTTTGTTTTTTCTCGGTTTGTGCCGATTATTTCACTTTACGACTCAAATACCGTCATACCCGCAAAGGGTACGTCATAGCAGACACGGTCGTTTACACCGGGCGCGGAATACTGACATCCGCTTGTCGATGTAAAAATCGTAATACCGAGTTCGTCATCCAAAACGGGGCAGATATACGCCGCCGAGGGAGCTGAAATTATCGAACAGCCTGCCGCAACAGCGGAGGTAAGCTCAAATGATTCAAATACCACATCGGGTTTTACGTATTTCTTTTTCATATTGTGTTACCTCCTTAATTACTTAAACCAAGAGAACAGCTTTCTGAAGAACTCAATTATCTTATCAAAGAATCCCTGTATCTTTTTAAGGAATGAATCCTTTGTTTCGCCGCTGTCGGATGTTGTTGTGTCTTCGGTCGTGCCGGAAGTCGTCTCTTCAACCGGTGTTTCAACCGTTACGGTAAACGAAGTCGGGTTCTTGTTTTCGTTTCCGTACTCATTTACGCCCGTTACGGTGTAGGTGTATGTGCCGGCATCGTCACATGAGAGTGTTACCTGCCATGTTACACTGTCATTTTCGAGATCTTTCGCTATCTGCTCAACACTTACGGGTTCAACTGTCGTGCCGTCCGCTTTCTTTATAAGAAGTGTCTTTACGTCCGATGAAGTGTTGATTGTTATAACGGTATCTTCACCCTTTACTATGGGTGTGTCGGATGTTTTTATGTCACTTGCCGCTATTGATGTGTCCGTGTACATTGCGCTTACAACCGATACGGCATTGTTATATGTGAGTGCCGTTGTCATGAGTGAAACTTCTTCGGTCTCGGCTGTGCTTGTGGGTATTTTGAAATATCCCTGACCGCCGCTCTTTGAGAATGTCCACTTCATTTCACCGAGGGAGAGAATGCCGTCCTGCTCGGAGTTGTTTGCAATGACAACCGTGCCGGAAGTGTAATAATACTTGCCGTCAAGAGAAGTCTGTGTCCACTTGAGCTTGCTTGCAACGGGAAGGAAGGAGTTGAGCGAATACGCCATCATGGTGCCGCTTGCAACCTTCAAATCGGTTGTTATGCCGTTTGCGGTAAAGCTGAATGTGGGTGTACCGCTTGCGGACTTCATAAACAACTGCAAATCGGAAGGAACTGCCGTCGCCCAGATTTCGAACGCTATCGCCTGACCTGCCGCCAGATACAGCTCGTTGTTGGGACCTGCGTCTTTATACTTTTCGATGTCGTTGTCAAGCTGAGGAATACCGTCTATAAAGATGACACCCTTTTTGCTAAGCTCGGTCGATTCACCGAATGTATCAACACCGATAAGCAGGTTACGAAGCTCAATGTAGTTCGGGTAATGCTCGCCGTCCTTTGCGTACGATTCGGAAATTGTTGTGTCTTCAATATCGTCGTGTCCCGCCGGGTCATATACACGAATGCCGTCAATGTAGAGGTCATAGCTCTTTATGCTCTCGCCGTTTACGGTGTCCGTATTATAATGATTATAGAACGTACTGAACGCAGCCGTGATTTTCACCGTGTATGTGCCGTAGTCAAGATCTTCAATGGCTATAACGGGAATCTGATACAGCGAGGTTGTCGCCTCGGAGTCATTTATCCAGCCGTATGCGTAGGCGTATGCGTATGCGGGGGTTTCCGTTTCGGTCTCGGTAATATTGCCGTTTGCGTCATAATATGTCGGTATTACGGTGTAGCCCGTGCCGTCAACGGTCTTGTATGTTACGGTTGAAGTGATAACGCCGTCTGTGCCGTAGTATGTGGGCGTTGTTGTATATGTGTTGTTTTTTGTCCAATAGAACGGTCTGGAGGTTTCGGTGCCGGTGGGCTTGCCGTCCGCTCCGCTGTAAAGCTGTACATAAGAAGAACCGTAATAGGTATCGACTACGTTTTGTTTGACCACAGCGCCGGTTGTATCCGTTCCCGAATATACATCAACAGTGAATACACCCGTCTTGTTGTTTGTAAGTCCTATTAAGTCGAAGCCTGTGCCGGAGAAGGTGAATGTTACAGTGGGCCATGAGCCACCCTCGGCGCCGGCATATTTTTTATTCGGGTTATTCTTCGGACTTACGGTTACCTTGCGTGCCGTACCGTTTGAATATACAGCCGATGTTTTATAAGCGAGATCGTAGCCGTATACATTAGCATCAGAGTCGCCGACAAGGTCAGCCGCCTGTTGAGCTGTTTTGTCACCTTCGGTCACCGTTGTCCATACACCGTAGTTTGCGGTCGAATTATCAAACGATGAAGGTACTGTGCCGTCCTTGTACGTAAGTCCTCCCGCACCCTCGCAGAAGTCCTCTTCATAATAGATGTTTGTAGCGGGGATTACGGTATATTTTTCGAATGTGTAATAATATCGTCCTGCGGCATATGTCGGGTCGTTCGTAATCTTTACGCAGTACCAGAAATACATGCTCTTGTTAAACTGCATATTTGTCTGAACAAACTTAACAACGCCCTTGTTGTCGGCGGTTATTGTGCCGCTGTCGCCCGTCTGCGTATAAATTCCGGTGTCATCAAACAGCGTTACGCCTTCGGGAACCTTTTCAAACGAAATTGTAGTTGTGGGAGCTGTTTCGGTTGTGCCGACATACTCGATTGTTGACTTTCTTGAAACAGCCGTCTTGCTTATGGTGTTGTTTTTGGTAACGTCATATTCCGTGTCAAGGCCGAAGTCCGTTACAAGAGTCTGATCATTAAGTGCAATGTGGGTTGAAGTCTGCTGAAGGTTAAATTCAATCTTGCAGTTTGATTCCGTTGAACCACGCTCAAGGTAGTAGAAGGAGAGCTTATGATTCTGACCGTCACCGATTATGGCGTGAAGCTTTTCAACAGCAGCCTTTGCGTCATCCGACAGATTGTCTCTGTTGTCGTATGAGTAAACAGCTTCATTTTCGGTAACATTGCCGTCGGAATCCGTTACAAGAGTCTGACTTTCAAGATCCATTGCGTACTGATATGTAACAGTGCACTGTGTGAAGTTGATTGAACAGCTTCTTGCGCCGTGAAGACCGCCGTTGTCAAGAACAAGCGTATCGTCTACGTATACAAGAACGTCGTCGTCTCCGGAGAAGTTAAAGACTATATCGTCACCGACATTTGATGAATATGTACCGGTTGCGGGAATATGGAAATCGGTATTGAACGATACACCGAAATGGTATATGGCGTTTTGTCCGGTGAAGCTCGTTATATCTTCATCCGTGCGATAGTTAAACGGGAAGAAGCCCTGTCCGGCTGAGCTCCACTGTCTATTTACACTCCAGTTTTCCTGATCATAATAGTCAAGAACGGCTGTCTGCTTTTCGTCATCATAGCTGCCTCTTATGAGCTTTGATGAGTTTGAAGAGTCGTATGTATAGTGGTTTACGCCGTACTCATCCGTTGTTGTAAGGAACGGGAATTCGGTGTCCCAATAAAACTTTGAATACACAGTATCACTGCCGTCCGCATATTCATTATTTCTTGAGAAGAGATCCGCTACATAAGGAGAAATATTGCTGAGTGCGGCAAGGCTTACGCTCTTTGTTGCGGATGCACCTGTATTTAATGTAATTGAAGCAAGTGCGGTAATACCATTATTTCCCAGTGTTGTCTCACCGCTGAGGTAGGATAAGCCGCTGTCGGAAGTATACGCGTCGTGCATTACGGGCAAGCCTGTTTCGGGGTCAAGCTTCTGACTGAATATACCCTGAATGGACGCGCCCTCGTGTTTTTGTTCTGATGCGCCCTGCGTATTGTCCTTCGCCCAGAAGTTCCAGAATGTCGCATAGAAATCCTGATTATTCTTTGCTTCGGAGTTTGTGGTGCTGTCTCCTGTTACGGAATATCCTGTGAATACAACGGTATAGATTCTGGCGTACTCATAAATTGCATCTTCGAGAGCCTGATCCGCATAGCCGTCTTCCCATGTTGTGCCGTTTGTGCCGTCATAGTCGATGATTGTTTTAATCTGATTAAGAATATTTTCATCGGCCTTTATGACCTGAACCATCTTTGCGTACTGCTGTTCATTATAGTAGTTTGTGGAAACGTTGAACGGAGTGGAGCTTGACGGATCATAGCCGTAGCGGAACAGTGTAGCGTCAAACTTTGTAACGAAATCGGACAGACCTTCAATTGCCGCCGTGATGGCATCTGCCGCCGCCTGCTTTTCGGCATCGGTTGAAGATGTGTTCTTGTATACCGTCATGCCCTCCTGAAGAGCCGTAAAGAGAGTATCATAAACTTCGGAGCTGTATGAGCCGGGGTTATACTCAAGGCCGTTCTTGATTGCGTTATACAGGTTTACGGTGGCGCCCGTGATTACACTTGTGGAGGTTGTCTTTTTGGCGTAGAGCGCAAACTTATTATTATTGTTTATTTTTGATGTGCTTGATGACCAACCTGAGAAATATGTTTCCTGACGGAAGTGATCCATAAAGATACTGCTTGAGTTATAGAATGCCACTCTGCCGTCACCGACAACATATGCGGTAAATTCCTCGGGCGTATCGGACAATACCGCCGCACCGTTGCCGGAGCCGAGATTAAGATATTTTCCTGCCGGTGTCTTTATGTAGAACTTTGTGCCGTCTGAATTTTCAACCGGTTCTATGATATAAACATAGTCGTCATCCATAGTAAGCGTTGTGCCGCTTATCGTTGCGGGCTTGATATCAAGTCCCTTTGTTTTTCCGTTTGTATCGGCATCATATGACATAACACCGGAATACGTTGTACCGCCCCATGTATCGACATTATAGATCGCATACTCCTGCTCTTTTATATCAATGTATGAGCCGGCGGTGGTTGTTGTGGGTGTTACCTGCGTTACGGTTGAGCCGTTTACGGAGTACAGAGTTATCTTCGACGCTTCACTCGCGGTTGATGTTGTACTTGCGAGATAATCACTAAAAGACGAATATTCATAATAGACTATTACTGTGCTGCCGTAGCTTATATAGAATGTGCCGTCATTGTTTGCAGTAAGCGTAAATTCAAACGGATCTGTCTGTGTTCTTAAGGAGGTGTCAACCGTGTTGCATGACAGATAGTGCTTTACGTTACTGCTGTCTGTGTAGTAAATATAGTAGCTGCTGTTCTCAATATGCTCAAAGTGCCATACCGGGTCACTTGCCGTTGCCGCCGCACCTGTTGTTCTTACAGCTGTATAGTCTTTGTCCGGAAAATTATCATTCTTAAACCAATCGTATCCAAGAGATCCCGTGGTGGTTCCATTGGGGCTTAAGCCGGAAATAATGTAGTCGCCGGACTCCAAAAATGTTGCATCGGTTGTTGTTACGGTTGTTACGGGATAATATTCATATGTTGTGGTTGTAACCGTTTCGCCGGCGTCTGTGGATGTGCTGGGGTCTTCGAGGGCGTCAAATTCGGTCTTAAGCTCATCATACTGAGAATAGATATCGTCCTCGTATTCAATCGCACTCTGTGTTACAACATTCTCAAAGTACTGCTGTTTCTGCTCTTCCGTCTGTGCCGTTGTTGTAAATGTTGTGCCGTCAACGGTAAGATTATCGGATGTTGTGGCGGTAATCTGAACGTTATTTGCATTTTCGGTTGTTCTGACTATGGCAAGAGCCTTGCCGTTGAACATCTGTATTGTTGCCGTGGTGTCGGATGTGAGAACGCTTGACTGTTGGAATTTGTCGGTTGTGCCCTGATAGCCGTTATCGACACCCGCTATTACACCGTCATTTGTTACGGTGATATTAAGTGTGCCGTTATAATCGACAACGGGGTTGCCCTCGTCATCAACAGCGGTAAACTCAATATAAGCGAAGGACTCGCCGTCAGCGGTGAAGCTGTCTTCACCCCACAGCTTTGACACAATCTTAGCAGTGGTTTTGCCGCTTGTGACGCTGTTTGTGCCGACAGTGTCGGTTATTTCGTTTCCGTTTGCGTCAAAAGCCTTTACGCTGAGTGTACCGGCGGCATATTTTACGCCGAACTGTGCATAAAGCTCCTTGTCGGTTGTGTCTATTTCGTTTGTGTTGCAGACAGAGGAATTTACAACCGTCTCGGTCCATGTTCTGTATGTATAGCCCGCCGATGTTGTGTTTACCGTCGATTTTGCCGTCGCTATAAGAGCATCATTTAAATACAATTTTATATTGTCGGCATTTGAGTATACATTTACATATGCGTAGCCGTTATCTAAGTAAAGCTCGTTTTCATCCCATGTGCCGGGCAGAAGATGAAGCGTTGTGTCTTTATCCTGCCACCAGCTTCTGTAAAGATAATACTGGTCTTTTTCGAAGCCGGCAGTGTCAACAATTCCGAAATATGAGGAGTTGGGGACTGTTGAATCTGTGCTTCCGGTGTCATTCCACGGTGTGGGTTCACCGATATAGTCAAAGCCCGTCCATACAAACTCACCGGAGTACCAGTCATTCACAGCCGCCTTATACCAGCCGGCGGATGCCGAGTTGCCCCACGGAACATAAGAGTTGTCATAGGACATAAGTTCATATGAGCCGTTGCCGAGCTTGCCGCCCTGACGATCAGTGCCGCTGTAATCATATACGCCTCTGCTTGTAATGGCTGAAATCGACTCGGAAGCAAAGAACGGTTTTGAAAGCTGAGTTGTCCATGATGTAATGTGGTAGTTTGCGCCGATTACATCAACATAATTATCAACCGACCACACGGAGCCATAGTTGTTGCCCTGAGTAAGAGAACGAGTTGTGTCATATGCAAGAATTGTATTGCGAATCTGAGAAGCGTATTCTGCATATTTTGTCGAAACAGCCGCAACAGATGTATTTGTGCCTTCCGCAAGCTCGTTGCCTATGTCCCACATAAATACGCAGGGGTCATTGCGGTCACGAAGAACCGTTTCTTTTGTTACGAATGTTGCCCATGTCAGGTCGCTTGAAGCACCCATAAGCTTGTTTGACTCGGTAAGACTTACATTAAAGTATTTGCCGAAGTCGTTGGAGTTGCCGTTTTTGGAATACTCCCATCCGTCGAATAATTCTTCGAGAACAAGAAGGCCCAACTCATTGCACACCTGAATAAGAACCTTTGAAGCGGTGTTGTGCGATGTTCTTATGGCATTAACGCCCATTTCTTTCATTATGGACATCTGACGATAAATCGCGTCATACTCCTGTACTGCGCCGAGTGCGCCCTGGTCATGGTGCATACATACGCCCTTAAGCTTCATTTTTTCGCCGTTGAGCGAGAAGCCCGTTGAAGCACTCCACTCGATTGTTCTTATACCGAATGTTGTTTCGTTTGTATCAAGAACATTGCCCTCAGTGTCGGTGATTGTGGTAACCTGAGTATAGAGATTGGGTGTATCCGTGCCCCAGAGCTGAGGATTTGCCACATTCTGACTGAACGTAAGGTCAATGTTTTCTCCGGACGCAAGCTGTCGGTTGGTGCTGTCGGTCGCTACAACTTTGCCGGACGGATCTTTGATTTCGGACTTTATCTGAACCGTTGCGGCGTCTTTGTATGTGTTTTCGACATTGAGCTTTACCGCGACAGTTGCCGAAGAAGAATTAACGGTGGGGGTTGTAATCTGCGTGCCGTAATGTGAAACATGAACCTGATTGAGAATTGTCATTGTTACATCACGTGTGATACCGGAGCCCGAATACCAGCGGCTTGATGCCATTTCGCTGACAACCTTAACGGCTACGCAGTTCCATGTATTGCCGTCACGGATTACATAATCGCCGAGATTTATCGAGAACGAGTTGTAACCGTAGTGGTTTTCGCCGATAAGCTCACCGTTAACATACACATAAGCGTTGTTGTACACGCCGTCAAATGTGAGCCAGATGTCACTCTTTTCATACTCCGTGGGAATGGTGAACATCTTTCTGTACCAGCCTGTGCCTGTGGGCAGCTGACCGGACTCACGCTCGGTGTTTGTTGTTGAGAACTCCTGAGTTATACTGAAGTCATGGGGCAGATCAACAGTCTCCCATGAGCTGTCTTTATAACTCTTTTTCTCCGCGCCTGTGGGGTCTGAAAGGCTGAACTTCCAATCGTGGTTGAAATTAAGCTCTTTTCTTACGATGATATCATCGCTTGAAGAGCTGTTTGAAGTGTCAGCCGCCGCTGCCGTAAGGGCGGACCAATCAAGACTTACAGTGCCGAGCACCATAACAAGGCACAGAAATAAGCTGATTGACTTGATTAAAGTTCTTTTCGCTTTGTTTACGTTTTTCATATTACGAAAAGCCTCCTTTATATCAGAAACGTTTTACCAACATAATTAATTATATTTTAGCAAAAAAAATGTCCCTCGTCAATAGACAAAGGGCATACAATATTTACATTATTGTCATAAATATTTTTAATAAAAAGCACAAAAAAACATGAGGGAGCGGGGCGAAGCCCGAGCCGTCAGGCGAGGGCATGGGCCCGAGCCGTCAGGCGAGGGCGTGGGCCCGAGCCGTCAGGCGAGGGCATTGGCCCGAGCCGTCAGGCGAGGGCGTGGGCCCGAGCCGTCAGGCGAGGGCATGGGCCCGAGCCGTCAGGCGAGGGCATGAGCCCGAGCCGTCAGGCGAGGGCATGGGCCCGAGCCGTCAGGCGAGGGCATGGGCCCGAGCCGTCAGGCGAGGGCATGGGCCCGAGCCGTCAGGCGAGGGCATGGGCCCGAGCCGTCAGGCGAGGGCATGGGCCCGAGCCGTCAGGCGAGGGCATGGGCCCGAGCCGTCAGGCGAGGGCATGGGCC
>CAVFPQ010000096.1:0-9045 GCA_963624415.1 Acutalibacteraceae bacterium | reverse complement strand
CCTGCTTTAGTATCAAAGATAGCGGTATGAACAAAAAGAGACTCCTCCAGAATGGCAATTTCCTTGCTGCAAAACAGCACGCCCAGCATTTCGCCGTTTTCATCATAGGCGGGTACAGACAGAATGACACGCGGCTTATTTGTTGATTTTGTTTCGGCAAGATATTCGCAAATCTGCGTATGACTTCCGTCTACGATTTCAGTGAAATATTCCCTGTCGGAGCAGTTTCCGAGAATATTGCCCTGATAATCTGTGGTATTGCCGTCCATATCTGCAAGGCAAAGCGTACAAAGTCCGAAAGTGCGTACGATTGAGGATAAAGTCGGCTTAATTCCTTCGCTTGTAAAATGCCTTCCGTCTGCGAGCATATCGGCAACCAACCGCACTCCTTGGAACTGCTCATTCATATGATCACTGAATGCAGATGCCTGCATACCGACGGTTGACTGCAATTCAGAAAGCGCACGACTTTCGATATTCTGTAATATATTAAACTGTGACATGGATATTGCAAATGCAATTGCCAAAAGGACAGCTGATATGCTTAATACCCATGATATATGATTTGAAAGCCACTCCTTTATTTTCTTAAAAATCATGCTTTTGCCGCCTCCGTTTGCCGCATTAAGATTTTTATCTTACCATATTAATACCAACGTAATACCAACACATTATTTTATATTTTCGGAATTCAAAATTCAAGACCGTAAAAATGTTTCTCAGTTCACGCGAAATATTAAAGTTCTCGGAACAGTCCGTATAAAATCTGCGGCTTAATTCGGCCGCTTAATTTTTTGTCTTGTGCTTTTATGGTTTTGGATGTATAATAGAACAAAAAAAGGAGTGGAAAATTATGACTCATTTTATAGAAAACGAATTTCTTTCAGTCGGTGTAAAAGAATACGGCTGTGAGCTGACTTCGGTTAAATCAAAAAAAGACGGCTACGAGTTTCTGTGGCAGGGTGACGAAAAAATCTGGTACGGTCAGTCCCCTATTCTGTTCCCCATTGTCGGCAGACTGATTGACGACAGATATTCATTAAACGGTACGGAGTACGAAATGCCCAAGCACGGTTTTGCGAGAAAGACAGATTGGACACTGCTCGAAAAAGATGAAGACTCAATGTCTTTTATTCTGTCGGAAAATGAAGATACACTTAAAAAATATCCCTTTGCATTCGATTTGATTGTTACATTTTCACTTGAAGAAAATAAGCTGAGAGTTAATCACGCCGTAGTCAACAAAAACGAAACGGTTATGTATTTTTCTTTGGGCGCTCACCCGGCTTTTAACTGCAAAATAGGTGACACGCTGAGATTTGACGAAAAAGAAACGTTGTCTTCCGAAAAAATCGATCTTGTTCATTCGTTAAGACTGCCCGAGACATTTTCGGTTCTTGACAACGAAACGGATATAACAATCACAGAGCATATATTTGATGAGGATGCACTTATTCTGCACGGCGTAAAATCACAGCATATTTCTCTTATAAAACAAAATGACAGTCATACCGTAAAATTCGACCTGGGCGGTTCGCCGTATCTCGGAATATGGGCAAAGCCCGGTGCGCCCTATGTCTGCATTGAGCCGTGGTGCGGTGTAAATGATTCGCAGGAGAAAAAGCCCGACTTTTCACTTAAGGACGGAATAAATGCCCTGCCGGCTGAAGAAGTATTTAATTACGCCTGGGAAGTCGAACTGACACTATAATATTGACAAACACTGTTTATCATACTATAATTTATCTGTAAATATTTCGGAGGAACTGTTATGGATAACGATTCAACGCTTATATCCTGTGTCGATGACGACGGCAATGAGATAACATTTGAAATTCTCGATACGCTTGACATTGACGATGATAAAAGATATGTTGCCGTTGTGCCGCATTATGATGACCCGACCGAGATATTAAACGACAGCGGAGAATTTTTTGTTCTTCAGATTACAGATGACGGCAATGGCGGCTTCGCTCTTGCAACACCAAATGAAGACGATAATCTTTCAAAGATATATTCAAAATTCGAAAAACGTCTTGATGAAAAATATTACGGTCATAATTCCGTAGACGGTTATCCGTCATAACAAAGCTAATATTTTTTAACACCCTGCATTGTGCGACAACTTCGATTATATTAACCCAACACACATTTTTAGGGAATCCTGATTACTCTTTGCGAGGATTGCAGACCTCCCGATTTTATCGGACGAAGGGAGCGTGAGCCGCGAAGGAGGATACCCACCTGCTTTATTTGCAGGTTATTATCATCGGGTATCGGCAACGCGGGGCTTTTGTTTGTCTTAATACTCTAAAAAAACTCCCTGCCGAGCTTGTGTTCGACAGGGAGATTTGGTTATCGTCAGCTGTTTATACGGCAAATTTTATATTAAACCGCACAGTGATGATTTATTTATCAAGATTGCCCTTGAGGATATTGAGCTGTTCCTTGATTGCGGCGGGGAGCTTGTCGCCGAACTTGGCGTAGAACTCCTCGATGCCGGGAACTTCGTTCTTCCAAAGGTCTTTGTCAACGTTGAGAATTGACTCAAGTGTAGCCTTTGAAACCTCGTCCTCGATGCCTGCGAGGTCAATGTCGTCTGCATAGGGAACATAGCCGATAGCTGTTTCCTTAGCGTCAACCTTGCCGTCACAACGATCAAGAATCCAGTTAAGAACACGAAGGTTGTCGCCGTAGCCGGGCCACAGGAAGTTGCCTTCATCATCTTTTCTGAACCAGTTGACATTGAAGATCTTGGGAGCCTTCTCGGGATCGAGATTTGCACCGATGTCAATCCAATGCTGCCAGTAATCAGCCATATTGTAGCCGCAGAAAGGAAGCATTGCCATGGGATCACGACGAACAACACCGACTGCACCTGCAGCTGCGGCAGTTGTCTCGGAAGCCATTATCGAGCCGACGAATACGCCGTTGTTCCAGTCTCTTGACTGATATACCAGCGGAGCGAGCTTTGCACGTCTGCCGCCGAAAACGATAGCTGAAATCGGAACGCCTTCCGGATTTTCAAATTCGGGGCTGAGGCAGGGGCAGTTCTTTGCGGGAGCTGTAAATCTTGAGTTGGGATGCGCACCCTTCTCTGTGCTCTCGCTGCCGTTCCAGGGGTTGCCCTTCCAGTCAATTGCGTTCGTGGGCGGATTCTTGTCGAGGCCTTCCCACCAAACTGTGTTGTTGTCGATATTGTGGCAGACATTTGTGAAGATTGTGCCCTTCTGCGTGGAAATAAGAGCATTGGGGTTGGACTTCATATTTGTGCCGGGAGCAACACCGAAGAAACCGTTCTCGGGGTTGATAGCATAGAGTCTGCCGTCAGCACCCTTGCGAATCCATGAAATGTCATCGCCGACTGTTGTAACCTTATAGCCCTTCTTTGCAAACTCCTCGGGAGGAATAAGCATAGCGAGGTTGGTTTTGCCGCAAGCTGAGGGGAACGCGGCGCAGACATACTTCTTTTCGCCGTTGGGCTTCTCAACACAGAGTATGAGCATATGCTCGGCCTGCCAGCCCTCTTTCCAGCCCTGATAGGAAGCTATACGAAGAGCAAAACACTTTTTGCCGAGAAGAACGTTTCCGCCGTATGCGGAGTTAACGGAAATAATTGTGTTGTCCTGCGGGAACTGGCAAATCCAGCGCTTTTCGGCATCAACATCACATTTGCAGTGAAGACCGCGAACCCAGTCATCGGAATCACCGAGAACGTCAAGTACAGCCTTGCCGACTCTGGTCATTATGGCCATGTTAAGAACAACATAAATGGAGTCGGTAAGCTCAATGCCTATCTTTGAGAACTTTGAGCCGACAGGACCCATTGAATAAGGGATAACATACATAGTTCTGCCCTTATATGAATCTTTTGCGATATCATAGAGCATTTTGTAGCAGGCGGAGGGCTCCATCCAGTGGTTTGTGGGGCCTGCCTCCTCCTCGGTGGGAGTGCAGATAAGAGTTCTGTCCTCAACACGGGCAACATCGTTGGGCTTTGTTCTGTGAAGATAGCAGCCGGGAAGAAGCTCTTCGTTGAGCTTGATCATCTCGCCTGATTCAACAGCCTCGGCACGAAGAGCATCAAGCTGTGCTTCGCTGCCGTCGATCCAGATGATCTGTGAGGGACTTACGAGACTGACTTTTTCGTCAATCCATGAGAGAACCGATTTGTTTGTTGTAAGTGACATACTAATTCTCCTTGTTCTAAATCAAAATCAAAGTAATATTACCACATTGTTACGATTTTGTCAACCGAGGCAGTGTATACTTTATTTTTATTGACAGGATAATTTATATTGATAAAGGTGATACAAATAGCACATTCGGGCAATTGTGTCCGGCTTAATAATATGTTAGTATTTGATTAAGAAATCACGAAGGCGGGGTTTGGGGTGAATAAAGTAATTTTGAAACGATATATCTTGCTTTTTGTCGTCGTCGCTTCAGTTGCGGCAATTGCGATAATTATTTTCGGAAGTGGTTACGTGAAAAAATTTGACAGAAATCAGATAGCGGAAAGAATCGGCATCTCAAACACCGGGGCAATGCTTGCACCCGATACCGAGCTTGAAATCGTAAAATTGTCCGACGGAAAAATTTATGTAACAAAAACAACGACTGAAAAAAATAAGACAAAAACCAAAAGAAAAAAATCGGACAGTGAAACTTTTGATAATATAATACGGATAATCGAACAGAATAATCTTGCCGATTATGACAATATGCCCGACACATCAAATATGGTTATCCTTGACGCAGGGACTGCATATTTTGATGCTGACACAAAAGACTCGTCTTTCGGCTTTACGCTTCACGAGAGTATTCCGAGCGATGCAAAACAGGCGGTATATCGGATTAACGCAATCTTAAATGATTATTTTAACTAAACAGGAGGCTTAATTTATGTTCAGGAAGACAATTTCGTTGATTATTGCGACTGTTACACTTACTGTTCTGACGTCATGTCAGATGAACAATAATCACACAATAACGGAAAATGCATCGGAAAGCATTATAACTCAGACCGAAAATTCCGAACCGGAGCAGACCGCAAAAGAAGAAATTCATAAAACATCCGAGCTTAACGGAATAACAGCTTATCTTGACAACGGCGCTGTCACGCTTAAATTTTATAAACCGCTTGACAGTTATACGGACGGAACATATGACATCGACAAAAATTCATTCAAGGCGGACACAGACGGCAGATACAATGTAAAGACACTTTCTGACGGCTATAAAGATATATGCATTGCAAGTCTTGTAAGAGGCGGCAGCGAGTATCTTATTCTTCTGACTGACAACGAGAAAATCGAATATGTCGATATTTTCGGCTGTATAGAGGCAAACTGCGGCTTTGTGTCAATGGGGCAAATTGAAGCAAAGGGATGTACGGAGCTTAAATTCAACAATAATTTTGAAGAACCGGCAGTGTCGGGCGGAAACGGTTTTTCGGGAAGTATATCCGGAAATATATTTGATTTTATGACAAAGAAAAACGAAAGTCTTTGCACGATTATAAAAGACGAGCAGACACACACAACAGAATCGGGCGGTTCATACAGTGATATTCACACTCTTTCAATAGACACAAACGGAACATTTACATATAACATCTATACTCCCGATGCTGAGATTTACGACAGCTATGAAGGCAATATCAACTATATATACGACAATGACGGTTATGCATATTGTGTCTATGCCATGTATCAGAACGGAGAGAATGAAAAAACGGGTACTTTCAGAGTAAAGTTTAATTCGGATAACGCGACTTTCGGCACTGTATACGGATATGAATTTTTCGGAATTAAACAGGGCGAAACAAAAAATATAAACTTCAAATAAAGTGTTTACTTATTCTCTTCTTTTTGCTACAATATATCTGCAATAAACAAAGAAAGAGAAAAACAAATGGAAGAACTTCGCAACAAAAAAGGTTTTTTATGCGACATGGACGGTGTCATATATCACGGCAACCGTCTTCTGCCCGGAGTAAAGGAATTTGTCGACTGGCTTTACAGAGAGAATAAGCACTTTCTGTTTCTGACAAACTCATCCGACCGCTCCCCCGAAGAACTTCAGCAAAAGCTCAGAAGAATGGGACTTGACGTTGACGCAAGCCATTTTTACACAAGCGCTCTGGCAACGGCTAAATTCGTCAGCAGTCAGTCACCGGGATGCAGTGCCTATGTTGTGGGCGGTTCGGGGCTTGTAATGGCTCTTCATGACGCCGGGATTGTAATGAACGACGTTGACCCCGATTATGTAATCATAGGCGAGGGCAATACGTATACTTACGAAAATATTCTTAAAGCGGTACACCTTGTAAATAAGGGTGCAAGGCTAATAGGCACAAACAGCGACCTCACCTGCCCCACAGAGGACGGTATGATTCCCGCCTGCCGTGCTATGATTGCTCCGATTGAAATGGCATCGGGCAAAACGGCTTATTTTATAGGCAAGCCCAATCCCCTGATGATGCGTACAGGTCTTCGCATTCTTGGAGTTCACTCCGCGGAAGCCGCAATGATAGGCGACAGAATGGATACCGATATGGTTGCCGGAATTGAAACGGGCATTGATACGGTGCTTGTGCTGTCGGGTGTGACATCAAGAGAGGATGTAAACAGCTTCCCCTATCGCCCCAGAATTATTCTGTCAGGTGTCGGGGATATTCCGCCCGAAAGCTGAGAACAGCGGTCAGTTGTGCAGGATTTCTATAAAGGCAAGGTCCGGAATTGAGACAGGCTTTATATCGTGGAAGAAGAGTATATAGAAAACATCATCAATACGTTTAACGGCCCCGGTTGTGCTTATGTATGCACCGCCGGGCTTTTTTGTGTCTTTTACGAAATATGTAATTTTAACGGACACTTTTTCGCCGTTTGAGAGCTTCAGTTTTATATTATTCAGAGTGTCATTTATGCTGTCGATTTCTATTTCACACAGTTCTCGTTTTTTGTCTGTCAGTCGTGATTTCTCGCTCATCCCGGCTTCAAATCCGCTTAGTGCCGCAAAGGGCGCAAACTGGGCGGAGCGTTTTTTTCGGGGCATTCGCACTCTGTTCTTTGGTTCATGTTCTTTTATTGAAATAATATCTTCATACATCGGACTCATCCTTTTTGCCGGAGGTGCCTTCCCCGCTCTTATGCCCGCCTATCTGAGCGTTTCTGTCTCGTGCTGTGGCTTTATCGAGAAGGCTCAGACCTCTTATAACGGCGTTTTTGCCGAATTTGCCCTTCACGGTAAGCACGGCATCAGACAGCTTTTTCTCTTTTTCTTCAAATTTTTTCTTTGCTTCAAGCTGCTGCGGTGTAGTCTTATTCAGTGAAAACAAATCAAGCTGCTGATACTGAACTTCCTCTTTCGCCTCCTCCTCGGTGCATATGTCATCTGCGGTGATATTTATACGGCGGATTAAAAGCCTTTCGTCAACCTTTTCATGATAAATTCTGCACAGAGCGAGCGTTATCCGAGAAATTGATGAAGTCTTTTTGTCAAGTGTTATGCTTCCGTGTGCGTGAGACGGCACTGCCCTGCCGTAATGATCAAGAGAAATCTGACCGAAATAAGAATTTCTGCGTTTTTCATCACGCAGATTTTCGGCATCATATCCGATTGTAAGTGTAAGATGATCGGTGCAAAATCCCTTCGCGTGCAAATCGAGTGCTACATTTTCGGCCATTTCTTTTACTATGAGCAGTCCGTCCTCTTTTGTATACGGTTCACTAAGCACCTGTGAAGTGCTTATACCGTGTTTTTCGGGGCAATACGCCTTGATATCAGCCATTGTGCATGGTTCAACGCCCCAAGCGTGATCAATCAGAAGCTCGGCATTTACTCCGAACAGGCGATAGAGCATTTCTTCATTGGCAAGAGAGCATCTTGCGACATCGCCCATTGTAAAAATACCTCGTGCCTCAAGTTTTTTGGCGTATCCCTTCCCTACCCGCCAGAAATCCGTAAGCGGTCGGTGAGCCCACAGCTGTTCACGGTATGTTCTTTCGTTAAGCTCGGCAATTCTGGCACCGTTTTTGTTGGGTTCGGCATGCTTTGCCACAATATCCATGGCGATTTTTGCAAGATAGAGATTTGTACCTATTCCGGCGGTTGCTGTTATTCCCGTCTGCATATAAACGGCCTCGATAAGCTTTTCGGCAAGGGCAACGGGGGTAAGCTTATATGTGTCAAGATAGCCGGTTATGTCTATAAAAACCTCGTCAACGGAATAGATATGTATATCATCGGGGGAAATATATTTGAGATAGATTTCGTATATTTCGGCACTTTTGTTCATATAAAGCGACATTCTCGGAGGGGCAACTATATAAGACAGCTTATATTCGGGATGTGCTTTAAGTTCTTTTGCGGAATACGACTCCCCCGAAAAAGTGCGGTGAGGTGAAGAACGCATTCTGAGAGCATTTACTTCATTCACCTTCTGTTTAAGTTCAAACAGACGAGGACGACCGGGAATGCCGCACGCTTTAAGAGACGGCGACACGGCAAGGCAGATTGTTTTGTCTGTACGGCTCTCATCCGCCACAGTAAGGTTTGTATCAAGCGGATCAAGCCCACGTTCGACACACTCCGCCGAGGCGTAAAATGACTTAAGATCTATGCAGATATAGAACTTTTGATTCATATTTTCGCCTCCCGTTTTCTTGTTCTATTATATCGAACAAATGTTTGTTTGTCAAGTATTTTTTTATATTGACATGTCCGTATTAAGGGACTGCAAACAATTAGCAATCAGCGATTAGCAATGAGCAATGCTGTGCTGCGGCGAGTGCAATATTATATTTAATGAAGAATGCATAATGCATAATGCATAATGTCGGAAGACACTGCGTGTCTTGGATTATATAGCTACGCCACTTGCGAAGCTTATTGTTCATTGCAAAATTTCTTTGCAGTCAATGCGGAATGCGGAATGCGGAAGGCGGAATGCAGAATACGGAATGCGGAATGCGGAATGTAGAATGCATAATGCATAATGCATAATGTCGGAAGACACTGCGTGTCTTGGATTATATAGCT
>CAVFPQ010000095.1:0-9254 GCA_963624415.1 Acutalibacteraceae bacterium | reverse complement strand
ATACGGCAAGCCGAATGATATACTTGCTGCGGGGGTGTGATATAATATCCGTTCCGATCATTTGCCTGAGGCTTGTATCACCGCACGAAGTGCGATATCATTTCACAGATATATCACCCGTTCCGACAGGAACGGATATCATTGAAAAAAGCGTCCCGTGGGACGCTTTTTTCTGGTGCGGATGACGGGACTTGAACCCACATGAACTTGCATTCACTAGGACCTGAACCTAGCGCGTCTGCCAATTCCGCCACATCCGCAAATATATCCGTGCCGAAGCACTTAGATATATTATCACTAAATATTAAGTTTGTCAACCGTAAATTTTACTTCGACAAATTTTGAGGGATACGAAAGACTTATTTTTTTGATTTCAGCTCGACTAAATCTCTGTAACTGATAAGATGTACACCATGTGTTTTGAATGCGGCGTGAACTTCGGGGTCTTTCATTACAAGATACTCAAAATATCTTCTCTGCCAGCGTGAAGTGATAGATTTCATTTCATCTGTCGGCAAAGCCGGGTGAACATATGTTTCGCAAATGCCGTTGGGGATTTTAATCAGATACTCTATAAAGTTATTCTTAAACTCGTCGTAGCTGTCGGCATCGGCAATGCTTTCCGGGAAAATAAGATAATCCGGCATAAGAACATGATTTACTTTACCGAAGAAATTACAGAAATAGCAAGCCGCCTTAAAAAGCCACACAGGAGTACCTTCAGGGCACTGTGAAACAAGAGGTTTAGAGAACATTCTGAACGGATAACCCTTTTTGCCGCATATTGCCAGCGTCTTCGGAAGCAGCTTTAATTTGCCGTTAAGACCGTAAACCGCACCCATATGAGAATCCACGTGCGACGGTTTCATTCCCTTGTTTTCGCAATATTCAATCTGCGCGAGAGTTTCCGCACACGCCTCGTCATAATCGCAATGAGCCTCAAAATCCTCGCTTTCGGGCCACATTCTGCCCTTTTCATTATGAATAGACTTGCCGTCGGTAAGCCCGCCCCATGGAAAACGATCCTCCCACTCGTTTGTATGAGTAAGATGAACACCTATCGCATACTGCGGATGTGTTTTTGCAAATTCTATCGCCTCATCCGCACCGGGACAGGGTGTCATAATCGTTGAAGATTTGAGCCAGCCGCCTTCAAAAAGCTCTTCTACCGCCATATTCGCAGAATGGCACAGCCCGAAGTCGTCGGCATTTATAATAAGATATTTAGGCATATTTTTCTCCTCGGAGTTTTTTTATGATATTACCACAGGGACGGCAAAATGTCAAATGTGTTTATATCAATCCTTATCTTTAAAAAAAGTACCTTTGAAAATCCGTAAACATTCAACATGATTTATTTTGATAAAGTCATCAATAAAAAAGTTTAATACTTTTCGCGAAAATTGACTGTTGACAATGCGTTTTTGCGGTGATAAAGTAATAGCATAAATGCAGTGACCGAAAACAGGTAGCCGCAAGTAAGGTCTTAAGAGAAGCGTCGTCCGGTGCAAGACGCCGTCCGAATTACGGTGAGTTCATTTCGAGAGCAGTCCGCTGAAAATTGCAGTAGGTGTGATCGGGTTCGCCCGTTAAAGCGATAAGAGTATTTTTTGTACTCTGTGAGGGTTTTATCGCGAGGTAAAGCCGAACATGAGGTGGTATCACGGTTTAAGTCCGTCCTCTGCTATCAAGCGGAGGACTTTTTTAGTTTTCCGCAAATTCCAAGGAGGAAAAAGCCATGTGGCAGAAAGAAATTGAAACAATGCCCCGTGAGGAGCTTAGAGCTCTTCAAAGTGAAAGACTTGTAAAGCAGGTAAAACGCATGTATGAGCGTGTAGAGCTTTTCCGCAAGCGTATGGACGAGAAGGGATTGAAGCCCGAAGACATACACGGCGTTGAAGATTTAAGCAAGCTCCCCTTCTCTTACAAGCAGGATTTAAGAGATTATTATCCCTACGGACTGTTTGCCGAGCCTATGAAAAATATTGTTCGTGTTCATGCGTCATCGGGCACGACCGGCAAAAAAATCGTTGTCGGTTACACGCAAAACGACCTTGACAGCTGGGCGGACTGTGTCGCAAGAATGATGACGGCGATAGGTGCAGACAGCAACGACTTTATACAGGTGTCATACGGCTACGGACTTTTCACAGGCGGTCTCGGAGCACACGGCGGTGCCGAGAGATTAGGTGCGACGGTTATTCCCACTTCATCGGGTAACACAAAAAATCAGCTTCAGACAATGGTTGATTTCGGTTCCACCGTGCTTTGCTGTACTCCGAGCTATGCCATGTATCTCGGTGAAGCGGCAGAAGAAGCGGGACTTACCGATAAATTAAAGCTCAAGGCGGGCATTTTCGGTGCCGAGCCGTGGAGCGAAGACATGAGAAAGCAGATTGAGGCAAAGCTTCATATAAAGGCATATGACATTTACGGTCTTTCCGAGATTATGGGCCCCGGTGTCGGATGTGAGTGCGAATATCAGTGCGGCATGCACGTATGGGAGGATATGTTCATCCCCGAGATAATCGACCCCGATACACTTGAGGTTCTCCCCGAGGGGCAGAGCGGCGAGCTTGTGTTCACTACGCTTACAAAAGAGGGCTTCCCTCTTATCCGTTACCGTACAAGAGATATATGCTCACTCAACTATCAGAAGTGCAAATGCGGACGTACTCACGTAAGAATGAACAAACCGCAGGGCAGAAGCGACGATATGCTTATAATCAGAGGCGTAAATGTATTCCCGTCACAGATTGAAGAAGTTCTGCTTAAAGCAAGCGGCGGTGATCTTACACCCAACTATCAGATTGTAGTTGACAGAGTAAACAACACCGACACATTCGATGTAAATGTTGAAATGAGTCAGGCATTGTTTGCGGATGATGTCAAGTCAATTGAGAATATCGAACGCAAAATCACCGGTATGCTTCGTGATACTCTGGGTATCGGCGCAAAGGTTCACCTTGTCAACCCCAAGAGCATTGAACGCAGCGAGGGCAAGGCAAAGCGTGTTATAGATAAAAGAAAGGTGTGAAAAAAATGATTAAGCAGTTATCCGTATTCGTTGAAAATAAATTCGGCAGACTTGCCGCAATAACAAATGTTCTCAGAGAAAACAACATAGACATAAAGGCACTCTCACTTGCCGACACATCGGATTTCGGCGTGCTTCGTCTTGTTGTGGATAAGTACGAAGAAGCAGCGGTTGCACTTACAGAGCATGGCGTAACCGTAAAATACACGGATATAATAGCCGCCGCAATGGAAGATAAGCCCGGCGGACTTGCGTATATCCTCGATACTCTCACGGCTGCCGAAATCAGCATTGAGTATATGTATGCCTTTATGGGCAAGCAGGACGGAAAGGCATGGACGGTAATTCGCACGAATGACCTTGAAAAGACAGCTGAAGTTCTGCATAAAGCCGGAATAAAAACACTTGATGAGGCATTTAAGTCGGAAGAGTAAAAAAGTCTATTATTAATTTTTAATTGTTAATTCTTAATCAAAAAGCGCCGCCCGGCAGTATTGACACTGTCGGGCGGCGAATTTTATATAATAAAAATCAGTTAAGACCGATGTATGCAATTTCAAAGAAATCTCTGTACTCTTTGAATGTGATTTTTATCGCATCGGTTTTTTGCGGTTTAAGACAGCAAATATGCTTGTAGCCTATCGCCGTGCCGGAATAGATTTCTTTCCATTTACCCTTCTGATTTTTGACGGAAACGGAAAATTCTTCAACATGCTGACCGTTTGTTATGTTCTCTTTAATAATAAGCTTATCAAAAAGCTCGTCTTTTTCGAGAGTGAACACAACGGACGGTTCTTTGTCCTTTTCACTCGGACGCCAGAAACCGGGCTTATCCTCTGTTTTTGTGTTGTCGATACCGTAAAGCGGACCAAGCTCGCTTGTCGCATCCGCATTGGATTTTGCGAGAAGATTATAAGAAAACAAAATCTTCAGATCACTGCCGAGAGCGGTTAAAATCTGAGTATCCACATCATCAAACTCACCGCGTTTATTGGGCGCAAGTCCGAGCATCAGACAGCAGTTGTTGCCGACCGTATTGCAGTAAAGCGTCAGAAGCTTATCTTTTGTCTTTGACGAATATTTGTCCTCTTCGTCAAAATAATAGTTTTTACGCATGGGTACGCAGACTTCACACGGATACCATATAAATTCAGACTCGTGCTTTATGGCTTTGCGGCTGCCTATATCAAGCTCAAACACGGCGGAGCTTTTGCCCTTAGGTGACGGACAAGACGTGCCGTCATCATAGACACCGTGCCATGCGGGGACAGAGCTCCACTCTTCTTTTCGAAGCACTCCCCTGTCGTTGCCGTACCAGCGGACATCGGGCCCTCTGAAGGCTATAACGGCTTCGGGCATTTTTTCTCGTATTACGCTGTAATATCTTGACCAGTCGTAATCCTGCGTTTTGCCGTCGGATGAACCGGTCACACCGTCAAGTCGGACATAAAAAATATCGCCGTAACGAGTAAGAAGCTCGTCTAACAATCCGCAGAAAAAATCATCATACGCTTTTCCGGTGCCGAAAGACTTTTCGTGCCTGTCCCACGGGGCAAGACTTATACCGAATTTAAGATCATACTTTCTGCAGGTCTCGGAAATAAGACGAACCATATCCCCTTCACCGTTTAACCAATTGGAGTTTTTTATGCTGTAATCGGTCATATCGGTCTGCCAGAGACAAAATCCGTCGTAGTCCTTGCAATTATATACAACGCCTTTCATGCCGGCGTTTTTGGCCGTTTCGCACCAGCTGTCGACATTTATGTCTTCAGGGCAAAAAACGGCAGGCGGTGCAAAACCGTCGCCGTATTGCTTTCCTGTGAAAACCGGCATACCATAGCTTATAAGTGCGTAAAACTCGGTCTGCTGCCATTCAAGCTGACGGGCGGAGGGTTTTGCGGCACAAGCAAGCTCATAGGGCTTTAACATGCCGATATTTCCTTTCAGTCGTTATTTGTCGCTACTATGTCCGCACCTGTGCCGAGGATATCCTTAATGATAACCTGACCTAAAGTTACGGGAGCATCAACAGATGTGGCGTTTATTACCTTCATGCAGTCAAAAAGCATTGTCTTGGGGACAGCGCAGTTTGACTTTACGGGAACAACCGGATGAACGCCGCCGTTTACCTTAACCGTTGTGGCAAGTGAACGTGTGGGGTTTACAACCTCTGTGCGGGCATAAGCGTCGCCGCGTTTGCAGGTGTTACCGGTAACGGATGTAACCTCTGTGCCTTCATATTCAACCGTAATTGAGCAGCCGAGAGGGCATGCAACACAAGTAAGTTCTCTTTTCATTGCTTATTCCTCCACTCTGACAACAATTGTGCTGTCGGCATTCATTTTAGCAAGCGTTGCTGCGGGGATGACAACATTTTCCATCTCGCCGGGAGCAAGCTTTACTTTTTTCTTTGAAGAGATTATTTCACCGTCGCACTCAAGAACAACCTTGGCATTCTTGAATATTCTGCCGACACGGAAATAAAGCTTTACATCATTTTCGTTCTTTATATTAACTCTCTGAGGAACAAGATATCTTACGCCGTTGCCGGTTGTGGTCTTGACATAAACAGTCTCTTTTGCGCCCTTGCCGAGGATGTAATTTGCCGCGCCCTCGCCTGCTATCTGGCTTTCAAGAGTAACATAGTCAACAAGGTCATGAACGTGAAGAACGTTGCCGCAAGCGAAAACACCCTTGTGGTCTGTCTGACGCATTTCATCAACTACTGCGCCGTTTGTAATTCTGTCTATACCTATGCCGACATTCTTTGTAAGCTCATTTTCGGGGATAAGACCGACAGAGAGCATAAGAGTATCGCACTCGATATATTCCTTGGTGGATTCAATGGGCTGAAGATGCTCGTCAACCTGTGCGATTGTAACACCCTCAAGTCTGTCTTTACCGTGAGTTTCAACAACGGTTGTGGACAGACGAAGCGGAATATTGAAGTCGTTGAGGCACTGGACGATATTTCTTGTAAGACCGCCCGAATAAGGCATAAGCTCGCAGACAACCTTAACCTCGGCACCTTCGAGAGTCATACGTCTTGCCATAATAAGACCGATATCACCGGAACCCAGAATAACAACCTTTTTGCCGGGCATATAGCCGTCAATGTTAACATACTTCTGAGCTGTGCCTGCGGTCATGATGCCGGAAGCACGAGTACCTGCGATTTCGAGAGCTCCTCTGGGACGCTCACGGCAGCCCATAGCGAGAACAATGGCCTTAGCCTGAATTTTAAGCAGACCGTCATGCTTGTTAACGGCTGTAACAAGATTGTTTTCATCAATATCAAGAACCATTGTATCAGTCTTGACTGTAATATCGGTATCCTCTACCTGCTTTATAAACTTTGCGGCATATTCGGGGCCCGAAAGCTCCTCACCGAAATAGTGAAGACCGAAGCCCGTGTGAATGCACTGTTCGAGAATACCGCCGAGTGTTTCGGCTCTTTCGAGAATTATGATTTTCTCTACGCCGCATTCTTTTGCTTTAAGGGCAGCCGCCATGCCTGCGGGACCGCCGCCTACAACAACAAGATCATAATTTAACATAGCTTTATACCCCCTTATTTCGTTTTTTCAAAAAGTATATTCGAGCCGCCGCCGAACTTTGTTATTGTATTAACGTCTGTGCCGAGCTCACGAGCGAGAATTTCAACAACCTTTGAACCGCAGAAACCGCCCTGGCAGCGACCCATGCCGGCTCTTGTGCGTCTCTTTACGCCGTCAACATCTCTTGCACCTGCGGGAGCTTTGATAGCATCGACAATTTCACCCTCTGTGATTGTCTCACAACGGCAGATAATACGGCCGTATGCGGGATTCTTTGCGATTGCGGCTTCCTTTTCGGCATCGGTAGCGTGACGGAAGCGGAAAACATCTTCTCTTGTGCCGTCAAACTTGTCGTTTGCCTTGACATCGCCTATTGCCTTGGTGATGATATCGGCAAGATACTCGGCAATTGCGGGAGCGGATGAAAGGCCGGGAGACTCAATACCCGAAGCGTGAATAAACTGAGCGTTTACCTTGCTGGGTCCCAGAATGAAGTCATCATTAACGGGATGAGCACGAAGTCCCGAGAAGGATGTAATTGCGTTTCTGGTTGAAACAGCGGGACAGCTCTTTACGGAGAATGTCTTTACTGTTTTAAGTCCTTCGGGAGTTGTCGCAGTGTTGTCTTTGTCGTCTATATCGTCGGCTGTGGGCCCTATAAGAAGGTTGCCGTCAACTGTCGGGGAAACAAGAATACCCTTGCCCATCTTGGTGGGGCACTGGAAAATTGTATGTGATACCATATTGCCGACAGCCTTGTCGAGAATAAAGTATTCACCGCGTCTGATTATAAGCTCAACACTCTCGTCACCTATCATCTTTGCGATTTCGTCGGAGTGCGCACCTGCGGCATCAACAATATATTTTGCCTTTACTTCGCCCGCTGTGGTGGTAAGAGTAAATACGCCGTCTGCAAAATCAATTGCGGTAACCTTGGCGTTTCTCTTAAATTCAACACCGTTTGTAACGGCATTTTCGGTAGCGGCTATTGTAAGCTCATAGGGGCATACGATACCTGCGCTCTGAGCGTCAAGAGCACCGCAGACATCATCGGCAAGATTGGGTTCAAGAGCCTTGAGCTCCTCTTTGCCGAGGATTTTCATCTGAGGCACGCCGTTTGCGATACCACGGTCATAAAGCTCCTTAACGGTAGCCATTTCTTCTTCCGAAAAAGCGACAACCAATGAACCGTTGTTTTTGTAGGGAACGCTCAGTTTTTTGCAAAGCTCGGGCATCATGGCACAGCCCTTGACATTGAGCTCCGCTTTGAGTGTGCCGGGTTTTGCGTCAAAGCCCGCATGAACAATACCGCTGTTTGCCTTGCTTGCGCCCATGGCAACATCGTTAGTCGCTTCGAGGAGTGCAACGTTCAAGCAGTATTTTGAAAGCTCTCTTGCAGTTAAAGCACCGACAACGCCGGCACCGATAATTGCAACATCGTAACACATAAGATCTACATCTCCTTATTTTTGTAGAGGGTTATTCAAACAATAGTATTATAGGATGAAGATTACAATAAATCAACTGAAAAATTGCAAAATATGCATAAATTTGCCATACAGACAGAACAAGGGACCGCCGTAAAAATACGACAGTCCCATTTGGTGTTCCGTCTGCTTATTCTTCGGGAACGGCAGCATCCGTGGATTCTTCATCGCTTTTGCCTTCGAGCATTTCCTGAAGCTGCTGAATAAGAGCTACAAAAATGCCGATCTTTGCAAAGGGCTTAAGGATCTTGAGGAACATTTTGATGAACCAACTTGCCATGATAGGAACCTCCCTTGACTTTTATTTCAACTGTACTATACCATATTTCCGAATTTAAATCAATAATTTTGAAGTAAGTTTTAAAAAATTCGGGATAAAGTGTGAAATCGGATTATCAAAGAAGTGCGAATGAGCAATTCACATGAAATATTTTTCAGCTGAATAATATAAGTTTGGCTTTCGGAAAATCGGCGAAATCACTTACCTGTTTGTCGGCTGTACTGTTATTAAAACAACCCCAAGGAAAAGAATAATCCTCGGGGCCGTTTTTTGATTTTGGTTACTTATTGTTTTCGGTTACTTATTATTCACCGCAAAACAGCAAGAATTTTACCAGTGTTTCGCACCGCAATCGCAGAACTGATTTTTCTTGAAGATCTTATTTGTAAAATCATATGAAACCCACTGTTCAACACTTTTTATCGAAACAGCTTTAAGCTCACTGATTTGAGATGCAGAAAAGTTGCCGCCGGCTACGATATCAAATGGTGCTTTGGTTACGCGAAGATTATAACAGTCACTAAACGCATCTTTACCTACGGATATTATACTATCCGGAATCTCAATATTACACGCAATATTTGAACAGTATTCAAAGGCAGATTCGCCAATATATGTAACACCTTTGCCGAGTGTTATGCTTGTAAGTCCGGTGCAGCCGGAAAATGCATAAGAGTCAATGCTTGTAACACTGTCCGGGATTGTTATGCTTGTAAGTCCGGTGCAACCGCGAAATGCAGAACTGCCGATGCTTGTGACACTGTCCGGGATTGTTATGCTTGTAAGTCCGGTGCAGTAGGAAAATGCACATTCACCGATGCTTGTGACACTGTCTGGGATTGTTATGCTTGCAAGTCCGGTGCAGCCGCGAAATGCATAATCGCCGATGC
>CAVFPQ010000094.1:0-9260 GCA_963624415.1 Acutalibacteraceae bacterium | reverse complement strand
TATGAACCCGGCAGTCGCACCCGATAAAAGCAGTGCGAACGCCGACTTTATGAGAGTCAGGCACAGTGCGTACCAAAAGCCCATAACCGAGCAGGCGAACATTACAACTATATTTGCAAGCCCCGGTTTTATGCCCGGCGGCAGCGGCAAAAGAGATGTGACCGCACTTTCCGTGTATGAAATCGCAAGCATCAACGCACCCAGAACACCGGTAATCGTTATGTCGCGAACGGTAAACTGTTTTTTCTGAAATTTCATAAATTTGTCATCAGTATGCGACGGCATCGTATGTGTCATCCGCTTTCGTTCCGTTTGAGGTCAATGTAATCATAACCCTGTTCGGAATGCAAACGGCACTTTGCCCCGCTTTTGTAAGTACCCCGCAGCTTACGCACTGCCGAGATTTGCAATCTGAATTCAGAAAGCGGATACCGTCTTCGGATATTTCTATTTCAACGCCGTCAACCGGCGAAAAAACCGTTGTTTCTCTCACTTTGTCAAGCTCTGCCGTCATTACTTCTTCTCCGTCGTAAATTATATGGGCGGTCAGTGTATCCGATGAAAACCGCATGATTAAAAGAGCCGTGAGTGATATGAAAAGCAGAGTAAAAATCAATATAAAATCCCGTACGGTTACGGGACTTCTGTTATTTTGAAATAGCTTCTTCATATGTGATTATATTATAGGAAGATGTGTTGTTAATTGTAAAATTTTGCGATAATCCGTCTGTTATATAGACACTGCCGTCACCGTAAACAAACACCGCTTCTGCTTTGAACGCATCAAGCCATGTGTCTGCCGTGTCGTTTAATCCGTTTATGAACAGTGCGGTTGACAGTGCGTCCGCATTGAGTCCCGATGTGCAGATAACGCTCACTGATACAAGATTTGTATCGACCGGGTAGCCTGTTGACGGGTCTATGATATGATGATATTTTTTGCCGTTTTCTTCAAAGCATTTTTCATAACTGCCCGAAGTTGAAACGCACAGTGAGGAATTGTCTTCCGGTGAGAGTGTAAGCGAAGCAAAAACATCGTTTTCGGTGCCGCTCGGGTCTCTGAGACCTATATTCCACCCTTTTTTGCCCGGTGCGGAATTTGTAACAAGTATGTTTCCGCCGAAAGAAATGCATGCGGAAATATTATTTTCAAGCAGAGCGTCACGCATTATATCACACGCTTCACCCTTGCCGAACGCTCCTAAATCGAGCTTCTGATTTTTGCCGATTGAAATTGTTTTGGTGCCTTCAACTATTGCGACCTCATCAAGATTGACAGTCGCCAGAGCCGTTTTTATTTCTTCGTCGGACGGCACGTGCGGATTGTCACCCGTAAAGCCCCAAAGCTCGGTAAGCGCACCCATTGTTATGTCGACTTTTCTGTCAAGAGTACTGCACAGCAGAATAACCTTCTTCAGAAGTGAAATTGTGTAGTCATCTGCGATAATCGAACCGTGAGAATTTAAAAGATAAATGTCGGAGGCTTCGTTTGTGGCGGATATTGCGTTGTCGCTGTTTTTAACGCTTGTGCATATTTCGTCCCACACAGTGTCAAGCGCTTCGGTGTCGGTGCCGTAAAGCTTTGCCGTTATCGCACTGCCCATTGCAAAGGATGTGTAATCCTTTGATTTTGTTGATGAACAGGCGGGGAACAGCGAAATAAGCACGGCAAAAACGCCGATTAACGCTATAACTTTTATATAAATTTTATGTTTTGAGTTCATTGTAAAGCCTCTGCAAGATACAAAATATAAAACGCCATTCAAATTATAACAAGATTCGAGCGAATAGTAAAGAAGTTTTTTTTCTTTAATCTATTTTTAGGGTACTTGTAATAATATGTGAAATGTGTTATTATAATTGTTACTTTATTTAATTTATATTCTACGGACGGAGGAATTTCGGTGGCAGACGACAACAATAACGGCGGAATTTATTTTAATTCGATGTCGGATAAATCATCGGACGGCAAAAAATCGGATGTCGCCGTTGATGAACAGACAAAGAAAACTGCCGATGTGTATACAGACTCTTTAAGCGAAGACGATACACCCGCCAAGCAAAAAGAAACTCCAAAAAAAGAACGCAAAAAAATGAAAAAATCCGACAAGATTATTATAGCCGTTCTGGCTGTGTCGGATGTTATTCTGCTTGTTTCCGTCTGCTTTTCTTTTCTTATGCTTCTTGTTGCCGCCGCAAACAAAAAGACCGATACTTCCGCTTCGAATTTCTATGATGTCTCAACCGTGCTCGACAGCCTGTCACCCAAAATAAAGGATGTCGATTTTCCGAACGGCATACAGAACCGTTTCAAAAGCATCTATTCGGAAAACAGTGACGTTGTGGGCTGGATAAAAATCAACGATACCGCTGTCGATTTTCCTGTCATGAAAACGCTTGACGGAACATATTACGAACGCAAGAATTTTTACGGCGAATTTGACAGGCGAGGCTCAATCTGGATGGATGCCCGCTGTACAACCGGAAAGGGCAAAGACAGTCTTCAGAAAATCACCATAATCTACGGTCACAATCTGACACTTGATGAATGTATTTTCAGGGATGTCACAAAATACCGTGATGTCGGGTTCTATAAACAGCATCCGGTTATTGAGTTCGATACGCTTTACGATAACTGCAAATGGAAAGCTTTTGCTTGCTTTATAACGACCGTAAATCCCGATTATGACAACGGAAATTATTTTAACTACTTAGACCCGACAATTCCCGATGACCGCACGATTGACTATGCCAACGAGTGCCTGTCAAGAAGCTATTTTGTGAACAACTCCGTTGATATAGCCGCCGATGACAAGCTTTTGGTGTTGTCGACCTGCGTATATGATTTTAATACCGATGACATATATATAGAGACAAGATGTGTTCTTGTCTGCCGTCTTGTAAGAGAAGGCGAAAGCGAGGATGTTGATGTAAGCAATGTCTCCGCAAATGAAAACAGGCGTATGCCGCAGATATGGTATGACCGCAGCGGAAAGACAAATCCGTATGCATCCGTCGCCGTATTTTCACGATAAAGACCGAAGGGAGAAAGCAATGTCAGACAGAGAAAAAAATCCCACAGCCGCAGGCAACGGGCGTGTTTCAGATGATACCGTTGACGAAATTCTCGCCGAAATGTACGGCAGCGGCAAATTTACGAATAATGAAGATTTTTCGGGCCTTTATTCAAAGTATCTCGGCGACAGCACAGGCAGAACGCCCGACGGCTACGAGCCGAAAACACGTGTGGAATACGAAGCGCCTGCCGAAAAGTCAAATACCCATTCTTCAAAAGCGTATTCGGATGATGTTATCCCCGAAAATGTGCGGGATGTTTACAACAGTACGCAGGATGAGGCTCGCCGTCCGGAATTTACTTCATCCGGCTCCGTAAAATACCCTTCAATGGGGCAGGGCGCATCAGAAGAGCGGGTTGTGTTTGATGAAGAGTGGGAGGAACAGGCAAAGCGTGATGCCGCCGCTCGTGAAGACAGACGCAGAAACAATGCCCTTATGGGGGACAGCACTTATGCCCGAGCTTTTGTGTCCGGCGGTGTTCCGATGGCAAACAGAGGCACAACCGCACCGAAAACGCCTGCAAGAAATCTGCGTTTTGTTGATCCTCTGTCGGATTCCGCTCCGGCTCAGAAAACGACGACAAGGCAGACTGCTCCGCAGACTCCGAAAAGAGTGTCTCCCTATATAGATCCGTTAAGTGATACCGAGCCTTCCGGAAGTGTATCCGCAGCGGGAGAGCTGAGATTCGGTCAGAGAACCGAGACAAAACACACTGCCGAAAAGTCCGGACCGACTGTACGCAGCGCAAGAAGAAGTGTTCCCGCACCGAAAGCGGACGACACAAAAACACTGATAGACAAAAAGGTGCTTGATGCTTTTTCTGCCTCTCAGAGCACCGAGGACGAATTCAGAGCACGCTGGAAGGATGAAATCGAACAGGCGGAAAAACGCAAAAAGGAGCGTGCCGCCGCCGCTAAGAAAAAGCAGGAGGAGAGGGATGCCGCTTTACGCCGCAAGCGTGTTGAAGAAAAGGCTCTCGCAGGTGACGTTCCGGGTATTCCGCTTGAATTTTCGTCCATAGACGGCGATGATGACGACTCCGACGGTTTTTCTTTCGACAATATGCCTTTTGAATTTTCGGAGGAGCTTCTTGCCGACGAAAAAGACAAGACCGAGAAAACCGAGAAAAAAGACAAAATGAAAAACTATACCGAACGAGTCAACGGTTCCTCTGCCAAAAACTCAACCGTGAGTGACAAAAAGGTTAAGATGGATCTTAAATCCCGCACAAAATTCGGTCTTAAAACAAAGCTTTCAAAAGAAGGAATAAAAATGTGGTCACATGAAAATCTTCCTTCAAAGGGCGACAGTGCCGCAACCGTAATTCGCAAATCCATAAGAATTGTCGCTTTTATAGCACTGATTGCCGCAATTATTTATCTGCTCATCTATTTTGTAAACTACGAAAAACGCAGAATAAACGACAGCAGGATTGACGATGAATTTTCACAGGAAATAGACGCCGAAAATCTTGACGAAATGTGGGCAGACATTAAGGCAAAATATCCGGATGTCGACTTCCCCGAAGGCATGAATATCAAGTTTGCCAATACCTATGCCATAAATCAGGATGTTGTCGGTTATCTCAAGATTGACGGTGACGAGATAAATATTTCCACAATTCTTCTTCAGAACAAAGAGAATGACGACTATTATCTCTATCGTGATCTTTATAAGCAGAAGAGCCGCTACGGCAATCCGTTTGTCAAGGCTACAAGCAACATGGGCAAGGAAGGGCTGTCGCACAACACAATAATCTACGGTCACAACACCCATGACGGACTTATGTTCCACAAGCTCGAAAAATATATGACGGTTGACGGCTATATTGACGCTCCCACATTTACTCTTGACACGCTTTACGGTCAGACAAAATGGAAGATTTTCGCCGTAATGCTCACCAATGCCGATCCCGCCGCAGACAACGGAAATCTGTTCAGCTATCTCTATTCCGAGTTCGATTCGACAGAACATTGTCAGAGCGTGCTTGACGGAATAAATCAGCGTTCGATGATTACAACAGGCGTTGATGTCACAACCGATGACAAGCTTGTTACAATCTATACATGCTATCAGAGCATATTCAAGAGCGGACGTATCGCAATTGTCGCAAGACAGTTAAGGGACGGCGAGAGCGAGGAAATTGACACATCAAAGGTTATGTACAATTACTCCGCGCGTTTTCCGCAGGCTTATTACGATGCCAAAAAACTCAAAAACCCCTATGCATAATCTCACACATCTTGTTTACGAAAGGAAGAGTACGCTTATGATAAAAATCAGAACAGTTGTGTTGGGCGTAAATTACGAATCTGCCGATAAAGAATTTGACGAAGCACTTTATAACGTGTTCGGAAGCTATTTTCCGGATAACGAAGCGGTATCATATTTCTCAACATTAAAAGAAGCAACATCCACAATAAGCAGGGCGTTTACCGATTCGGATATTGTAATGTTCCTTATGGCACAGGATAATTACGGTGAAGAAAAGCGTATGCTGTGCAAGGCAATGGGGCTTAAATTTGAAACCGATGCCGTTATAAAGGATGCCGCTGTTCGCTCGGCGGCAGGCAATATGCTTACAAATGAGAATTTTGAAAATGCCCATTGCAGGCTTCCCAAAAACGCCCACAGCTTTGTTTTGCAGGACGGACTTTATGCCGGCTTCGCACTTGCCAAGGGTGCGCAGACAATTGTTGTTCTTCCCTACGGCAGTATAAGAACATCTCTGCTTATCGAAAAACAGGTTGTTCCGTACTTAAAAGAGCAGTACGGCATAAACATAGACGCATCGGCTATTACGGCAAAGGGCAGATATAAGCTTGACGAGGCAATAGGCGACAGCGGACTCAAAATTGCCGTTGCCGGCACAAATACCGCCACGCTGTTCAAGGAGTACACAGGTGCGATTGAAAGACTTTCAAATTCGGTGCTTGTGTCAAATCATACCGAGGAGCGAAAAGAAATAGCACCCAATGACTATGTTGTAAGTCTCTCGATTACGGCGGCTGAGCTTATGCACACGCCCTACGGCATAGCGATTTCAAACGCGTTTTATTCGGGCGAGACTGCCGACAGCGAAAAAACGGTCTATATGGCAGTCACAAATGACAATTCAACAGTGGTAAGAGAGGTCTACTCCAAACCGTATGAGGAGGTCTCGGATTTTCTTACTCGCTGCTGCAGTGAAATGTGTTTGCTTCTTAAAGAGATAATCGAAAACGATGTCGATACCGACAACAAGGGCGGTGTCGTTCGCAAAAAGAGGGGGCTCGGCGGACTCTGGGCAAGTGTGATTTTGTCCGCAGTGCTTCTTGCGGGTGTCGTCTTATACGGCACAACCGTTTTTCATGATAATAACTATTCATTCAAAAAATGGTATAACAGGCATCTGACCAAGTATACGAATTATACATTCGAGATTGATAATTCGGAAGAAGAAACCCCGGCTGTGTCGGAAGATGAAACACAGATACAATCCGTTGTCGGATAATACGGAGGCATAATGATTAAAGCAAGAAAATTTCTTTGTGTGATTTTAGCTTTTGCGATAACCCTTGTGTCATTCGGCACAGTTGGCTTTGCCGCAGTCTCAGTAAAGTTAGGGGATGCCGACTGCAGCGGCACAATAGACGTTGCAGACGCAAGACTTGTTCTTCGCTGTGCCGTAAAGCTCGAAAATGTAACGAATGATATAATAAAGGTCTGCGATGTCGACAGTGACGGCAAAATTAACGTTGACGATGCAAGACTTGTTCTGCGTCATACCGTAAAGCTTGAAAATCTGCCCGACAAAACGGTCAGCATTTCGGCAAAAATCACATACAGCGGCGATACCGAAAAGCAGGATACCAAAGAAGAACAGAAAAGCGAAGCCGATTTATTAGGCGATCTTTCAAGCTATCCTCTGCCGACAATTCCGTCCTATACGAAAAAATCGGGTTACTTTACTTTTGTTGTTTACGGTGACGGACACGGCATAGGTCTTTCTCAGCTGGGAAGCGTATATATGGCACAAAAGGGATGCTCTTATCAGTATATATTAAATCATTATTTTCCGAACACGACTATAAAACAGGATGAAAGCATTCCGAAATATACAACATATGTCGGACAGCAGTATGACACCAAAGAGCTGCTGCAAAGAATGGTTGCACAGGAAATAGGCGGAATACAACCGCCCGTTGCGGCACTGAAGGCTCAGACAATATGTATATATACCCGCCTTAAAGACTCGAATTTCAATGTAAAGGGCAAATGGGATGTTGCCACAATATGCGATACTTCGTCGTGGATATGGACAAACTCCTGGACGAAGAATACACTCATTCCCGCAGTTGCCGAAACAATCGGGCAGTATCTTGCGGATTCAAACGGCAATCCCGTGCTGACCGTTTACTCAAGAATGGCGGCAGGTGCGACGGTTAACTGCAGCGATGAATGGTACGCATCTTACCCCGTGTCCGTAAAAAGTCCGTTTGAAATGACAAACAGTGACTTTGTAAAAGTATATCAGTTTTCCAAAGAACAAATAAAAAGCAAAATATTAAAAGCATATCCGGATGCAAAACTCGGCAGTGATCCGTCAAAATGGATACAGATATTAAAACATACGGCTTCTATCGACAAAAACAGAGGTTATGTGACACAGGTGCTTGTCGGTGACACCGTTTTGTCAAAGGTCGGCACGCTCAGCTCAAAGCTCGGTCTGGGACTCAGAAGCGGATGCTTTACGGTGGAGTATACGAAGTAATACCGAGTGGTCAGTGGTCAGTGATCGGTGACTGAAGAAGTTCTGCGGGCTTGGATTATATGGCTTCGCGAAAAAATTGAGGGGGATTTGATGGATAAGGTTAAGATAGAAAATGCCGTGCGTGATATATTGGAGGCAATCGGTGAAAATCCCGACAGGGAGGGGCTTAAAGAAACGCCGACACGGGTTGCCGCAATGTGCGAAGAGATTTTCGGCGGGCTTAATAAAAATCCCGAGGAATATCTTAAAATGTTCGATGAGAGTGCGGACGGCTTTGTTACAGTGAAATCAATCCCCGTGTATTCCGTGTGCGAACATCATCTTCTGCCGTTTGTCGGCACTGCCGATATTGCTTATATTCCGAAAGACGGCAGGGTTATAGGGCTGTCGAAGCTTGCGAGAATTGTTGATTGCTTTGCCCGCCGTCCTCAGCTTCAGGAACGCCTTACTGCCGAGATTGCCGATTTTATCGAAAAAGAACTGTCTCCGAAAGGTGTCGCCGTGACCGTTCGTGCCGAGCATCTGTGCATGACGATGCGCGGTGTGCGTGCCGCGGGGGCAAAAACGGTTACCCGGGCATACAGAGGTGAATTGCTTAATAATTCGGCATTGAGGGCCGAAGTGAATGAAATAATGAAATAATGAAGTAAAGGTCCGTCTAAACGGACCTTTTAATAATGCTTAATGACAGAAGGCACTATGTGTTTTGAATTATATGTTTTTGAGAATGGGACGTTAACAATTTTTTTTGTTGACAAATGCGTATAAAATGCGTATTATAAATATGAGGAGATGTGATAATCTGTGAAGAGGAATGACTTAATAAGGTTACTTGAAAAGAATGGGTGGTACCTCAAAAGAAACGGAGCACAGCATGATATCTATACAAACGGTACCGAGTGTGAAACAATTCCGAGACATACGGAGCTTAATGAAAACTTATCCAAGGCAATTATAAAAAGACGCAATCTGAAATAAGGAGGCAAAATGCAATGAAAGAAGCATATCCGATAATTCTTACACCCGAAAAACAGGGGTATACGGTTTATATTCCCGATTTTACAATCAATACCGAGGGCGATTCTTTGGCGGAAGCAATAGAAATGGCAAGGGATGCCATCGGACTTATGGGTATTGATATGCAGGATGACGGTAAAGTTTTGCCGACACCCGCAAATCCCGGCGATTTACAAATCAATCCGGATGAAATCATAACGCTTGTTGATGTTGATTTTACAGAATACAGACAAAAACACGAAATACGTTCCGTAAAAAAGAATTGTACTCTCCCCGGCTGGCTGTGTCATGCGGCAGAAAAACAGAACATAAATTTTTCTCAGGTTCTTCAGGATGCCTTAAAGAGAGAGCTTAAAATTTCATAACAGATATTTGTTTTTACATCTGCCCGCGTCAGCGAGTGGGCGGGTGG
>CAVFPQ010000093.1:0-9389 GCA_963624415.1 Acutalibacteraceae bacterium | reverse complement strand
GCTAATTGTATAAGTCCAAGTCCGCAGAACTTCCGATATTATGCATTATGCATTCTACATTATGCATTAAAAATACAATCCAAGCCACGCAGTGTCTTCCTTAGCCCCCGCCCCCTGCATGTCGACAATCAGCAAACCGGAACAAGTCTGCCGAAAATTCTGTAAAGCAGGCTCTTGAACATACCGATAATCTCTTTGAATACGGCGATTATTCCTGTTGCCTTCTGTGTCTGTTCGCCTGTATCGGCAGAGATTTCGAGACCTGTGCTGTCAAAGCTTAAGAACTGAGGAAGATCCTCGAATGTGTCAACGGTAGCCTGTCCGTCATACTCGAAGAACTTATCGAAAAGCTCATCCATTGTGCCTTCGGCGTCCGCATGTTTAAGCCCTTTTATAAACCAGGTGCGGTCGGGGTATCTGCACGTTGAGGCATCAATTCGCTTATCGGGAGATACTCTCGCAGGGTCACTGTTTGCCAGCTGTTCATCCGTAAGAGTTGAATTATAATCGGAGGTCGTGGCACCGAATGAAGTAAATTTCGAGTCGATTGTGCCGTCGCTCAGGTTCTTCCAGGACTCAGTCGCCGGAATGGCACTGTATCCGTAACGGCAGATTACATAGAAGTTTGTTTTTTCTGCCGCTTCATCGAGAATATCCTCACGGTTTGCACGGACAAGTGTATTGTAATTCTTAATCCTGTTTATAAGCTGTGTGCGGTCAACGGTGCTGTCTTTATAAACCGTATTGAACACATAATCCATTGCATCGTTAATATACTCATCGGGAATCATCGCCCATATGCTCAGCCATCCGCCGAACAGAGGCACAATTGCCTCGGGCAGAATTGTGGGACTGAGCTTTTCGAGAAATGTATTGCCGAGTGAGCAGACAAAATCAAGAAGTCCGGCTTTGCTTAAAATATCAAATATGCCGTTCATGATTGTCTCGCCTGTCTTACCGTCAAAAACATACTCCATGTATGCACGAATCGCTTCACCGTCAAGACTTATCTTGCCTGTCATAAGCTCGCCTGTAAATGTCTCACCGTACACAGCCGTGGTGTTATATACAACGGTGTTAAGCTTGGATGTACCGTAAAGCTTTATATATGCCGTGGTAACAACACCGCCGAAGCTGTGGCACTGAAGGTTAACCTTTTTGGCACCGGTGCAATCAAGAATATAGTTTATGAAGTCGTTCAGCTGTGCGGCTGTCTCAATGGGGTCAAGACGCCAGTCATACTCAAAAAGCTGTTCGGGATTTTCTTTGACTTCCTCTTCGGTGGGATACTCAAAATATATACCCGTGTTGCCCTGAGGATTGCCGTTTTCGTCAAGAAATGCCGGTTCAAATATCTTTCTGACAATGGGTGCCAACTGACTGCCGAGCGTATCCCAGTCTCTTGTTACAACAAATTTCGCGAGATAGGGTACAGAATCCTTAACAGCCGTAAGAATTGTATCTGCCGTGGGCGGCCATATAACATCGGAGCTTGTGTCGTCTTTGTCAAGATAAAGCTCCTGATAGCTGAAGCCGTGTACCTGAACTTCGGGATATACGGTCGTTTTTGTTTCATAGGCAAAGCCGACAACGGACAGCGAAGCCGCAAGCATGGCGGTTGCCAACAAAACGGAAATAATCTTTTTCATGGATTTTCTCCTCCTGTGTTTTCGGTATTTATATTTTACTACATTTTGTTTTTTATGCAAGCATTATTTAATACAATTTTAACAAATCACATCCTGATTAATCATTTTGCACAACTCTCACCGCAAAAAAATGGTTATTATTGCATTTTTTCGCCTTGACAACACTAAAATAAAGTGGTAAAGTTATCTCATTAAATGCGATGACGCAGGACAAGTAGTTTTTCGTAACGTCTTCAGAGAGCATCCGTATGCTGAAAGGATGTGTCGGCACGATAAATGAATACACCTGACCGAGCAGCAAGCCGAAAACAAAAAGTAGGTACAGCCGGGCTCGCCCGTTACAGCGATAGGGTATGAATGTACCCGATGAGGCCGCAGTCGCGAGGTTGCGGTAAACTGAGGTGGTACCGCGGAATTTGTTCCGCCCTCTGATTTTTCAGGGGGTGGATATTTTTTTAGCCCCCGAGAATTGAAAGGAAGACTTAAAATGCCAATCACCGAAATTCTTCAGAAAAACGCGGATTTTTATCCTAACGATGTTGCGTTGACCGAAATCAATCCGCAGGCAGACGACAAATCAAAGCTCACATGGCGAGAGTATGCCCTTATCGAATCGACACCCGGCAAGGCATACAAAAGAGAGATAACATGGAGCGTGTTCAACAAAATGAGCAACCGCTTCGCAAATCTTCTTCTGACACGCGGCATCAAAAAGGGCGACAAGGTTGCAATTCTCATGATGAACTGCCTTGAGTGGCTCCCCGCCTATTTCGGCATTCTTAAAGCCGGCGGTGTCGTTGTCCCGCTCAACTTCAGATACACGGCGGACGAAATCAAATACTGCCTTAACAAAGCCGATTGCGACTATATTCTTTTCGGGCCCGAATTTACAGGCAGAATAGAAGAGATAGTCGAGCGTGTCCCCAGAATAAAAATGTGGCTCTATTCAGGTGAAGACTGCCCCACATTCGCAGACAGCTACGAAACACTAATCAACTACTGTTCGTCAAAAGCTCCGTCAATTCCGCTTACGGATGACGACGATGCCGCAATATATTTTTCATCCGGCACAACCGGTTTTCCTAAAGCCATTCTTCACGCCCACCGTTCGCTTATGCACGCCGCAAGAACGGAACAATCACACCACTCACAGTCAAAGGACGATGTATTTCTGTGCATTCCTCCCCTCTATCACACGGGAGCCAAAATGCACTGGTTCGGCTCGTTTTTGGTCGGCGGCAGAGCTGTTCTGCTCAAAGGCGTAAAACCCGAGTGGATTATCAGGACCGTATCCGACGAAAAATGCTCCATAGTGTGGCTTCTTGTTCCGTGGGCGCAGGATATTCTTGATGCAATCGACGCAGGCAAAATAGATCTGTCAAAATATGACTTATCCGCATGGCGTCTTATGCATATTGGCGCACAGCCCGTTCCGCCGAGTCTTATAAACAGATGGAAAAAATACTTCCCCAATCATCAGTATGACACAAACTACGGTTTAAGCGAGTCAATAGGCCCCGGCTGTGTTCATCTCGGCGTTGAAAATCCGCACAAGGTCGGTGCGATAGGCAAAGCGGGCTTCGGCTGGAGCGTTCGCATTGTCGATTCAAACAGAAACGATGTAAAGCAGGGCGAGGTCGGCGAGCTTGCGGTTTCAGGTCCCGGTGTCATGAAATGCTACTATAAAGACGATGCCGCAACAAATGAGGTTCTCGAAAACGGCTGGCTCTTCACAGGTGACATGGCAATGACGGACGAAGACGGATTTATCTATCTTGTTGACCGCAAAAAGGATGTCATAATATCGGGCGGCGAAAATCTTTATCCCGTACAGATAGAGGACTTCATAAGAAAGCTTGACGCCGTAAAGGATGTTGCCGTCATAGGACTTCCCGACAAGCGTCTCGGCGAAATCGCCGCAGCCATTATCGAAATAAAAGAAGGATACACTCTCACCGAAGAAGAAGTAAACGATCACTGCTTCGATCTTCCGAAATACAAGCGTCCGCGTAAGATAATCTTTGCGGACATTCCGAGAAACCCCACGGGCAAAATCGAAAAGCCCGTATTAAGAAAGCGTTACAGAAGCGAGCATCTTGTTGCGATGCAGAACGAACTGACACGAAAGGATGACTGATTTATGAAAAAGCTTCTTTTGGGCAATGCCGCAATTGCCGAAGGCGCGTATGAAGCAGGCGTAAAGGTTGTTTCATCGTATCCCGGCACTCCCAGCACCGAAATCACCGAAAACATTGTAAAATACGAGGATGTCTATTGTGAATGGGCACCCAACGAAAAGGTGGCGGCAGAGACGGCTATCGGCGCATCAATCGCCGGTGCCAGAGCCATGACCTGCTGCAAGCACGTCGGTCTTAATGTTATGGCGGACCCCGTGTTTACCGCATCATACACAGGCGTAAACGGCGGACTTGTCATATGCGTTGCCGACGACCCCGGAATGCACTCCTCACAGAACGAGCAGGACTCACGTCACTATGCGAAGGCTTCGAAAATCATGATGCTTGAGCCGTCCGACTCCTCCGAATGCAAAGAATTTACAAAGGCGGCATTCAAGCTCAGCGAACAGTTTGACACACCCGTATTCATAAGACTCACAACAAGAGTTTCTCACTCACAGAGCCTTGTTGAGATAGACGAGCCCGAGAAAGTCGAGCTTAAAGAATACGTAAAAAATCCCGGCAAATATGTCATGATGCCCGCAAATGCCATAAAACAGCACGTTGTGGTTGAAGACAGAATTAAAAAGCTCAAAGAGTTTGCCGAGACAACAGATCTTAACACGGTCGAATACAATTCCGACGAAATCGGCATTATCACATCCGGCATTACATATATGTACGCGAAAGAAGCATTAGGCGACAAGGCAAGCTATCTTAAAATCGGCATGCCCTATCCCCTGCCCGAAAAGCTTTTCAAAGACTTCGCCGCAAAAGTAAAGAAAGTATATGTTATCGAAGAACTTGATCCCATTCTTGAAGAGCATTGCAAGTCTCTCGGAATTGAAGTCATCGGCAAGGACGCATTCACCCTTCTCGGCGAATATTCCGTAAATATGATAAAAAATGTAGTCTTGGGCGAGACTGCTCCCGATACCGCTTCAACCGAGCCTATCCCCGTTCGTCCTCCCGTCATGTGTCCCGGCTGTCCGCACAGAGGAACATTCTTTGTGCTTAAAAAGCTCGGTCTTACCGTCAGCGGCGACATAGGATGCTATACATTGGGTGCGGCGGCTCCCCTTCAGACAATCGACACCACCGTCTGCATGGGTGCTTCCGTTTCGGCGGCACACGGCATGGCAAAGGCAAGAGGCGCGGAATTCAACAAAAAGCTCGTGTCCGTCATAGGCGACTCGACATTTATTCACTCCGGCATAACGGGACTTATCGATATAGTCTACAACAAGGGTGCCAACACCGTTATAATTCTCGATAACTCCATAACCGGTATGACAGGCCATCAGGACAACCCCACAACAGGCAAAACAATCAGGGGCGAAGCCACAAAGCAGATTGACCTTGAGCTTCTGTGCAAGGCTGTGGGCATTGACAGTGTTCGCATTGCCGATCCGTTTGATGTAAAGAATTTTGAGCAGGTCGTAAAGGAAGAAGTCGCAAAGGATGAGCCGTCCGTTATTATCGCACAGCGTCCGTGTGCGCTTCTCAAGTCCGTCAAATACACCGGTCACTGCGTGATAACCGACAAGTGCCGCAACTGCAAGCAGTGCCTTAAAGCGGGCTGTCCGGCTATTTCGGCAAAGAACGGCAAACCGTTTATCGATATCACACAGTGCAACGGCTGTGAGCTTTGCACGCACATTTGCCCGTTTGACGCAATCGTAAAGGAGGGCTGACACATGGAAACAAAAAGCATTATGATAGTAGGCGTAGGCGGTCAGGGCACACTGCTCGCAAGCCGAATTTTAGGCAATGCCGTTATCAGTGAAGGCTATGACGTAAAGGTATCCGAGGTTCACGGAATGAGCCAGAGAGGCGGCAGTGTTGTTACATATGTCCGCTACGGCGACAAAGTATATTCGCCCATCATCGACAAAGGCGGTGCGGATATAGTTCTCGCTTTCGAGGAGCTTGAAGCGTACAGAGCACTCCCCTATCTTAAAAAGGGCGGCAAGATTATAGTAAACACTCAGCAGACCGACCCCATGCCGGTTATAACGGGTGTTGCGAAATATCCCGAAAACATTATCGAAAAGCTCAAAGCCACCGGTGCGGAGATTATCGACAGAGATGCCCTTTCAATGGCTATTGAAGCCGGCAATATGAAAGCCGTAAACGTTGTTCTTATCGGCGTAATGGCAAAGAACACATCAATTGACAAAAACGTATGGATTGACACAATAAAATCGACAGTCCCGGCAAAATTCCTCGATGTCAACCTTAAGGCGTTTGAAATAGGATACAATTCATAAAGGAGTATATACATGAAACAGTTAAACCAGAAGACAGAATGTCTCACAGACTCCGTTATCCGCAGAATGACCCGTATTGCTCTTGAGTGCGGCGCGGTTAACCTTTCACAGGGCTTCCCGGATTTTGACCCGCCCAAGTTTATCATGGATCGTCTTGCCGAGGTTGCGACTGCAGGCCCTCACCAGTACACTCCCACATGGGGTGCGGCAAACTACCGTGCGGCGGTTGCCAAGAAAGTCGGTATGTTTATGGGGCTTCCCATCAACCCCGATGAAAACGTTCTCGGTACAGTCGGCAGCACAGAGGCCATGATGGCAACTCTTATGGCAATTACAAACCCCGGCGACAAGGTTGTCATTTTCTCCCCCTATTTTGAAAACTATGCCGCTCAGAGCGTGTTTAACTCCGTTGAGCCGATTTTCGTTCCGCTTAATCCCCCCGAATTCACCTTTGATGCAGACAGACTTGAAGACGCTTTCAAGGACCCCAAGACAAAGGCAATGATTCTCTGCAACCCGTCTAACCCCTCCGGCCGTGTTTTCACAAAGGATGAGCTTCAGACAATTGCGGATCTTGCAATAAAATATGATGTAATTATCATCACAGATGAAGTCTATGAGCATATCATATTCGAGCCGCACAAGCACACTTATATAGCTTCTCTGCCCGGAATGTGGGAGAGAACAATATGCTGTTCTTCACTTTCAAAGACATATTCAATCACAGGCTGGCGTCTCGGCTACATTGTAGCGGACAAGCCCCTTATGGACAGATGCAAGAAGGTTCACGACTTTTTGACTGTATGCGCTCCCTCACCCTTGCAGGAAGCTGTTATTCCCGGACTTGAAGCTCCCATGAGCTACTACAAAGAGCTTCAGGCGCACTACACCCACATGAGAGACATTTTTGTCGGCGGTCTTAAAGACTTGGGATTTAAGTACACCGAGCCTCAGGGATCATACTTCATGATGGTCGATATTTCAGATTTCTCAAAGGGCAAGAACGATGTTGAGTTCTGCGAAGAGCTTGCGAGAAAGGTCGGCGTTGCGGCTGTTCCCGGTTCAAGCTTCTTCAAAGAGGATGTTAATCATCTCGCACGTTTCCACTTCGCAAAGAAGGACGAAACACTTTACGAGGCGCTTAATCGTCTTGCGGACATCAAGAAGAAAATGTAACATTGAAATCGGCGGGACAGTTAGTAACTAACAACTAATAATTAACAATGTCGGAAGACACTGCGTGACTTGGCTCATAAAGCTTCCCCACACGGCAGTTTTTCGAAGTATATCGATTATTCCGCCAATTATTCCGCATTTTCTTTTAATGCGAATCAAATAATTTCAGCTCCGTGTTTTTTGACAAAATGCGGAGCTGTTTTTTATACAAATTACACTGCTGTTCGTGCTTTAAGTCCTTGACAAAGACACAACAAAATTTTATAATAATCTGAGACTTATAGAAACTATAAGATTTATCTTATTCTAACGGAGGCATTTTATGCAAAATCAAACTGTTGTAGTTCTTGATTTCGGCGGTCAATACAAAGAGCTTATCGCACGCAGAGTTCGTGAATGCGGCGTTTACTCTATCATTAAGCCCGGCGACACACCCGTAAGCGAGCTGTTAAAGCTCAATCCCATCGGCTTTATCACAACAGGCGGCCCTAACAGTGTTTATGACGAGTCGTCACCCCACTGTTCCAAGGAGCTTTTCGAGTGCGGTGTTCCCGTTCTCGGCATATGCTACGGTATGCAGCTTATGGCGTGGACATTGGGCGGTACGGTAAGCAGTGCCACTGTCAGCGAATACGGCCCCACTGCCGCAATGTTCAAGACGGACTGTGTGCTGTTCAATGAATTTGATGAGCTTCAGACGGTTCTTATGAGCCACACGGACTATGTTTCCGCCGCTCCCGAAGGCTTCACAGTTACATCTCATACGGCTGACTGCCCCATCGCTTCAATTGAATGCCCCGAAAAAAAGCTTTACGCCGTACAGTTCCACCCCGAAGTTGTTCACACAAAGAACGGAACTCAGATTATACATAACTTCCTTTATAAAGTATGCGGCGCGACCGGCGACTACAATATGGATGACTATATTGAACGCACCGTTAATGCCATCAAGGCACAGGTCGGCGACAAAAAGGTCATTCTCGGTCTTTCGGGCGGTGTGGATTCATCCGTAGCGGCAGCTCTTATTTCCAAGGCTATCGGCGAAAATCTTACCTGCATTTTTGTTGATCACGGCTTTATGCGTAAAAACGAGGCACTCGAAGTCAAGAAGGCTTTTGAAAATATGCCCCTCAATCTTATTCAGGTTGACGCGAGTGAACGCTTTATGGGTGAGCTTAAAGGCGTATCCGATCCCGAAACAAAACGCAAGACAATAGGCGGACTTTTTGTTGAAACATTCTGCGATGAAGCCGAGAAAATCGGCGGTGCGGAGTTTCTTGCGCAGGGAACAATCTATCCCGATATAATCGAATCCGGCAACTCAAAGGCGGCAACGATAAAGAGTCACCACAATGTTGGCGGCCTTCCCCGTGATATTGGCTTCAAAGGACTTGTAGAACCGCTCAGAGGTCTGTTCAAGGACGAAGTAAGAAAGGTCGGCACAATGCTGGGACTTCCCTCCTATCTTGTAAACCGTCAGCCCTTCCCCGGTCCCGGACTTGCCATAAGAGTTATAGGCGAGCTTACCAAAGAAAAGCTTGACTTGGCAAGAGATGCCGACTTCATTTTCAGAGAAGAACTCGAAAAGAGCGGAGAAACCGCAAGCCAGTATTTTGCGGCTCTTACAAATATGCGTTCCGTTGGTGTTATGGGTGACGCGAGAACATACGACTACGCCGTCGTGCTTCGTGCCGTTATCACCGGTGACTTTATGACAGCCGAATACGCCCACCTTTCACACGAGCTTCTGTCGAAGGTCTCAAAGCGTATCACAAACGAAGTCAAGGGAATAAACCGCGTTCTCTTTGATATAACCGATAAGCCCCCGGCGACGATTGAGCTTGAGTAAATTTTCAATCGACAGTCGGCAATTATAATAATTTGCCAAGTGCTGATTAATCAAAAAAACATATCAGACACAGCAAAGCCGCAAGCTCTGAAAAGCCACGTGCTGATAAGGAAGTATTGTTTCAAAACAAAGACAAATTGTCAATTTAATGTACAACAAACCGGGTATTTGTAACAAATTTAAGTTATACAATTTTCCCGGTTTTTTGTTTTGAAATGCAAAGCAGTTTCGTAGCCAAGAAAAATTTTTCATATCGAAGTCCGGAAAT
>CAVFPQ010000092.1:8654-9470 GCA_963624415.1 Acutalibacteraceae bacterium | reverse complement strand
CGGTCAGTCCTAAACCCTTTCTTTTTTTCTCTCTTTTTTCTTGATTGAAAATATAGTTTTCTGCCGGAATGGCATTGTTGAGCGGAATAAATTTATCGGCATTTTGCTTCCCGAACAACCATTCGCCCGATGTTTCTCCGCACATGAACATATGGGTTACATACGGCATCATCATCTTTTTGAAATATGTCCGCATGATAAGCTTTAAGTCAAACGTTGTCGGTGCGGAATGCGCATGACAGATACGCACAGGGACGCCTTGTTTTTGGGCTTCCCTGAGGGCAAAATATCCAAGCTCCGACATATGGGAGTGTATTATCTTGTACTCGGGATGCTCTTTGAAAAATTCATGGAGCATCTTTTTGTATTTTGCGAAATTCTGAGGAAAAATAGGGCACATACGGTAAATTCTGCCGCCCATTTCCTCGATTTCATCTTCATACGCGCCTTTTCTGTCACGGTGTACAAGAAAATCAAACTGTACCTTTGTGCGGTCAATATTGCGGTAATAGTTCATTACCATTGTTTCCGCTCCGCCGCGGTCAAGTATCGTGAACATATTAAGAACCCTTATGGGTGCGGTGTTGTCGTTCTCGCTCATTATATTATCCTTTCAATTATTCTAAGCAAAACAGATACTCCGAATTCTTGTTTTGAAACGGAAAGCGGTTTATCAGCCGGTGTGCGGCTTTGCTCTTAGTTAATTATATCGGTTGCAATAGCTTTGTTTCGGTTTAACCGCAAGCTTCATTGTACACATACAAAAATCGAATGTCAACACAAAAAAACGCCCCTCGAAAGCATCTGTCTGCAGTC
>CAVFPQ010000092.1:0-8644 GCA_963624415.1 Acutalibacteraceae bacterium | reverse complement strand
AATGTAGAATGCATAATGTAGAATGCATAATGTAGAATGCATAATGCATAATGTAGAATGCATTATGCATTATGCATTCTGCATTGAAAAACGCCCCTCGAGAGCATCTGTCTGCAGTCGGGGGGCTTGATTATATGTTGTTTTTACTTGATATAAGTTCCCGGAACTTCAATTACAAGATCCGAAACGGGGAAGGATGCGCAGGGGTGTATGCAGTTATATACCTTGTCGTAATAGCGTCTGTCCTCGTCATTCTCCGCGGGAATATAGACTTCACCGGAGATAAGCTGAGAACGGCACCAACCGCATTCGCCGCTTCTGCAGCGAGAGGGAGCGGCAATGCCGGCACGCTCAATGGCGGTGAGAACCGGTTCATCCGATTTTGCGGGAATTGTCTTTTCATAGTCGCCTATGCGAACGGTTACATTGAATGTCTTGCCCTTTGCTTCCTTGGGGAAGTCGGCCTTTTTCTCGACCTGCTTTGTAACGCCCAGAAGCTCACGGCGAACGAATTTACGATCAATTCCGAGCTTCTTGATTTCGCCGTCGGCAAAACGGTACATAGCCTCGGGGCCGCACATGAAGATTGAATATGCTTCGTTTGCGGGAGCGTATTTCTTTATTATGTCGGCATTTATAAAGCCGTGCTCATAGCCTTCCTTTTCTTCATCGGAGAGAACATGAACAATTTTGACTTTATCGCAAGCGGCAGCGATTTCGTCAAGCTCTTTCTTGAAGAGGATTGCACCTTCGTTTCTGCTGCCGAAGATTATTGTAAGATTGAAATCTTCAATACCGTCACGTATAGCCGCCGCCATTGAATAAAACGGTGTAATACCGCTGCCGCCTGCGAGAGCGACAACATTTTTTGCGTCACGAAGATCTTCATAATAGAAGCTGCCGAGAGGCTCGGATACTGTAAGCTCGTCACCGACTTTTACTTCATTGAGAATATATTCCGCCGCAAATTTTTCGGGGGTGCGTCTTACTGTGATTGTATAGATGCCTTCTTTTGCCTGAGCGGGGGAGGAGCTTATCGAATAGGGGCGGGTTGTGATGCTGTTTCCTATTTTAAGAAGTACGCTGAGATACTGACCTGCTCTGAAGAAAGCGGCCTTTGAGGCCTTCATTACTATTGTCTTTGCGTCTGCGCCCTTGTGGTCGATTATGTCGATAACCTTCATTTTCTGAAAATCGGGATGAAGGCTTTTCGCAAGCTCATTTATGGGGAATACAGCGGATACATCTTTTTCGGGAGCCGCTTTTATTGCGCTGCTTTTGTCAAGTACGTGCTTTACGAGCTGCTTTATATCCTTAAAACCGCTGTCCGCAACTGTTACGTTAAGATTCATATTGTTACGCCTCCTTCTTGTTAAGCTCTTTTACGGCTGTTTTGGCTATTATACTGCCGCACATAAGTGTTGAGCTGTATCCGTCGCCGCGTATGCTTGATGTGCCTATGGGCTTTAATCCCTTGATGGGGAAGTCGGTAAGCTGACCGGCGGTTCTTGTGAGCATGGAGTCCCAGTCCTTGGTCAGATAGCCGTAAACACTGCCTTCGGGTGTGCCGAGATATCTTGCGAATGTAAGGGGAGAAGCAACGGAAATTTCTTCGATATAGGGCATAAGATCAATGCCTGTCTTGTCTTTGAAATTGTCGATAATCTTCTTTGCCATTTTGTTTTTAAGCTTTACATAGTCTTCCTCGGAAACATTGTCCCAGTCTTTTGTGCCGCTGAACATTGTGGTAAAGCTGCACATTGCCGTGCCCTCGGGGGATACTTCGGGGTTTGCTATGTTGTAGCAGAGGAAGATTGAATAGTTGTTTGTGTCAACGGTCTTGAGGCTTTCGTATTCCTTTACGGAATCCGCGGAGCCTGCGAGGAATATGCTGTAATCCTTGATGCCAAGCTCCTCTGCTGTCTTGTTAAGTCCGAGATAAACCGTGAACATACGGCCGCCGAACTCGCGGTTTCTTGCTGCGGACATTTTCTTTTCTCTTTTGGGAACAAGATTTTTGTCCATCATCTTGCCGTAGATTATATCGGGGTTAATGTTTGCGAATACCATATCGGCGAGAATTTCCTCACCGGAATTTGTGATTATGCCGCAGCAGACATCGCCGTCAAATACAAAGCTTTCGGCTCTGCAGTTAAAGCGGACATCGCCGCCCAGCTCTCTTATACGCTCAACAAGACCGCTTGAAAGCTCGTGTGAAGTATGAGTGGGAATAAAAGCGCCGCGTGCGACATAGTTATGAACCATTGCCGCATAATGGAAGAATGAAAGGTGCTTCATATCAACACCGAGATATGACCAGTAAACGGCAAGGATATCCTTGCATTTCTGCGGAAGTGAGAGCGCATTAAACACTTCTTCCGTTGAATATGCCGCAGTCTTGAAAACATCGGGATATTCTTTTATGAGCTTTTTAACGGAAAGCTTGGGATCGTCAAGATACTCAATGCACTTTCTTATTTCGTCAAGAAGATCAAAGAATTTTGTCATGGCGGGACGGCTGCCGGGTACATATTCTTCTGTTTTATCAATGAAATTCTGTACGCCTGTGGGCAGAGTTACATCCATGGGAGTGCCGTCGGAGTATGTTGAAATGCATCTGAAGCAGTCGTCAACGCTTTTCCATTCAACCTTTACGCCGAAACGGTCAAGCAGATTTCTGACTTCGCCGGGATCGTTTTCGGGACCTATGCCGCACAGCTCGTGGAGCGAAGGCTCAAATTCAAAGCGGCCTCTGCAGAAGCTTGTGGCACAGCCGCCGGGCAGATTGTGTTTTTCGATAATCAGTGTTTTTTTGCCTGCCATAAGGCATTCGAGCGCGGCAGACAGACCGGACAGACCGGCACCGACAACGATAACGTCATATTTTTTCATATAACACCTCGTGTGATGAAAAAAGTAGTAGTTTTTATGTTCCTCTCCAAGAACCTTTGTTGTGAATATTTTAACATAAATAGCGGAATTGTCAATTAAAAAAGTGTTAATTGCGTTTTTTCCGGAATAAATCAGATGCAGAATGCCGCATAGAGCGGCACGGTCTTTATATTGTTCTTAAAACCGAAGTTTTTTGCAGAAAGCTTTATTGCGTATTCGGGCCCGAACATGGCAATATAATTATTAAGACTTTTTGCCTTTGTGTTGTCTGCGGATTTAACCTCTATCGGAATTATTTTTCCGTTACGTTGAATTATAAAATCTATTTCGGCGCCACGATCACTCTCCCAATAAAAAGTGCGGTAGCCGGCGGCGATAAGCTGAGTGTTTACATAGTTTTCAGCCATGCCGCCCTTGAAATTATTGAGCTCCTCGGACATTAACAGAATATCGTTTGCGTCAATATCTTTTTTCGCGCACAGAAGTCCCAAATCGGAAATGTATATTTTGAATGAATCTATATCACGATAGTTTTCGAGGGGCTTTTTAATGCTGTCAAGCTTATAGACACGCGACACGATGCCCGACAGGCACAGCCATTCAACGGCATTTTCAAATTCCGCCGCTCTTGCGCCTTTTTTTATCAGCTTATATTGAAATCGTGTGTTCTTTTTTGAGAGCTGTGTTGTTATGCTGTCATAGCAGAGGTGTGTTTTTTTTATCTCATTAAGATTGTTGTATTTGCTCATGTCGTTCATGTAGCTTGAAAGAATGGTGTCGCACGTGTGGCGGATTAAAATCATGTCCCGTGTTTCTTTGTACATCCTGACACACTCGGGCATTCCGCCGACGACAAGATATCTGCGGTATAAGTCCATGGCGTAATCATGAAGCATACTCGGAAGGGGAGTGTTGTTTTCAAAAGAGTCTTTTATCTGCGTTACAAGTGTATCTTCATCCATTGCGAGCAGAAATTCTTCCATATCCATCGGGTACATTGTCATTACGTCAACCTTTCCGACGGGAAAAGAGAAAAGTGAACGGTTAACGGCGACACCGAGAAGACTTCCGGCAACGATTATATGATAATCGGGTGCTTCCTCGCAAAAATATTTGAGACTTGTAAGTGCCCTTTCGCATAGCTGAATTTCATCAAAGAAAATGAGAGTCTTTTCTTTTGTTATGGTTGTGTTTGATATGTGAGACAGCAAGGGTATAAGATAATCGGGGCTTATATTTTCATCAAAAAGCGAGTTAAGCTTCGGTGTTGTCTCAAAATTGAAGTATGCTACATTTTCGTAGTGAGTGCGGCCGAACTCAAGCACAGAGTATGTTTTGCCGACCTGCCGTGCGCCCTGCACGACAAGCGGTTTGCGGTAAGGGGAAATTCTCCAGTTTTCGAGCTGCTTTATTATTTTGCGATACATAAAAACCTCTCTGATAATTAACAATTAATAATGTCGGAAGTCCTGCGAACCCGGAGTTATAAGCTGACGCCGAGTGCAGGGCTGAAATGGGGTTCCGAACAGAGTATAAAATATATTCGTGTGAAAATCAACAGGTTTTGCAAAAATATTCGTGTAAAAATACACGAAAAATCTGCCGAAAATCACACTAAATGACACGAATGTTATTTCGGACAAAAAAATCAGCCGCGGGAGATTCTGTCACATCCCTGCCCGCAGCTGACTTTTATTCTGTTTCTGACTTCGCTTAGCTTCGTATGCTCGGAGGGGTAATGCCGAACTTAAAAGCGCCGTTTTCGGTTGTCACGGTTATAACGGAGTCGGGTTCCGGATTCTCGGCGATGATAAGCTTTGCCGAATCGGTTTCGAGGGTTTTCTGAATATATCTTCTGAGCGGTCTTGCGCCGTACATCGGATCGTAGCCTCTGTCGGCAAGCATTGTGACCGCATCGTCCGATACATTCACGCTGAGGCGTTTGTCGCCGAGTCTCTTGTTAATGTCCGCTATGATAAGACGCGCGATGCCTGTCACATTCTCTTTTGACAGGGGCTTAAACACGACAGTCTCATCAAGTCTGTTGAGAAATTCCGGTCTGAAGGAGCGGCGGAGAATGTCCTGAACCTGAGACAGTGCCTCATCGGTTATAGTCCCGTCGTCCTTTATGTTCTCAAGTATAATGTCGCTTCCTAAATTGGACGTTAAAATTATAATGGTATTTTTAAAATCAACGGTTCTGCCCTGGGAGTCGGTAATTCTGCCGTCATCAAGTACCTGAAGAAGTATGTTGAATACATCGGGGTGCGCTTTTTCTATTTCATCGAACAGAACAACGCAGTAGGGCTTTCTGCGAACAGCTTCCGTCAGCTGACCGCCCTCGTCATAGCCGACATATCCGGGAGGCGCACCGATAAGACGGGACACCGAGTATTTTTCCATGTATTCGCTCATATCGATACGAACCATGGCTTTTTCGTTGTCGAACAGTGCCTCGGCAAGCGCCTTCGCAAGCTCCGTTTTGCCTACACCCGTGGGGCCCATAAACAGAAATGAACCTATCGGCTTGTTTGGGTCGGCAATGCCGGCACGTGAACGCAGAATTGCGTCACAGACTCTTTTTACGGCATCGTCCTGACCTATAACACGCTTGTGCAGAATTTTATCAAGCTCTAATAGCTTGCTTCTTTCACTCTCGGCAAGCTTTGAAACGGGGATACCGGTATGGCGGGAGACAATTCTCGCTATTTCCTCTTCCGTGACCTGACTTCTCAGGAAACGGTTTTCGCCGCCCTGTTCGCCGTTTTCCGCTTCACGGAGCTGTTTTCTGACTGCGGGGATTTTGCCGTATTTCAGCTCTGCGGCTTTCTGAAGATCATAGGAGCTTTCCGCTTTTTCCATTTCGGCGGTAAGACGGTCAAGCTCTTCTCTCAATTTGCCTGTCCTGCCGATATTTTCTTTTTCCTGCTCCCATACGGCTTTCATCTCGCCGTACTTTGTGCGAAGCTCCGAAAGCTCCTTGCGGATTTCGTCAAGATGCTCAATGCTGATTTTGTCTGTCTCTTTGCTCAGAGCCTGCTCTTCTATTTCGAGCTGCATTATCTTGTGTGAGATTTCGTCAAGCTCGGTCGGCTGTGAGTTCATCTCGGTTTTTATGAGTGCGCACGCTTCATCCACAAGGTCAATTGCCTTATCGGGAAGAAAACGGTCGGTTATATATCTGTTTGAAAGCGTTGCGGCGGCGATAAAGGCGTTGTCCTGAATTTTTACGCCGTGATAGACTTCGTAACGCTCTTTAAGACCTCTCAGAATGGTTATCGTGTCGGCGACACTCGGCTCGTCAATCATGACGGACTGAAAACGCCTTGCGAGAGCGGCATCCTTTTCTATATATTGGCGGTATTCGTTAAGCGTAGTGGCACCTATGCAGTGAAGCTCACCCCTTGCAAGCATGGGCTTTAATATGTTGCCGGCATCCATGGCGCCGTCGGTTTTGCCTGCGCCGACGATAAGATGAAGCTCATCTATAAACAGGATTATGTCGCCGTTTGATTTCTGTACCTCGGCGAGAACGGCTTTCAATCTCTCTTCAAATTCGCCTCTGTATTTTGCGCCGGCTACAAGTGAGCCCATATCGAGTGAAAAGACGGTTTTCTCTTTCAGATTATCGGGGACGTCGCCCTTTACTATTCTCTGTGCAAGCCCTTCTGCAACGGCTGTTTTGCCGACACCCGGTTCACCGATAAGGCACGGATTGTTCTTTGTCTTGCGTGACAGAATCTGAATAACGCTTCTTATTTCGTCATCCCTGCCTATGACCGGGTCAAGCTTACGGGCACGTGCGGCTTCGGTTAAATCTCTGCCGTATTTTTTAAGTACATTATATGTGGACTCGGGGTCGTCGGTGTCGGCATTTGAAGCACCGCGTATGCTCTTTAAGGCTTCACGGAAGCTCTTTTCGTCAACTCCGGCACTCGAGAGAATGCTTTTTACGGTTTTTGAAGGCTTTCTGATAATGCCGAGCATAATGTGCTCGACGGAAATATACTGATCGTTCATGTCCTGTGCCGCTTTTTCGGCATATGCCATGGCTTTTGCGAGATCCTCGCTCATATAGAGCTCACCGCCCTGAACCTTGGGCAAGGCGTTTACGGCGGAATTGAACATGGACGAAAGTGTGTTTGCGTTTGCGCCGGTCTTGTTGATTACCGTTGAAATAAGACCGGAGTCCTGTCTTAACAGGGCGAGTGCCATATGCTCCTGCGTCAGCTCCTGGTTGTCGTTGTTTCTTGCAAGAGTCTGCGCGGCGTTTATGGCGTCTATGCTTTTTTGTGTGTAGTTCTGTGTATTCATAAATATCACTTCTTTCGGGTAGTGATTGAGGGGTCGGGGGAAGGAAAACGACGAAGCGTTTTGAATTGTAAAGCTTCGCGTAATATTTGTGCTGACAAATAAAGAAGTTTAATGCCTGAGGAGCTTATAAATCCGAATCCGCAGGACTTCCTCATTCCCCGGACGCTTTTGCTATTGTCAATTGTTCATTTTTTAATGAAGGCCCGTGGCAGGGGGAGTGTCGCGGGCCTTGAGGGGAAATCGATTATTCGATTGTCAGCTTTCTCGCCTTAGGTTCAAGCGGCTTCTTTGAGGGAAGGGTAAGTGTAAGAACGCCGTTGTCGAATTTTGCGGAAATGTTGGCTGAGTCAATGCCCGAAATGTCGAACGAACGCTGATATGCGCCGTAGGAACGCTCGCAGCGGATGAAGTTCTTCTTCTGTTCCTTGTCTTCGTGAAGTGAATGACGAACGGCTTTAACGGTGAGGTAGTCGCCGTCAATGTCGATTGAAATGTCATCCTTTGAGAAGCCCGGGAGATCGGTCTCCATTATGAAATTGTCGCCGTCCTTACGGATATCGGTGCTGAAAAGCTCGGTAGCCGAGCTGCCGAAGAAGGGGCTGAGTGCGCCGAGGAGCGATCTGCCGAATTCGTCTTCCGAATTATAGGGGTTGTAGCTGTTGTAATGATTCTTTGTGTGGTTCATCGGTAAAATTTCAAACATGATAAATTCCTCCGTTTTGACTTTTTATTTTTGTCCGCCGATTGTTATCGGTTTCGTTGAAATCTTTTCTGCAAACCTTCTTTTCTGTTTGCAAGTATAAAATAACACTATGTTGTTGCAATTAGATGTTATTCCGATGAACAAATTGTAAATATTAGCACTCTGCAATGTGGAGTGCTAAAAAATTAACAAGAAGCAATGCAAGGGGCCGGGGTATACAAGGAAGTCCTGCGGGCTTGATTTGTATAGCTTCGCTAAACAATTAGCAATTAGCAGTTAGCAATTAGCAATGTCGGAAGACTGTTATAATGTAGAATGCATAATGCATAATGCATAATGAAGGAAAACGCAAAAGCGTTTTGATTGTATAGCTTCGCATTGCAATTAGCAATTAGCAGTCAGCAATTAGCAATGTCGCAGGCAAAAATCATCCGGTGAATGATTTTTGGCGTAGCGACTAATGAGGACCGGCGGCAGCGGTCCGTCAAACCAAAGCAAAGAAGAAACTGCGTGTCTTGAATTTTATAAGCTTCGCTATTCAATTAGCAATTAGCAGTTAGCAATTAGCAATGTCGGAAGACTGTTATAATGTAGAATGCATAATGCATAATGCATAATGAAGGAAAACGCAAAAGCGTTTTGATTGTATAGCTTCGCATTGCAATTAGCAATTAGCAGTCAGCAATTAGCAATGTCGGAAGACTGTTATAATGTAGAATGCATAATGCATAATGC
>CAVFPQ010000091.1:0-9477 GCA_963624415.1 Acutalibacteraceae bacterium | reverse complement strand
GCCGCTTTTTCGGGAGTTTTGCCCTCGAATGCCGGAACAGTGCCGTAGGGAACTTCACTTTCCTGAAGAAGCGTGCCGTCCTCGTCAACGAATCTGATTGTATACTTTCTCGGTTCGGAAGTAAACTGCGCTGTATATGTCTTTGAGCCTGTTACTTTGGAAATTTCGGGTGACCAGCCTGCAAATGTGAAAACTTCACTTGCCGTTGAGGGCTTTGCGGGTGTCGCACGGCCGTAAACGGGCATCGAATCGTAATCACAACGGGAGGACTGAAGCACAACGCCGTCGTAGTTTTCGAACTTTATAAGATGCTGTGTGGGCTTCCAGACAGCGTAAAGATTAATAACCTTGCCGGCTTCATCGGTCAGACTGTTTTCTATTTTCTGTGTCGCCGAATAAACAACCCCGCCGTCGGGTTCTGTCGCCCAGCCCTTGAAAACATAGCCTGTCTTTTCAAAGCCGTTTGAAGCTATATAGAAAGCCTTGCCGTATGTGCATACAGTGGACGCTGTCGAGCCGCCTGTTGCGCCGTTGCCGTTATATACTATTGTATACTGATTTACGGTCCAGACAGCATAGAGGTCTATCTCGTCACCGTCAGTAACAGTGAGGTTTTTAACATTCTCACCGTCGCCGTAAAGTGCCGAACCTGTTGACGATGTCGACCAGCCGGAGAATGTGTAGCCGATACGCTTATATTCATTCGTCGAAAGCGCTTTTTCCGTGCCGTATGTATGATCGGATGCCGCCATAGTGCCGCTTGTGGAGCCGTTGTCTATATAGTTTATTTTATAGGTTATCGGAATCCAACGAGCGTACCACGTTGTGTCTGCCGTGTATGCCGTGACAGAGGCATTTGCGGTAAGATAGCCGTTTTTATCTATCATTTGCTTGCCGCCGGTTTTGGCATCATAGAAGCCGTCGAAAATGTAGCCGGTTCTTGACGGAACGGTAACATTGTTCATGTCGGCGGTCATCTTGTTTGTCCACTTGGTGTCTTTATAGAAGTTGTCGCCGTATGACAGCAGGATGCTCGATTCGCCGCCCTGTGTCGCACCGTTGGCATTAAGAGTAATCGTATAATCATACGGGATATAATAGAATGTGTAGTATTTGTCGCCGTCAGCTCTGTAAAGAGTAAGAGTATTGCTTGACGTTGTTGTGAAGCCCGAAAGACCGGATGAATACGATGTGTAGCCAATCGTGTCACTCTGATTTGCTTTATAACCGTAGATTTTGTAGCCGTCAAACGAATTTTCGATTTTAAGAGTCGAAGCACCTGTGTATTTTAAGGATTCGCTTGTCGTTTTGCCTGTGGCAAGTGCATTTACGGCATAGCCCACAGAACCCTGATGATTAAGCGCAACATAGCGTGCGTACGCAGTATGCTTTTCAACAGTCAGCTTTTCATAGGCATCCTTAAGGGAATTATATGCGCTTGTTACGGTTGACGCGGAAACATATGGGTTGCCGAGAACGGAACCGGCATTATTAAATGCGGTTTTGTATGCGTTCCATGTAGCCGCCGTAAACTTCTCCTGCTGATTTTCATAAGAATTTGCGATACAGCTGTAATAATAGTTTCTCAGATTGCCCTTGTTAGTGTTGTAAACCGTAAAGGGTGAAAAAACACTGACGTAGCAGTCACCGTATCCCTTTTTTCCGTTGCCGTGAAGATACGCGTGGAATCTGTACGATGCGGAACCGTTTGTAATACTGCTTATTGCAATACTCGGAGACAGAGTTCCCATAATGGTACCGGAGCCCGAAAAGCTGTAAATAACCTGCTCGGTATCGGCGATACACTTGGTATCATTTACATCACTCTTAGGATTTTTGTTGACATATTCGGCAAGATCATCACCGACCAAAGTTTCAAGCTGAAGGATAAGTCCCGTGTTTACGGTTTTCTCGTCATCCGTCATTGTAAGACCGTAACGGAAGTTTGGGACCTGATCTGTGTTTGAAAAACGAGAACCGTCAACATAGTAGTATGCTATAGGTGCTGTTTCACTTACGGGTTTGCCGGAGTCTGTACTTGTTGCAGCGGGGTGAGCATAATTCACATACTTGGGATTGAAATTTGTGCTGATATGACCGGAATTTGTAGGCTGATGGTTATCATAAAAGGTAAGTCCGGATCCGTTGAGCTTTGCGGCGTCATAAACACCATATGAGCCTGCAGCCGAAGCATTTGCGCCCCAGAGTACCTGAAGACCGCCGACATAGCATTCACCTTTGCTGCCGTCTGACCCTACATCATATCCTGCGCCTGTGGGGTACTTATTCGGCACATAGATATATGTATGTGCTGTGGCAACACGTGTGGCACCGTCTCTGCACTTATATGTGGCAGTCCAGGTCAGCAGCTGATTTGTATTGCCCGCGACTATTTTAATTTCACTGCTGAGCTTGCCGGTGTTTGACGACAGTGTGCCCGAAACAGAGCCCTTTGTGCCGAATGAATACGTTATGCTGACACTTGTGGCATTTGCCGAATTAAAATAGATACGGCCAATGGTTTCGGTTGCCGATTGTTTGTACGCACCGTTTGCGTCATTGTTGTTCATGTAATACTGCGCGGCAGTATCTGTTGTTGAGCCATTGTCGCTGGGTGTGAGATATACGCCTTCGGGCACATAGAATGTAATTGAGCCTGAAGGAGTAATTTCCGTTATCGCAGCGAATGCGATGGCGATGGATGAGAGTATCATAAGTGCCGCCAGAAAGACGGACAATGTACTCTTAAATGTTTTCTTCATTGCCGGGTTCTCCTTTTTTAGGAGCCGTATGCCTCAAAATCAAAAATACATTGCAAAAAAAGGGAATTGAACAGACGCCGTATTTATAATTTTGCGTGACAAAAGCCCCAAGTATTTTTTTACATAATATATTTTACTATTGTTTAACAAAAAAAGAAATATGCATACTTAACGAAAAAAACACCGCCTGTTTGTGAATATTAACAGACGGTGTGTAAAATGTTAATTGTTTGTAACAATTCGGCAACACGAAAGACAAAATCTTAAATTCAGCTGAAAACCACACAATTCAAGACACGCAATGTCTTCCTCGGCCACCGGTCACCGAATACTGACCACTGACCACTCATTGCTAATTGCTAATTATTTCTCCGCGTATTACAACCAGCTTCTTAAGCATTTCCATAATCTTTTCGATAATCGGTTTAAGAAGCGCGGTTATCTTTTCGAGAAGAGTGCCGGTATCAACGCTTTCGGAATTGTCCTGTGTATAATACTCGGTCAGGAAGGCATCTCTGTCTTTTATGAACGAACGAAGTCTGTCAAATTCAGCCGTGCGTTTTTCGGAAATCAAAGCGAAATCTTTTGTTTTGAATATATTCCATTTTGCGGCATCTATAAGTGCATCATGACTGAGAGTCTGTTCAAGTTCGGTTGAAAGTGACAGCATTGAGCTTACAAGCTCCTCGTGATGTGCCTGCCAATACTCATTTACGGCCTGTTCAAAATCCTTATGATCATAAAGTCTGTGAAGCATATGAGAAATTTTTGTACCGTCGGCACGGTTATAGAGACCGTCACGAATCCATGTTGATGTCGGATCGTCAAAACTGTATGTTTTTGAACCGATACCTCTGGACTTTTCAAGAGTCACATTGCCGAGTGAATTATCAAAATCCCACAGCGGTGCGGCAACAAGCTTTGATTTTTCGGTAACTTCGCCGTTTTCGTCACGCTTGTCGGAATCCTTTGTAAAATAGAAGCTTGTAACGGATGAATCAAGTCCGAGAAGAAAATCATTTGCGATATACATTTTTACCATGGAATCCATATCAACAAGGTCGGTATAATAATCCGTGCCGTTTGTGCCGTATTTGTTATACACGGCATCCTCGAAATTCTGATAGACTTCTCTTATATACTCAACCTCGGCTTTTGAAGCGTATTCGGGGTATTTTATGACAACGCACACGCCTCTGTTTGTGACAAAGCCCGATACTTCATATTTAAAACGCTCCTGAAGCTCCGTTTCGAGCACATAGCCGCCGGTTATATCTTCGGGATCATTGGGGATATCAACCCATTTATAAAAGCCCGCAGTGTTTGAATTTATATTGCCGTTTGAGCAATTGCGAGCGCATTCTTCTATGTCAATATCGGGGTTCGCCGCCTCGTTTGCTTCCTCAAGGTCGGTTATTTCAATTCTGCCGTCATTTATTTCGACTTTTTCGCAGATGTTATACACACCCTGATATTCGCCGTCGATATAGAAGTCGACAGATGCCTGAGAAGATGTGTACTTTATTCCCATTTCGTTGCCGAAATTATAGGCAAGTGTATTTCTGGAAAGCGTAGAATCAAGATAATTTGCAAGCAGACACCACGACTTGTTCTTATCCATTCCGAAAACCTTGGCTTTTTTGTCAAGCTTTATGTTAAACGGACGCTTGTCATAGTCCCATGTGGAGTTGCCTCTGCCCTTTATCTGACTGAGCTTTCCGGAATACTGCACGGTTTTTTCTTCGTCATTATCGACAATGGCGATTGTGCCGTCTTTGTCTTTATTTTCTTTTGTGAGTTTAAGCCACTCGAGAGTTGTCATTCCGTCGGGAGTGTTCTTTCCGCTTGTGGCGACAAATACGGTCGGAAGTGTCAGTCTGTATACATTAAGCTTTACACTACCCGTATTGTCAGACAGTGTATAAATGCCTTCTTCCGCAAAAATGTCTGTCTTCTGTCCGTCGGCAATTACAGTGTCGTTTACGGTTATTTTGCCGTCGGCGACATAGTGTACCGTTATGCTGTCTTTGGCGGTTGACGGAATATATACGGTATACGCGCCGTCGGAATAATCCTGCCATCTTACCGTAAAGGCGGTATTCTTGTCGGAATAGCCGTCAACGGAAAATGAAGTAATTTCGGCATTAGCGGCAACGCACGAAAGCACGATTATAAGCACTGCCGAAAACGCGGTAAAAAGAATTTTTGAAAATTTCTTCATAGGATAACACCTCGCTGATATTTTGGTTTATGATATTATATCACATAGTGGAGAGAATGTCATTAATAATTAGTAGTTAACGATTAATGATTAACAATGTCGGAAGGCACTGCGTGCCTTGGATTGTAAAGCTTCGCAAAAGGTGAGATTAGAGGCTCTGTCGGGGGGGGGTTACCGCACAGGCGAGCTGAGAACGTATCTTTATTCGCTGACTTCCGGCTGTTCGGTCATTGTCGGATTTTCTGTTGTCTGTGCTTGTGTCTCGGCTTCGGTTGTCTGCTCCGTGGGCTCGGCTTCGGTTGTCTGCTCCGAGGTCTCGGCTTCGGTTGTCTGCTCCGAGGGCTCGGCTTCGGTTGACTGTTCCGAGGACTGAATTTCGGAGGAATATTCCGACGGAACGGTTGTTTCGGTCGGCGTTACGGTTGATTCAATCTGCGTTTGAGTCTCGGTCTCTCTGTTGAAAAATCCCGAATTTTTAATGGTATTCACAATGCTTTTTATAAGGGCTTTAAGAATATCCGCAATTTTCTCGATAAAGGTTCTTGTGTCCGCCTTTTTTACGGCTACACTGTGATCCTGTGTATAATATTCGGTCAGAAACGCGTCACGTGCGGAAATAAACGAACGAAGCTTGTCAAATTCGGAATTTCTCTTCTGTTCAACGGTTGACGCATTTTTCGTGCGAAATCTGTTCCACTTTATGCCGTCTAATATGGCATCGTGCTTTAATTCCGTCTGAAGTGCGGTTGCCGTACCCAGCATATTGTTTACCCATGTCGTGTGATTTTCGCTGTAATATTTGTTTACGGCTTCCTCAAAATCCTTAAAATCGTAGAGTCTGTGCAGAAGGTTTGCTATTGTTCCGGTCGGGAAATAATAGAGGTCATCACGCACCCATGTGGATCTGGGATCATCATAAACATAATTTTTTGAGCCGAGCCATCTGTTTGTGACATCGTTCATATTGGCAAGGCTGTTATCATAGTCCCACAGCGGCCCCGCGACAAATTCCGACTGAGTTACATTGCCCTCTTCGTCCGTTTTGTCGGCATCCTTTACAAGATAGAAGCTTGTGTTGCCGGCATCCTGATTAAGACACAAATCATTGGCGATATACATTTTCACAAGAGAATCGACATCGCAAAGCTCCGAATAATGATTATTTTCGTTAAAGCCGTATTCATTGTAAACTGCGTCTTCAAATTTCTGATAGACTTCTCTTATATACTCAACCTCGGCTTTTGAAGCGTACTCGGGGGATTTAATGACAATGCACACGCCCCTTGATGTGACAAAGCCGGATATTTCATTGGCAAAGCGGCTCTGAATTTCGGTTTCGAGCACATAACCGCCCGTTATATCCTCGGGGTTATTCGGAATGTCAACCCATTTATAAAAGCCCGCCGTGTTGGTGTTGAGATTGCCGTTTGAGCAGTTTCTTTTGCAGTCTTCTATATCTATATCGGGGTTTGCCGCCTCGTTTGCCTCCTCAAGGTCGGTTATATCGATTCTGCCATTGTTTATTTCAACCTTTTCGCAAATTGTATATACGCCCTGAAATTCACCGTCAATATAAAAATCAACGGAATACTGCAGGGATGTGTACGGAATTTCCATTTCATTGGCGAGATTATACGCGAGAATATTCCGAGAGAGCGACAAGTCACCGCAGTTTGCGAGAAGACACCACGATTTGTTCTTGTCCATTCCGAAAATAGACGCTTTTTTATCGAGCTTTATGTTAAACGGCTTTTTTGAATATTTTGTCCATGTGGAATTGCCTCTGCCCTTTATCTGACTGAGCTTTCCGGAATACTGAACCGTCATATTTTCGTCATTGTCGATAATTGCCACGGTGCCGTCCTTGTCTTTATGCTCTTTGTTCTGTCTGAGCCACTCGAGAGTTGTCATACCTTCGGGCGTTTTTGAACCGTTTGTGGCGACAAATACGGTCGGGAGTGTCATGCGGTACACATTGAGAGTATATGTATCGTTGCCTTCGACAAGGGTATATGTACCCTCATTTTTGAAAATATCCGTTTTAGCGCCGTCGGACAGAATTTTGCCGTCAATCTTTACTACGCCGTCCGCAATATAGCTGACACGGACATTTTCTTCGGCAGTCGACGGGATATAAAGATTGTATGTTTTATTAGTGCCGTCCTGCCACCTTACGGTGAAGCCCGTGTTTTTGTCGGAATAGCCGTCAACGGACAGCGAATATATTTCCGCTCCGGCAGTAACGGCGGCAAAAACAAAAGTGAGCAAGGCAATGATTGCGGTTAAGATAAGCTTTGAAAAATTTTTCATTTTACTCTCCCTTATAAATATCAATTCTTTAATGCCGTAATGGGAACTACAAATACACCGTCCGGTCTTTTGTATGCCGCATTTGACAGACCGCATATAACGCACAAAATCTTTGCCGGTCTGCCTGCGAGGCTGTTTTTAATGCTTTCGTTTATCCTGATAAGACTGTTTGCGGCGGCATCAATCTGATTTGCACCGAGCTTTATTTCAAACGCACACCACTCGCCGCTCTTCAGTTCAATTACTGCGTCTATCTTCCTGCCTTCGTAGTCCTGATAATGATAAAGCGACGCACCGAAGGATTGTGCATATATTTTAAGATCCCGTTCGCACAACGATTCAAACAAAAAAACGAGTGTCTGTAAATCATTACCGAAAGTCGCAAGATAATCATCTAAAATTTTATCGACAATTCCGGGGCTGTAATCGTTTTTGTTCATAGTGTTTTGCCAACTCTGAGAGCAGTATACACCGAAAAAAAAGATTTCGCAAGTGCAATCGGAGATTATCGGAATTTTCAACCCGAAAGATTAGGGAGTTTCAATCGGAGATTTTCGGAATTTTCAACCCGAAACTTTTTGTTCGGAGAAAAAATAAAAAAGCCGGGATTATATAACCCCGACCTTTGGAGCTGGTGAACGGAATCGAACCATCAACCTGCTCATTACGAATGAGCTGCTCTGCCATTGAGCCACACCAGCATATTGCAACGAAAAGAATTATATCATTTGAAATACGGTTTGTCAAGAACGGATTTAGGCAAATTGCATTTTTGAGCAAAGAAAAACGCACCCAAAAATGAGTGCGTTAAGTGTCGGCGACGACCTATCTTCCCAAGCAGCTGCCCGCTAAGTATTTTCGGCACAGATGAGCTTAACTACCGTGTTCGGGATGGGAACGGGTGGAACCTCAGTGTTATAGACACCGACTGAATGAAAGTGTTACCTCTCAAGCAAGGAGTAGTTTATCACAGCTTTTATGCTTTGTCAAGAACTTTTTTTATTTTTTTGCCGTTTATTGAAAAAAGTCAGAAATAATATCAAAAAAAACCGATTTATTTTGATTTATAAGACTCAAGTTACAATTTTGCAAAGCTTATATAAATCAAGTCCGCAGGACTTCCGACATGTTAATTGTTAATTAATCTTTTGTCTGCTTATCCGTATATCGATGTTATTCCGAAAAACTCCTCAAGGCACAATCCGCTGTCATAGATTTCTTTGGCGAGTGCCGTGCCGACATAGCGTATATGCCACGGCTCATAGCGGTATCCCGTCTGACTTTCTTTATTCTGTGGATAGCGGAGAATAAATCCGTATTTATAGCAGTTTGCAGCAACCCATTTGCCCTCTGCCGTGTCGGCGAAGGAATAGGCTATTGAGTTCAGATCTATCGCATAGCCCGTCTGATGCTCGGAGTGACCGGGACGCGCGGAATATCTGTCCGCCGCCGCCTGTCCGTCACGGTTGCAATAACGGGAATAGAGACTCTGCTGAAGTGAATACGAGCGGTAGCCGGATGCGACATAGAGGTTAAGCCCCTCCGCGGCAGCCGCAGACTGCATATTATTAAACGCCGATGAGCACTCCGAAACAAGTCCGCCCGGAGCATAGGATGACGGTACGGAATATGTCTTGTTTACAACCATAATTCCGCCGATATATGTAATTCCGTTTTTGACAACGATGCTGTATCCCTTTGATGTTGTGCCCTGTGCGCCGTCCTTTACACTGTTTTCAACAGCCTCTGTCACGGGAGTTGTTGTAGTCGGAATTGTGGTTTTCGGCTCGGTTGTTTTCGGCTCGGTTGTTTTCGGCTCGGTTGTTTTCGGCTGTGTGGTCTTGGGTTCTGTCACCTTTTCGGTGGTAATTTCTTCGGTTGTTTCGGGAACAGTTGCCTCGGGTTCGGTTTCCCGTGTTCCCTCGGTTTCTGTTTGTATGCCAGGAACAGCATAGTCAGCAACGGTTTCGACTGTTTCACTCATGCCGTTTTCACTTTCGTTTTCGTTTTTGCCCTTTGCGAAATGCGAGCAGATAATAACAGCCACAACCGCAACGACGGCTATTGCCGCATATATAATCACTTTTTTGTCTTTCATTCTTTTTCCTTCCCCGAATCAACAGATAAACAGAATATGTGTTTGTGAGAACTTTTTAAGCGGTAAGCGACTGACTTAAAGGAATG